>CAMAYR010000238.1 GCA_945862355.1 Devosia equisanguinis | reverse complement strand
GCTTCTCCGGCGCGAACGCAAACACCTTGACGCTGCCGACCGCCCGGGAAGCCGTGCTCCCGGCTGCTGCTCGTTTCGCACCCTTGGCCATGTTCTCTCTCCCGGGTTCATTCGTTCGACCCAATTCTCTCAGCAATCCAGGATGTCGTCATCCCGGTCGTTACCAGACCCGATCTTTGCAAGACTTTACCGCTGCGACCTTCGCACGAACGATGTCCCGGATCGCCGGAGAACACGACATTTGCTCATTCCGCCTCGTCCTCGCGGCCGAGAAGTGCCAGCGCGCGGGCGCGACGCCCCATCAGCATCGCAGCACGCACCACCGCGTCCTCCCGGCCGTGAGTGACCCAGATCTCCTCCGCGCCGCACTCCGAAATCGTCGCCATCAGCTCGGGCCAATCGACGTGATCGGAGATGACGAGCGGCAATTCCACCCCGCGCTGGCGCGCCCGCGCCTTCACCCGCATCCAGCCGGAGGCGAACGCCGTCACCGGATCGGCCAACCGGCGCGACCAGCGGTCGGCGAGCGCGGATGGCGGCGCGACCACGATCTCCCCGGCGAGCGCCGCCTTGTCCGTCTCGGCCACCGGCTCGAGTGCTCCGAGGTCGACGCCGAGGGCCCCGTACAGGTCGCACATGCCGGCAACCGCGCCGTGCAGATAGATGGTGCGGTCCCAACCTGCCTCGCGCAGCAGTGCGATCAGCCGCTGCGCCTTACCGAGCCCGTAGGCGCCGACGAGGTGGGTGCGCTCGGGAAACGCCGCCACGGAAGCGAGCAGCCGGCCGATCTCGCGGTCGTCGGGCTCGTGGCGGAAGACGGGCAAGCCGAACGTCGCCTCCGTCACGAGCAGGTCGCAGCGCACGAGTTCGAAAGCAGCGCATGTCGGATCGCGACGGCGCTTGTAGTCGCCGGTTATCACAACACGCATGCCCTTGTACTCGATCAGCACCTGGGCGCTGCCGAGCACATGGCCCGCTGGATATAGCGTCACCCGCGTCTCGCCTATCGTGAGCGTCTCGCCCAGTGCGAGGGCCTGCTGCTCGCGGCCGGCTGCGGTCGTCCCCAACCGCTGACGCATGACCGCAAGCGTCTCCGGCGTCGCCAGCACCATGTCGTTACCGGGCCGTGCGTGATCGGAATGACCATGCGTGACGATGGCGCGCTCGACGGGCTGGCTCGGGTCGATGTGGAAACGGCCCGGCTCGCAATAGAGCCCCCGCGGTGTCGGATAGAGCCAGCTCTCGAAGGTGCGCATGGGGGCAGACTTCCCGGCTTCAGTCGGTTCGA
Source organism: Devosia equisanguinis (assembly GCA_945862355.1). GTDB lineage: Bacteria > Pseudomonadota > Alphaproteobacteria > Rhizobiales > Hyphomicrobiaceae > CAMDPA01. The sequence continues at coordinate 6,566 of CAMAYR010000238.1, read as the reverse complement.
CGCAATTGCGCCCCGTGTTGAGCGTGGTGTTGAGCGCGGTGTTGCTGAGCTGCCCGTCGCCGGACCGTTGCACACAATGCAACCGGTGGTCGGTTGTCTGCACCTCGGCTCGATCCGCATTATTGATCGGTGCTCGCCATAAGCATTGCCGCTTCTTTGTACCTGTTGCGTCGTCGAGTACCATCGTGTTGCGTCACATGCACAGAAGCGGGTTTTCGCCGCGCCGCGCCGCGGCAACGTGTGCCGTGGCTTGCCTCGTCGGTTGGACAGCCCCCCTCGAGGCGCAAATCGCCGGGCTTCCCACACCATTCCTCGCCGGGTCTGCGGAAGCCTGGACGGGAGTGGATGCGACGCGGCACGCATGGTCTTCCTATGCCGGGTTCAACTGGGCGCCATTCGGCAAGCTCGCGCAAGATGGCGTGCGATTGCGACTGGCGGGCAGCTACGGCGAATATCGCTATGCCGGCTACGTCGACAGCCGGCTGCAGACCGTCTACGGCACGGCCGCCTCCGCCGACGTCCTGGCTGGCTATCAGATGGGGTGGGGCAGTTGGACCCTCAAGGCGTTCGCTGGCGCGACTTTCGACGGCCACCTGCTGACGCCGTTCGACGAAGCCAACGAGGTGAGCGGGCCGGCAACCGGTGCAAAAGCCGCACTCGAGAGCTGGGTCGACATCACTCCCGCATTCTGGGCCCAACTCGACGCCTCCTACGCCACGGCCCACCGCAACTACAACAGCAGGCTTCGGGTAGGCTATCGTCTGACGCAGGTCATCTCCCTCGGCGCTGAAGGCGGCGGTTTTGGCAACGCAGCCAGTGACAGCGGCCGCGGCGGCGGCTTCCTGCGCTACGAATGGCTCGGCGGTGAGATCTCGGCATCGGCCGGCCTGTCGGGCGACATCGCCGCCCCGCGCAACCCCTATGGCACGCTCGTCTACCTTACACGCTTCTGAGACGACTTCCGTGCGCCGAGCATTGCCGGGCCGGTACAAGCCGGTATAGGAATCTGCCAAGACGTCCGCCGATCGAGCGGCACGGGCCAACGAATTGCCGGGAGGAAAGCAATGATGCCATTCGCATCGAGACTGATCGCGAGCTGGGCGACGGCGTGCGTCGCTCTCGTCATGGCCAGCACGGCTGCCATCGCCCAGGTCGAGGTCCGCATGATCGGCTTCGGCGGCGCCAACAACCTCGTCGTGTGGATCGCCCTGGACAAGGGTTTGTTCGCCAAGGAGGGCCTGAAGGTCACGCTCGACCGGACACCGGGCTCGCGCGAGCAGATGCGGAACATGATGGAGGGCAAGTATCACTTCGCCACCACCGCATTCGACAACATCATCGCCTATACGGAAGGCCAAGGCCGCGACAACCTCCCCGGCTTCGACGTCGTATCCATCATGGGCGCACACAACGGCTTCAACAGCGTCGTCGTGGCACCCGACATCAAGACCTACGCCGATATTCGCGGCAAGGCCCTTGCGGTGGACAGCCCGAAGTCTGGCTATGCCACGATGATGTACGAGATCATCCATCGCAAAACCGGCATGGTGCAAGGCAAGGACTACGAGATCCTCCAGGTCGGCGGCACCGGCGCGCGCGTGAAGGCGCTGAAGGAAGGCAAGGCCGTCATCGCGGCCATCTCCTCGCCTGACGACCAGCAGCTAAAGGCCGCCGGCTTCCGCATCCTCGGCGACGCGGCAATCGAGATCGGCTCCTACCAGGGCAGCACCTACGCCGTCCGCCGGAGCTGGGCGAAAGCCAACGAGGCGACGGTCCTGGCGCTCGTTCGTGCAACGGTGGCCTCGACCGAGTGGCTGGTGGCCAACCGCGCCGGCACCGTCGAGGTGCTGCGTGCGCGCGTGAAAGGCCTCGACGAGCCGACCGCCAACATCATCTACGACGGGCTGGTCGGCCCGGGCGGCATGAACCGGCGCGGCGAGCTGAACATGAAGGGCATCGACACCGTTCTCGCGCTGCGCCGGCAAGCCGGAAACAAGGCAGCCGAGCCAGCGAAGTACATCGACACCAGCTACTACGCGAAGGCGATGAAGAAATAGAAAGGCATCGTCTCTACCCGATCAGGACGACGCCTCGTCTGCCTCCGCCACAAGCCGTGCAAGCTCGCGCGTAGAGGGAATGCGGTGCTCGAGCCGCATTTGCTCCGCTTCGTCCCGCGCGAGGTTCTCGATTATGACGAGCAGCGTGCGCCGGGTGGCGGCAATGTCCTGGACAGATGCGCCAGCCAGCGCCTCCTCGTTGACCTCCTCGGCGAGCGGCACGAGCTTGCCCTTCAGCGCTCGTCCCTTTGGCGTGAGAAAGACGTAGACCTTCTTGCGGCTGTCGGGGAGCTGCTTGCGCGTGACATAGCCGAGCTTCTCCATCGCCTTCAGCGCGGCATAGGTGGTGGGCTCCTGAAGTCCCGCACGCTCGGAGAGCTCGCGCTGGGTCAGCCCGTCGTTCTCCCAGAGGATTCGCAGGAACGTCCAGTGGCCGAACGAGACGGAATGCTCGGCCAACCGCATCTGAAGGGCCCGCATGAGCCCCCGCATCGCATCCTTGATGAGATGGGCGACGCGATCGTTCGGCACGGCCTCGCGCCAGTGGCGCAGGATCGCGATCGTACCGTCGTCGGCCGCATCCGGGACAGTAGATACCCTCGACAGATCGCGCTTGGGCTTCATGGTCAGATCCCCTCCAACGCAATCTGGTGGCTGAGGCTGATCTCGCGGCCCTGCCTGTGCGATTCGAGCATGGCGAGACACACTTCCATCGTTGCGAGCCCCCACTCGCCGCTGTGGACGACCGGGGCGCCTTCGACCACGGCCGCGTAAAGCTCATCGATCACCTCGTCGCGGTAGACCAGCGGGGAGGGCAGTGCATCGAAGCGGCGCTCGGCGTCGGCGTAAACATGGACGCCCTTCGCCGTGGGGCGCAGATCGGCGCGATCGCAGGACGCTACAACGAGGCCGAAATGCTGGTGGAAGCGCTGCTGGTCGGGCGCACTGGTCGCGTTCTGCGGACCGCCATAGCCTTCGCCGCCATAGTTGACGCGGTTCTTGAGCTGCTCCTCGTCCTCGAGGCTCGCAGCCGCGGCGAGCGCGCGGCGCGTCGCACCATATCGGGAGGGGTCTTTCGGCAGCCCGCCTTCGCTCACCCAGTCGACCAGCTCATCGCCATCGAGATGGGCATAGCCGGAGTAGGTTAGCGAGGCGGTAGCCCCGCTCTCGAACGTCAGCAATGCCTGATAGGCGCCTTCCGTCGATCGCGCGGGGTCCCACACGCCGACGTTGGCGCGCACGCTTTTCACGAGCCCTCCCCCCAGAAGGCGAGCAACGTCCACCTGATGGGGCGCCTGATTGTAGATCACGCCGCCGCCCTGCGCGGTGTCGAGTTCTTCGCGACGGCGCGGGCGATAGAGAAAGTCGGTGAAGTAGGCCGACGTGATCATCCTGAGCTCGCCGACCGCGCCGCTGGCGATGATCTCCCGGGCACGACGGATCGGCAGGTCGAAGCTGTGACTGTGGCCAACGACCATCACGACGCCGGCCTGGCGGGCCGCCGCGTTCATCGCCGAGCAGTCCTCGAGTGTCAGCGCCATCGGCTTCTCGACGAGGACATGCTTCCCGGCAGCCGCGGCAGCGACGACGTTGGCGCGGTGGAAGCCGTGCGGCGTCGAGATGTAGACGGCCTCGACCGCCATATCCCCGCACATTTCCTCCACTGTCGGATAGGCCAACGCCTTGAAATCCGTGCTGAAACGCGACCGCGCCTCCGGCCGCGGGTCGGCCCCGGCGACGATCTCGATCTTGTCGCTCTCGAGCGCGGGCAGCATGATGCTGAAGGCGCGGCCTAGCCCGGCGATACCGATCCGCAGTCGTCTCTTGGTCATCGGCGCGCCTCGATCTGCTCGGTTCAGATGTCGATCACGAGATCGCCCGCGCTGGCGCGCGAGACGCAGACCATGATGTGGCTCGCCTTCTCCTGGTCCGTGAGCACCAGATCGCGGTGATCGACGTCGCCGGAGACGAGCCGCGTCTTGCACGAGCCGCATGTGCCGCTCTCGCATGATGAGGGAACGGTGTGCCCTGCCGCGCGCAGCGCTTCGAGGATGGTGGTCCCGACCGGCACGTCGACGACATCGCCGGACGCTTTCAGCGTGACCTTGAAAGCGCGGTCTTCCTTGGCGTTCTTCTCGGGCTCCTGGAAGGCCTCGAAGTGGACGGCCGCACTCGACCAGTGCCCCGTCATGTCGCGCACTGCCTCCATCAGTCCGCGCGGCCCACAGCAGTAGACGTGGCCGCGCGGCTTCTCGAGCACCGGCCACAGGTCGAGTGCCTTGTCGGAATCGCCCTCGTCGTGATGGATCGTGACGATGCCGCGGAACTGCGGCGCGGTGAGGTCGTCGTGGAAGGCCGTCGTCGCCTTGGAGCGCGTCAGGTAGTAGAGCTTGAAGCGCCCGCCCGTCGCCTTCAGATGGCGCGCCATAGACAGTATCGGCGTAATGCCGATACCACCCGCGATCAACGTGTAGCCCGCCGGGCTAGGCACCAGTGGGAAATCGTTTCGCGGTGCGGAGACGGGCAAACTATCGCCGGCCGCGACCTTGTCGAACATGGCAGCCGAGCCCCCGCGGCCAGCCGCTTCGCGCTTGACCGCGATCAGATAGCGGTCACGCTCGTCGGGATCATTGCAGAGCGAGTACTTTCGGACATGCCCGTCCGGCGTCAGCACGCAGATGTGTGCGCCGGGCGTGAACTCGGGAAGCTCCGAGCCGTCGGGTCGGCGCAGCTCGAACAGCCGTATGTCCTGGGCAGCCGGCTCGGCCCGCGACACCAGCAAAGGTGTCATGGCGGTGTCGGCGGCGGCGTCGGCGGGCATGGACCAGATGCTCCAATCTTCGAGAACAGGACCCGGCGGGCCCGATGCTTAGGGCTCTAACCATCTACCGGCTCGGCCGCGCGACGGCAAGCGCGGCGCAAGCCATTCCGCGCCCCAACGCGGTGGCCAGGGCGTGTCCGGGATTGCGCCTGGGTAGTCGAGCCGATGCCCGGAAGTGGACCAGAAACGACACCGAAGCGGCCCCGAAGCGACTTGCCTATCTTAGATGTCTAATATATTTCTTCGCCATCGAGGCCGTGTGGCTTGGCCAGCGGTTCGTCATGGTAAGAACCGAGCATCGTACCGACCGGAGGGCCTGAAGATGCTGACGCGCGAGGAAAACGAGTTGCTGTGCCGCGTCGAGGGCGACGCGCCGATGGGCCAGATTTTCCGCCGCCACTGGCTGCCAGCGCTACTCTCCGAGGAGGTCCCCGAGCCCGACTGCGATCCGGTCCGCGTGAAACTGCTCGGCGAGAACCTCGTCGCCTTCCGCGACACCGACGGCCGCATCGGCCTGATCCAGGAAGCCTGTCCGCATCGTGGCGCCTCGCTGTTCTTCGGCCGCAACGAGGAATCGGGCATCCGCTGCCTCTACCACGGCTGGAAGTTCGACGCCGAAGGCCAGTGCGTCGACATGGCGTCCGAGCCGGCCGAATCGAGCTTCTGCGACAAGGTGAAGATCAAGTCCTATCCTGTCGTCGAGACCGGCGGCTTCATCTGGACCTACATGGGACCGGCCGAGACGATGCCGGAATTCTCGCCGCCCGTGTGGCAGCCGTCTCCGGAGACGAACGTCGTCACCACCAAGGTGATCGTGGATGCCAACTGGGCGCAGATGCTGGAGGGCTCGATCGACAGCGCGCATTCCTCCTCGCTGCATTCCTCCGACATGGTGCCCGCCCGCGTTCCCGGCGCGCAATCGACAGTCACGCAATGGCAGCGGCCCTCGACCGACAAGTCCCCGCGCATGGTCGTGCAGCGCACGTCCTACGGCTTCCGCTATTCCGCGATCCGCCGACCGATCAAGGACGCGGCAACCCACGACTACGTGCGCACGACGCTGTTCGTAGCCCCCTATATCGTACACATACCGCCAAACAACCTGCACCGCTCCTGCACCGTGCACGTACCCCGCGACGACGGCAGCACGACGTTCTATTTCGTGGCGTTCGGCAGCGACACCGTGCCCGCGCAAGAGGACTGGCGCAAACTTCACTCCAACCGCGTCGGCATCGACCTCGACGAAACCTATCGCAATACACGGACGGCTGCGAACAACTACCGCCAGGATCGCAAGGCGATGAAGCTCGGCAATTTCACGGGCATGCCAGGCATCACCAACCAGGACATCTCGATGTGGGAGTCCATGGGCCCGATCGTGGACCGCACGCACGACCGCCTCGGCGCATCCGATCTCGCCATCGTGGAATTCCGCAAGCAGATGGTGGAAGCAGCCCACACGGTCGCTGCCGGTGGGCCTGCGATCGGCACGAGCGAGCCGCGCGTTCCACTTTCCGCGCTGCAATCCTTCGAGGGTATCGTGCCGAAGTCGTCGGACTGGCGCACCCTCGGCGCCACCGAGACGGAGATCGAGATCGCAGCCAGGCAGGCCAAGGCCGGCGGTTCGCAGGCGGCAGCGGAATAATCCCGGCAAACCGCCACTCCGGGGATTTCATATCGGCCACGTG
>CAMAYR010000237.1 GCA_945862355.1 Devosia equisanguinis | reverse complement strand
GCGATCCAGGTCGCCGGCCGGAAGCGCCGCTGCGTTGGCCGCCACCAGCCGCCCTTGCCGACACGCTTCCTGATCTCGTGCTCGCCGCGCAGCGCCGAGGCCGGCGTGATCGAGCCGAAGAACACCAGGATCTTCCCCCCTTTGGGCTGCACCGGCGTCGCAAAGAACCGGGCGATGCGATTGCGCGGCAGGCAAGCGTGCGAGAACGGCACGCACCAAGCGTCCGGCCAGAACGTCGCCTCGTCGACCGCCTTGGTCAGGAAGTTCTGTTCCTTGGAGGCGTACTTCGAGATGATATCCGCCTCCGGCGTCGCATAGAACCGGTCGAGCACAACCTTTTCCATCCCGATGAAGAACCGCACCACCGAGCTGTTGCCGTACCCCAGATGCGGGTCCTTCCACTCCCGCACGATCAGGAAGCGACCTGGTAGCTCCAGGAACGGATCGATGCTGTCGATGACGACGAGATCGAGATCGAGGAACAGCGTCATCCCCGTCAGACCGCCCAGCCCCTCCTGCATGAGCCCGAGCTTGGGCCAGTACTTCCCGATCCGTCCCGCGTCGAACCGCACCTCCGGCAGCCGCTGGCATTCCACCTCCGGCCGGATGCCGGCGCTGTCATCGGTGAAGCACACGAATCTGATGTTCCACGACGTGTTCCGGCGCACCATGCCGTAGAGCCGGTTTACCCACTCCGCCCCGTAGCGCGTCCCCCACTTCATGCACACGACGTTGACCGTGCGGCTGACCTGCGCAGCGTCGAACGCAGCGCGCCAATCGGCATTGGAGGTTTGATCCACCATGAATTGCATGCACTCCGCAAATCCAGACACCTGTGCCGCGCCACGCGCCACACGGCGACAAGCATCGCTTCAACCACATCGCTCGGCCGCCGTCTTGCGAAGGCTTGGCTGAGTAGCCAACGCTCATGTGAGGACCAATACCCGCGAGCGGCCTCGATCCAAGCCCCCAGGTTCCCTCGCACGGCCCTGAAGCAGACGAGTGATGCCCGGCTGCCACGCTCTGAGACCGACCTTTCCCCGGAGTATGAACGTTAGTCAGTTGTTAGCCATCCCCGCCGTAGCCTGCAGTCCGTGGGGTTTACAGCCGAGGTGAGTGCGCCATGTCCACCCTCCGATTGATGGCGATCGACGCGATCTGCCAGCGCGGTAGCATTCGCGATTCCGATGTCGCGACCCTGCGACGGGCCTTCGCGATGGAGACCGAGATCCCCGCTGGCGACATCGACGCAATGTTTCGGGCGCACAATCTGGCGCGCGTGCGCGACCCGAGTTGGGCCGATTTCTTCATCGAGACGCTCACCGACTATGTCGTGCGCGAACTCGAGCCAGCCGGCTATGTCACGTCCGCCCACGCCGGCTGGCTGATCGCGCGCATTTCGAGCGCCGGCCGCATCCGCTCCAAGACCGAGCACGACCTGCTGCTCAACGTCATCGACAAGGCCCGCTGGGTGCCCGAAAGCCTGATGTGCTTCGCGCTGGCCCAGATCCGCGACGCCGTCATCACCGGCGAGGGCCCCCTGCGCGGCGGTTCCAGCCTGGGCCCAGGGGCTATCACGCTGGCCGAGGTCGAGCAGATCCGTGCGCTCCTTTTTGCCTACGGCAACGAAGGCCCGCTCGCCATCACCGGCGCCGAGCTCGACCTACTGCTCGACATCGAGGAGGCCATCGCCGCCAACCGATCCAGCTCCCATCCTGAAAGCGAGACGTCCCCGCTCGAGGCTTGGCCACTCGAGAGCTGGCGTGACCTGATTGAGAAAGCGACGGCCAGCGCCGCGCTTGCAGCCTCGGGCTATTCCGGTCCCTCGCGTGAGGAGGCGCTGAGCGAGGCTCGCGCGCTGTTCCCTGCCCCGTTCACGGCGAATCCGTTCGCCTTCGCCGAACCCATTCGCCCGTTTCGGCACCAGACGATCGCTGCTCCCATCGGCCAAGGCGCCCTCGTCACCACCTACCGCCCGCTCGCAACCGAGGCCCGCGCGATGCTCCGGCTGGAGCTGCAGCGCATCGAAATAATTACCGGCGAACCCGTCACCATCGCCGACGCGACCCGCCTCGGCCAGCGGCTCGCCGCGACCCGGCTCAGCGGAACCGCCGTCACCGGGGTTGTGGCTTCGCTCGCCGGTGTCGGGATCAAACTTGCTCCAACCCTTGCCGCACCAGCCGCCGCAGGCACGACGCGCGCTGCCTGATACATCCCTCCCGTGCTGCGCCATCACACCGAACGGTCACGACGGCGTTCTCTGCCTCGACCTTTCGGCGGGGCCGCCCGTCGGATCATGAGATTATAGCTTCATATCCGACCACGCCGTATTGTCCTGGCCGCCATGATTTTCATATCCTGCCCCGGCAGCCGCTCGAATCGGAACCCCGTTTCGACGTGCAAGGATGCGCACCCGCGCAACGGGATGGGAGCGGCAGATGTTGAAGCCTATGCTGAAAAACGTGGGCACGAAACGGCGCGCATTTGTCGCGAAACCCTCCATAGCCCAGGGCTGGGAGCTGTTGCTCACGCTCGGCCCTGCCATCGTGGTGATCATCCTTGCCTTCCTGCTCGCGCTGCGCTTCATGCCGCCTCCGCCCCCCAAGCAGGTCGTGATAACCACCGGCAGCGAGACCGGCGGCTACTATGCCTTCGGCAAGCGCTATGCGGAGATTCTCGCGCACCACGGCGTCACGCTCCACGTGCAGACATCTGCCGGCTCCATCGAGAACCTCGAGCGGCTGCGGGAGCCGAGCCCCAGCGTCCAGATCGGGCTGCTGCAGGGCGGCATCGGCAATTCAGAGACCGCGCCGGACCTGTTGTCGATCGGGCGCGTGTTCCATGAGCCGCTGTGGATTTTCTACCGCGGCCCCACCACCGACCGCCTCGCCGACCTCGCCGGCAAGCGCATCGCCGTCGGCGGCGACGGCAGCGGTACGCGCGCCCTCGCAGACGACATCCTGAAAGCTGCGCGCATCACCCCACGAAATGCAACGCTGCTGCCGCTCACCGGTCAGTCCGCGGTCGCCGCGCTGCGCAAAGGTGAAATCGACGTCGTCTTCCTGGCGCTCGCACCACAGGCTCCGCTGATCCAGGAGCTGGTCACGGACACCAGCATCAAGCTGATGAGCCTCGCGCAGGCTGAAGCCTTGACCAAGGTGTTCCCCTATCTGGCCCGTCTCACTCTGCCGCAAGGCGTGTTCGACATAGCCGCCAACATCCCCGATCGCGATATCTCGATGGTCGCCCCCCAAGCGGCCCTCGTGGTCCACAACGAGCTCCACCCGGCCATCATCGCGCTGCTTGCAGAAGCCGCCCAGGAGGTTCACGGCAAGGGCAGCCTGTTCGCGAAGGCCGGCGAGTTCCCAACCCACACCGACCCCGCCTTCGAAATGGATCCGGATGCGTTGCGCTACTACAAATCGGGCCCGACCTTCTGGAAGCGCATCCTGCCGTACTGGATCGCCAACCTCGCCGAGCGCGCCGTCGTGTTCCTCGTGCCGCTACTCACCGTGCTGATCCCCCTCGTGAAAGTACTACCCGCCCTCTACAAATGGCCTTTTCCGGCAGCGCCTTCTGCACTGGTACACCCGCCTCAAGGAGGTGGAGGACCACGTCGCCTACCTCGGGTCCGGAGCGGACACGGCTGACGAGACGAGCCAGATCCATCGCCAGCTGGACGAGATCGACGACGCCGTCGGCCGCCTGCCCGTACCGATCCAGTTCGCCGAGCAATTCTACAATCTGCGCACCCACCTCGATCTCGTGCGCGAGCGCCTGAAGTCTAAGGCACCCGGTTTCGCGTCGGCGTAGCGCCGACTTCGTGCGCCTCAGCCCACCAACACTGACGGCAACTACGTCGCCAGCGCCCGCGGTACGCCGACGACTATTGCGGCACGGCCTTCGTGCCGATCAACGCGTCTCCGACAAACGCCGCATGGCGCCCACCGCGCCAGAGACTATGCTGGGGCGCGCGAACCAACGCCGCCCGGAAGCCCCATGCCGACAGATCCACTAGAACGACCGATCCCCCCACTCGCTGCCGGCTTCCCGGCCGCCGACGACGCGCACTGGCGCGCCCTCGTCGACAAGGTGCTGAAGGGCGCCGACTTCTCCAAACGCCTTGTCGCACGCACCGCCGACGGCATCGGGATCGAGCCGCTGTATACGCCCGAGAGCACGGACGGCGGGAACAGCCGCGACGATGCGCGAAGGCTCCCCCCCGACTTCTCGCGTGGCTGGATGATCGCGCAGGTCCGCCCCGAGACCACGCCAGAAACCTTTGCCGCCGCCGCCTTGGACGATATCGAGAACGGAGCCGATGCCGTCACCATCCGCCTCGCAGCCCCCGGCCAGACCGGCCTGCCTGCCAATTTCGCCACCATCGAAGCAGCCCTCGCTCCCCTGCCGCTCGACCGCGTCCGTATCTCCCTCGAGCCGGGCGCCCACGCGATCCACGCAGCCCTGGCGCTCAACACGATTGCCCGCGCCCGCAACGCGATCTCGTCCGTCGCGCGGCTCGGCATCGACCCGCTCGGCACACTAGCGCGGACCGGCGAGCTGATCCTGCTACGCAAGGACGGTAATGGCCTCGCCGCCGGCATTCCCTGGCTCCCCACGTCGTCTTCGTCAGGCGCGCTCTTCTGCAGCGCGAGCCTGACTGCCGACGCGCGGCCCTATCATGACGCAGGCGCATCCGAGGCCCAAGAGATCGCGGCCCTAGCCGCCACGCTGGTCACCTATCTACGTTGCCTCGAAGGCGAGGGCCTCACCCCAGCCAAAGCCCTGCCGCGCATTGCGCTCGCCATGTCCGCCGACGCCGACATATTCCTGACGATGGCCAAGCTCCGCGCCGCCCGCCGCGTCGTCACACGTATCGCCGACGCCTGCGGCGCACGCACGTCCGCCGGCCGCATGCAGTTCGCCGTCACCACGTCAGCGCGCATGATGGCCCGCCGCGATCCCTGGGTGAACCTGCTGCGCATCACCACTGCAACCGCCGCATCCGCGATGACCGGCGCCACCGAGATCACCGCACTTCCCCACACCTGGGCGCTCGGCCCCCCTGACGCCCTCGCCGCCCGCATCGCGCGCAACGTCGGCCTCGTACTGCGCGAGGAGGCGGGCCTCGGGCGCATCATGGACCCTGCCGGCGGATCGTGGGCCGTGGAGCGCCTGACCGACGAACTCGCGGCGAAAGCATGGAGCATCTTCCAGGAATGGGAGGGCGAGGGCGGAATGCAGGCGGTACTGACGAGTGGCCTCGTCCAGGACCAGATCGCAGCAGTGGCCGAAGCGCGCGCGAAGGACATCGCCACGCGCCACATCGAGCTGACCGGCGTATCCGCCTTCCCCCAGATCGGCGACGACGGATCGACGACGCCACGCTGGCAGCTCCCCTCACAACCCGACGCCCGCGCTCATGCCAGGCCGCTGCCGCTTCGCCGGCTCGCCGAACCCTTCGAGGCCCTGCGGGACGCAGCCGATAAGATCCGCCCCACGCCCCGCGTGTTCCTCGCCTCGCTCGGGCCCCAGGCCGAGCACGCCGCGCGCACAATGTGGATCACCAACCTGCTCGCCGCAGGAGGAATCGGCGTCATCGCAACCGACGGATTCACGGCGAGTGCGGAAGCTGGTCTCGCGTTCGACGAAAGCGGCGCGCAGATCGCCTGCATCTGCGGTTCCGACGAGACCTACGCGCTGCTCGCCGAAGCCATTGCCATGACGTTGAAAGGGGCCGGCGCGCGCCACGTCATTCTAGCCGGACGCCCCGGACCTCACGAGCCCGATTTGCGCGCCGCCGGCATAGATCGCTTCTGGACCGCCGGTATGGATGTGCTGGCCGCGCTGTCGGATACGCTCGACCGGCTCCGCTGATGCCGAGGCCCGCCTGACGGGCAGCATGGCGGTAGAATGCGGCGTCACAAACGCCAGCGCACCGTTCGCTCGGGAAGCACATCGTGCGGCCAGCAAGTTGTGTGAGGCCGTCGGTTCCGCTTCCCGTTGCGGAGGGCGGAGGGCGGGAATTGGCCGGTCACTCGGCCACGCTTCAATGGGCGGCGAACGGTCGACGCATGATGCAATCACCGCTCAACGGTTGCGACCCCTGTCGTCGTCGACGCACACCCGCGTCCGCCAACATGGCGCCGGAAATGAAAATGGCCGCCTCACGAAGAGGCGGCCAAAACTGCATGCTCTAATCCATCGCGTGACGCGAGGATCAGGCCTCTTGGATGTTTCCGACAGCGATCTTGCCCGAGCGGCTGTCCTTCTGGGTGTCGAACGACACCTTCTGGCCTTCTCTCAGCGGGCTCATGCCGGCGCGCTCGAGAGCGGTTGCATGAACGAACACGTCGCTCGAACCGTCCTCGGGCTGAATGAAGCCGTAGCCTTTTTGATCGTTGTAGAATTTCACGGTACCGATTTGCATTGTAGTTCCTCTAGGTAGACATATGCTAATCAACTCGCGAAGTGCCGCGAGCCAAAGTGGGTAGTCGATTTTTTGAGAAGTCTGAGCGTGCGCCCAAATATTTGGGGGCAACTGCCTGAGTGTCTGGCCAAAATCTTGGGATCTGCGTAGCACTTTGGATCCGCATCGGCAAGGCATTTATTCATTCATTATTCCTCAGTGCCTATTGCGATGGGGATAAACAGACCGCGACGTGCGGACCTGGCCCATGATTTGCGAAGTCATTGCCTGGTCTGTGGGGCTCCTCCGCCTTCACGTCTGGCGGACGATAATGCCGGCCCCGACGGCAGAACTCGCTGAGCTGCTGCCGGTTTTCACTCCCCGAACCCGCCCCGCCCCCAACGCAGAAGCCGCCCTCACGCCGTTCATCGCCGCCACCATGGTGTAGCTGAGGATCATCAGCAGGAACCACGCGTTGAGCTTGGCCAGCGACACGAACGTCCAGCCCCCGCGCTGATGGGGATAGATCCACGCCCCCGCGAACGTACCGATGTTCTCCGCGAGCCAAATGAAGCCTGCGGTGAGCAGCGCTGCGAGCAACAGCGGCATCCGGCGGTGGACGCGCCATATCCTGTAGTGGATGACGCCGGGCCCCAGCAGCAGCACGGCGGCCATGATCAGTGCAGGGCGGACGTCCCACACGAAGTGGTGCGTGAAGAAGTTCACGTAGATCGCGAGCGAGAGAACACCCAGCGCCCAAAGCGGGGGATGCCGCGTGAAGCGAAAATCGAACAATCGCCAGCAGCGCGCCATGAACGAGCCTACGGCGGCATACATGAAGCCCGTGAACAGCGGCACTCCGGCGATCCGCAAAACGCTCTCCTCCGGATAGACCCAGGAGCCCATCGCCGTCTTGAAGATCTCCATGACGGTGCCGACGACGTGGAACACGAGAATGACGCGCGCCTCCTCCCACGTCTCGAGCCGCGCCCACAGCATCGCTGCCTGGATCGCGATCGCTGCAAGCACCAGGAAGTCGTAGCGGGCGAGCGCGGCACCCTTCGGATAGAGCGCCCAGGTCCCGACGATCAGCACGAGCATCAGCGCGGCGAACAGACAAGCCCACGCCTGCTTCACACCGAAGCGGACGAACTCGTAGGCAAAGAGCGTGGTCCGCCGCCCGGCCGCCCAGCGCGCCAACTGCCGCTCCCGCCAGACGAACCGGGCGAGCAGCGGCCAGCCGGCAGCGCCACTCGTCCCGCCCGCAGCAGCCAGATGTTCAAGTTGCATCAGCGCACGTGCGGACTTGTCTAAATCGATCGGCATCGACCGTTCCTCATACCTGAATCGGTGACTTTGCGCACCGTTCGGCTGGCTGCTTTGCAAGTGGCTGGATCGGGGTGGCCGGTGGCAGAAGGGCGAAAGCGCGCAGGCTTCGCACTTCGCGGGGGCGACACGCCCCGGCGGCTGGCACTGCGACGCTGG
>CAMAYR010000236.1 GCA_945862355.1 Devosia equisanguinis | reverse complement strand
TTGGTCCCCGGTTGTTGCAGGGTGGTCTGCCAAGCGTCAGTGACAACTGCAACACTAGAATCTTAGTGTTGCCAGTGTTCCTGATGTCTCAGACATTTGCCCGGAACCCAGACGCAGGGGGTAGCAAATGTCTGAGACGGAACACTAGGCCGCCTCTGCCGGCGCCATCCGCTGGCCGCGCAAGATGTCGGCCCCTTTCTCCGCGATGACCAGTACGGCGGCGTTGATGTTCCCGGAAATGAGATCCGGCATCGACGAGGCATCGATCACGCGGAGACCCTGTGTTCCCTTCACGCGCAGCTCCGGGTCGAGCACGGCGGCCTTGTCGCCCTCCGCACCCATCGGACACGTGGCGCACGGATGATGCGCGGTGATCGCCTTGGACTTGATCCAGGCCTCGATCTGAGCGTCGGTCTTGGCCTCGGGCGGATCGACCCTGGTGCCGCGATACTTGTCGAGCGCCGTCTGGTGCACAGCATCGAGCCCCAGCTTGTAGCCTTCGCGCAAGGTCGCGATGTCGCTTTGCGCTGAGAAGAAGCGCGGGATGAGCCGCACCCGATCGTGCGGGTTCGCCGATCGCAGCAGCACCTCGCCCTTGCTCTCCGGATGGAGCAACACAGGGCGGATACCGAACATGTCCTGGTAGGCCGGCTTTATGCCCGGGAACCACATGTGCGGATGGCTCGGAGCGCTGCGGAACAGGAACTGGATCTCCGGTGCGGTCAGCTCCTGGTTGTAGCGTGTGAAAGCGGCAAGACCGCTCGGGGGAACCGTCGCCGGCCCCTTGCCGGTGAGATAGGCGCGCACGAACGCTGTCGAGATGCGGTCGGCGCGGAGCAGGTCGCGGAAGGGGCTCGTGTTCTCCGGACGCGCCCACATGATCCAAACCGCCAGATGGTCTTGCAGGTTCTGACCGACGGGGAGATCCACGAGTGTCTTGATGCCGTGGGATTTCAGGTGCTCAGCCGGTCCGATGCCAGACAGCATCAGGAGTTGCGGCGAGTTGAACACGCCGCCCGCCAGGATCACCTCGCCGTCGGTTTGCGCCGTCTTCAGCTCGCCGCCCTGCTCGTACTCGATGCCGACCGCGCGGGTGCCGTTCATCAGCACGCGGGTGGCATATGCGTTGGTTTCGACCGTCAGGTTAGACCGGCCGCGCGCGGGATGCAGGAATGCGACGGCAGCAGAGCAGCGGCGGCCGTCCTTGATGGTGTACTGGGAGCGCGAGAATCCGAGTTGCTCCTTGCCGTTGAAATCGTCGCTGACCTGATAGCCGCCCGCGCGCGCGGCATCGAGCCAGTCGTCCCAGATCGGGTCGGGTGGGCGGCCGACGATGACGCCGAGCGGGCCTTTGCCGCCGCGCCAGGTGTCCTCGCCACCGTCGAACGTCTCCATTCGGCGGAAGTAGGGCAGCACCTCCTTGTAGGTCCAGCCCTTGGCGCCCTTGCGATCCCAGCGGTCGTAGTCGCCGCGATTGCCGCGCACGTAGGCCATTACGTTGATCGACGACGAGCCGCCGATCACCTTGCCGCGCATGGCCTCGATCTCGCGGCCGCCCATGTTCGGCTCGGGCTCGAAGTCGTAGCCCCAGTCGTACATCTTGTGATCGTGCAACTTGCCGAGGCCGAGCGGCACCTTGATGTAGGGATGGTTGTCGCTTCCGCCCGCCTCGAGCAGTAGCACGCTCTTGGAGCCGCCTTCGGTGAGCCTGCCCGCGAGCACGCAGCCCGCTGATCCTGCGCCGACGATGATGTAGTCGTAGCCCTTCGCTGCCATGTCCCGTCCGGCGCTCCCGTTGTCGATCTGCTGTGGTGGCCGCGATTGAAGGCGATAGCGCGCGGACATTCAAGTGCTCACATTCAGGGCGCCGGTGCGTAGATCGGCCCGCGACCGGTAGGTGCGACCACATTTCAAGCGGATTGTTCGCCGAAATTCCTTGGCTGTAGCGATTCGGTTGCGTCGGTTCGCGTGTGTTGCGGTGCGTCATTCGAGGCTAGGCGAGAGGAATTTCGATGACGAAGATGCTGCAGTACGTCGAAGATATGCAGGCGCGGCTGACAGAGGTGGCGCGCAACGAGCAGACGTTGATCCGGGCGCTCGGCGGGGCGCTGGCCCAGGTCGACCAGGAATTGCTGGCGGACGTGCGCGACCTGACGCTTTCCCACGAGGCGCGCCGCGTCGCGATCCTGCAGGAGCTGCAATGCCTCGCTTCGTGCATCGGCGCATTTCCAATCGCGGCGGAGAGGCCGCAGGCGATCGCAGCCGCTGCCGCCCCCCTGGCGCCCGAGGTGCCGGGCATGGACAAGGCGGCGGAGGCGGTGTCCGAGCCACCACGCGCTGGCGACTGGCGTCAGGCCGTCAACAACATAAAGGACGAGCTCGACGTCTACTTCGGCCGCGACCAGCAGCATTGAGGGTGTGCTGTGGGGCGGACCTCGTCGAGCAACGCGTGCATCAAGCCCGCAATCCCAACTTTTGCAGGCGGGGGATGACCTCCTGAACGAAGTAGGGCAGTTCGTCGAGATAGTTCACGAACGACACCGCAATGCCGCGCAGGCCTGCGTGCGAAAGGTCTGCGAGTTCCCCCGCGATCTGGTCGGGATCGCCGACGAGGGGATAGCCGCCCATGCCGTTGGCATAGTGCCTGCGATGGCGCCAGAACTCGGTCTCGCCGACTGTCTCGATGGAGAGGTTCTTCTTCCTGAGAATGCCGTCGACCGCATTCCAGTCGGCATTGTCGATGACGGTATGGCGATAGTAGTCCTGCGCCTCTTTTGTCGTGGGGCGGCAGGTGACGACACCGACGGTGTAGACGTCCATCTCGCGGCCGAGTTCGCGCGCCTGCGCCTTCACGTTGGCGACGCGCGACTTCGTCTCGTCGAGGCTGTCGCGGTCCGCACGCGTGAAGAATGCGTCGCAGTTGCGGATCGCGAAGGCGCGGCCGTTCGGCGAGGCGCCAGCGTTCATCACGACGGGCCGCGAGCCGCCGTAGGGCTTGGGCTTGGCGCGGATGCCCTTGAGCTGGAGATGCTGGCCCGTGTAGTCGAAGTTTTCCTTGTCGCTCCATGCGAGCTGGATGGCATCCCACCATTCCTGGGCGAACTCGTAGCGCCGCTCGTGGTCGCCCGGCTTGACGCCGAACATGTCGAACTCGTCCTCGTTCCATCCGCAGACGATGTTGAGGCCGAAGCGGCCTTTTCCGATGTGATCGGCCGTCATCATCATCTTGGCTGCGATGATGGGATTGAACAGCGGCGCGTGTACGGTGCCGAAAACCGAAATTCTCTTCGATACTGCGAGCAGCCCGCACGCCCAGGTGATGGTCTCGTAGGTGGCGCCCTGGTAGTCGGTGTCGCCGCCGTATCCCTTCCAGCGGCCGATGGGCAGCATGAAGTCGATGCCGGCCTCGTCGGCCAGGCCAACGAGCTTCATGCAGTCAGCCATGTCCCCGCTCCACCTTTCCGGGACGAGCGTGACGGCGCGGCCTGATGAGCAGTTGGCGCCGAAAAGCCCGATGGTGAGCTTGTTGGTGCCGTGCATGGCATTGCGCTGGCTCTGGGCTATGGACACAGGATTCATGAAGGATTCCTCCGCGGCAGGACCGGCTTTTAGCGTATTGTGCGACTGCCCCGCGTTTCTGGCCAGAGGCTCCAGTACCTGCTGCATGCGTGCATTGTCGCAGGTTGGGGAAAAAGCGGCCGCTGTTCTTGTGAGACCGGCTCAAAGCTGGCAGGGAGAGCGGTTGTGACGCTTCTGTGACAAACGTGGATTGGTGTCGGTCGTTTTCGAGATGAGCGGGCCATGAGCACGATCTGGGCACGATTGGGGCTTCTTGGGGCCTCTGCCTCGCGCATCATGGTGGCTAGGCTCGTGATCTGTCGGTGTTGCGCTGCGACCGCTCGGGGCGGAGCACGAATCGCCCGTGCCGTATGGTAAGGCTCGGGTATGGATTGGAAGAAGCAGGTTGGCGCATTGCCGGTGCGGCGCGACAAGAGCGGAGCGCTGCGGGTGCTGCTCGTGACGTCGCGCGAGACCCGCCGGTTCGTGATACCAAAGGGTTGGCCTTGGCCCGGCGTCAAGGATTGGAAGGCTGCGGCCGAGGAGGCGCGCGAGGAGGCCGGCATTCGCGGCCGGATCTCCAAGAAGCCTGTCGGCACCTACACCTACGACAAGCGCCGCGCTTCCGACATCGTGCCGGTCAGGGTGCAGGTTTTCCTGCTCGTGGTCGAGGAGGAGATGGACGTCTGGCCCGAGAGCAACGAGCGCGAGCGCCGGTGGTATACGCCGGTGAATGCTGCGGCTTCGGTAGATGAGCCGGAGCTGGCCGAGCTTATTCTCAAGATTGCCGACACCACGCGGCAAACCAGAAAGCCGCGCAAAAAGGTGAGCGGGAAGGCAAAAGGCTGAGGTTCGGTCGACTGCTGGGGCTGTCCGCGGGAATCTGGTCAGGCCTTCTGCGGATTGCGGCGTGTACTTCATCGCGCGCGCTACCTATCGCGCGAGGGTGGCACATCAAATAAGAACCGGTCTCATACTGTCAGCACGATCTTGCCGATATGCGAGCCTTCCTCCATGCGGCGGTGAGCGTCGGTAGCACTGGCGAGTGGGAAAGTGCGGTCGATCACCACCTTGACCTTGCCCGCCGCCAACAGCGGCCATGCATTCTTTTCGAGTGCGGCTGCGATGCCACCCTTCACAAGCTTGGGTCGGGGCCGCAACGTCGAGCCGCTCAACGTTACGCGCTTCACCATCACGCGCGCCATGTTGATGGTTGATTCCATACCCATCAGCGTAGCGATCTGCACGATGCGGCCGTCCTCGGCGGCGGCGACCACGTTCTTTTCGGTGTATGGTCCCCCGACCATGTCGAGGGTAAGGTTCACGCCTTTGCCGCTCGTTGCCTCTTTGGCGGCAGCGACGAAATCCTCGGTTCGGTAGTTGACGGCGCGCGCCGCCCCGAGCTCGAGGCAGGCTTTGCACTTCTCCGCGCTACCCGCAGTAGCGATCACCTTCGCACCGAATGCGGCGGCAAGCTGGATCGCCGTCGTCCCGATGCCGCTCGAGCCACCGTGCACCATGAACCATTCGCCGGCCGCCAGCCCTCCGCGTTCGAACACGTTGTGCCAGACTGTGAAGAATGTTTCAGGCACCGCTGCTGCCTCGACAAACGATAGTCCGGCCGGTACGGGCAGCGCCGAGGTGTCCTCCGCGATCGCGTATTGCGCATATCCTCCGCCGTTCAGCAGCGCGCACACCTTGTCGCCGACCTGCCAACGGGTGACGTCCGCGCCCACGGCCACGACGACGCCAGCGGCTTCCAGGCCGGGAAGTTGAGAGTGGCTGGGGGGCGGTGGATAGCTGCCCTGGCGCTGCAAAACGTCTGGCCGATTGACGCCGGCGGCTGCGACTTTGATCAGGATCTGTCCCGCTTGCGGCTGTGGTGTTGGCAGGTTCGCGGGAACGAGGACCTCGGGGCCACCCTTTCCGCGGATCTCGACGGCGGTCATTGTTGCGGGGATGGCGTCAGGCATGGTCTTCTCCGGCAAATGTCGTAGTCCTTGGTGCCACACGTGGCATGCCGTTTCGCGCCGGGCAAGGGCGCGGAAGGACAGTCGAGAGCGCAGCGAGAACCCCTCGAAGGGCAATGAGAAGCCCGAACGAAACAGGCGTAGGCGAGAAGGATACGCGCGATGGATCTTGAAGATTTACTCCCCAAGCCAAAACCGCAAATCGTCGTCGGCGAGAAGCTCGAGGCGCTCTCCGTCAGCGAGTTGGAGGCGCGCATCGTGGCGCTTCGCGAAGAGATCGGCCTTGTCGAGGGCGAGCTCGAATCCAAGCGTGCCCGCGTCGCCGCCGCCGAGGCTCTGTTCAAGGACTGACGCGTCCGGGTTCTGTTTGGATAGCGTGGTGCGAGCTGGCTGCGGGATGCGAGAAGTAAACGGGCTGCGTGTGCCGGGTGTGCTCGTCCTTAACGGGAAAGTAACCTGCCCGAACTATTCATTGTCGTATCCAGTCGTTCTGGATCATGAGTGGTCCCTGTCCACTCTGTTTGACGCCTCCCTGTCAACTCACGAGCTGCCTGAAAGGGCGGCTCGTTTTTTTTAGGCGTGGTCGCGGCCACGAAAACATCCTATTTTGGGGCGACTTGTTAACCGGCCTCTGCGAGCGTGGCGTGAAGCTTGCTCTATCGATGCGCAGAGGATCTGCAGTATCATGTTGCGTGGTTGGAAAGCGTCAGTCATGTCCCATTTGAATTCGCATCCACAACTCGTGTCGTTCGCTGAGCGGCTGGCAGGATCGTCCAAGTTCGATCGGCTGTTCGCCGACGGCATGGCGCTGGTGGAGCGAACCGCCGCTTATCTCGACGCCGATGGCCGCACGGAGGCCAAGCGCCTCCAGGGTGCTGCGTCGGTCGCCTATGCCACCGAGAGCATGCGGCTCACGACACGGCTGCTCGAGCTCGCCTCCTGGCTCATCGTGCGCCGCAGCCTCAAGAACGGCGAGATCACGGCGGAGGAAGCAGCCGCCAAGCGCACCCGCTTGAAGATCGGCGGAAGTGGCCGGCCGACGCACAACTCCCAATTCGAGGCGCTGCCGGCGTCGTTGCGCGCGCTGATCGAGGAGAGCTTCCAGCTCACCGACCGCGTGCTGCAATTGGAGCGTGCGATTGATGCGCCGGGTACTGCGGCCTCGGGTGTCGTTTCAGACCCTGTCGGTGAGCAGCGCGCTCGCCTCGAGACGGCGTTCGGCCGGCCGCGGCTGGTCGTGAGCAACTGAAGGTCACCCGTGGGTGACCAACGATAGCGGTGAAGTTCGCTTGGCTCTGTGCTGTGCTGTGCTGTGCGATGCGGAAAATAGAAAAGGCGGCCCGATGGCCGCCTTCGTCATTTCCAGATCGGGTATCGCCGCCGGGTCACATTGCCGAGGCGACGGAGGTGAAGCTCTGCCAAGTCACAGTGACCTTCGCGCCGACCCGCACGCGATTGTAGAGGTCGATCACATCCTTATTGTACATGCGGATGCATCCCTTGGACACCGGTTGGCCGATCGTCCACGGTGCGTCGGTGCCATGAATCCGATAGGCGCTGGAACCCAGATAGAGGGCGCGGACACCCATCGGGTTCATCGGGTGGCCGCCGGGTACCCAGCGCGGGAGACGCGGGTTCTCGCGGATCATGGTCGGTGTCGGCGTCCATGACGGGTTCTCGCGCTTGCTGGTGATCGGCAGCACACCCTGCCAGCGGCTTTGCTGGCGTGGGATGGCGATCGGGTAGGCGATGGCCTGCCCGGGGCGCACCACGTAATAGAGGCGGCGGTCGGAGAAGCTGGCGATGATCTGGCCAGCCTGGTACTGGGGCGAGAAGCGGACGCTGGATGCGCCGCTGCCGCCGATCATGCTGCCCCCGCCCCAGTCCCATTGGAACTGTGCGCTGGCGCTTGCCGTGGTCATGGCGATGGCGGCCATTGTGGCTAGGGATGCCGTGATCGTGCGGCGCACGATCTGCATGAAAGTCATCGGGACTCTCCTGTTCGGGCTATCGTTCGATATCCTGATGCTCTTGGCTGGCGCAGCATCGGGGCATTTGTTTGGCGGCTACTCGAACTTTCCAGCCCAGTATTGCTGGCCTGAGGCTTTCTTGCTGACCTGGGGCTTTAGGCTTCCGACCGAGGCTCGCCAGCGAACGATCCTGGTCTAGCATGGTGAACGAAACGTTTAGCCGACGCCGCGCCGATCGGATGTCGTTTTACTGATACCTGCTTCCGTAACTCCGATCCGGTGGTGATGGCGTAAGGGTCTGGGTTGGTTTGCGAATCAGCTATTTCTCTTGTCGAGGGCGGCTCACTCGGCAGGTGATGGGATGCGAAGCTTCGAGATCGTGCAGTCGGACACCGACACGACA
>CAMAYR010000235.1 GCA_945862355.1 Devosia equisanguinis | reverse complement strand
GCCAGCGTCGCAGTGCCAGCCGCCGGGGCGTGTCGCCCCCGCGAAGTGCGAAGCCTGCGCGCTTTCGCCCTTCTGCCACCGGCCACCCCGATCCAGCCACTTGCAAAGCAGCCAGCCGAACGGTGCGCAAAGTCACCGATTCAGGAATATAGCCTGAGCCGAGAACTTGATCGATACTGAAGGGGCGATACAGAAGGCCCGATACTGGCGCCCGGCCAGGGACCGAAACACCTTTGCTTCCCGCTGGATCTGCAACGGATCTGCATGGACAGCGGCGCCGGCCCACCCCATGTTGTCCCAGACCGGTTCGAAGTGGCCCATCGCCCCAGACTTCATGGAGTATCGACATGTCACAGGAGCAGGAAAACTCGCCGACCGCTGCCGGCAAGGTCGTGAAGTCCGACGCCGAGTGGCGGGAGCAACTGAGCCCCGAGGCCTATCGGGTCGCGCGCAAGCACGGCACCGAGCGCGCATTCGCCAGCCCGCTCAACAACGAGAAGCGCCCGGGACTGTTCTCGTGTGTCTGCTGCGGTGCACCGCTGTTCAAATCCAGCGACAAATTCGACAGCGGCACGGGCTGGCCGAGTTTCATGCGATCGGCCGAAGACGGCCAGGTCGGCGAGAGCGAGGACAACTCGTTCTTCATGCGGCGGACGGAGGTGCATTGCGCCAAATGCGAAGCCCACCTCGGCCACGTCTTTCCCGACGGTCCGCGCCCTACCGGGCTCCGGTACTGCATCAACGGGGTTGCTTTGAAGTTCGAGCCCGAAGGCTGAGTCGGCAAGACACCCACAGCCGTCACGAGACTGCTCAGTGCCCGCGAAAGCCTTCCAACGCGAAGAAGGTCACTCGGCGACGAACGCTTCGTCCGGCAGGGAGGGCGTCGCGGGAAAGTTGCGCGGCGCGGTCGAACCGGTCCGTGATGTGCGTGCTGTCGGCACGGAGCGCGACCAGCAGCACCGGCTCGGGCGCGCCTTTCGAGAACGGGCGCTTCAACTCGTAGTGATCCTGCGGACGGGCGCGCCCCAGCCAAGCGAGGACGGGGGTCGGCTCTTCCCGCATGTAGTAGAGCAATTCGGCCGTCAGCGCCCGCTCGTCGGTGATGACGGCGCCGAAAGGGCGCCCGGCCGTGCGAGCGGCGTCGAGCTTGCCCCGCGTCGCAGCGGCGACCTCGCGCCAGCCCAGCGTGCGCGCGAAGGGATCGCTGCCACCCGGTAGCGCGAAACGACCTGCCAGACCCACGGCGACGATCAATAAAGCCATCACAGCGCCGTTCACCCAGAACGATGCGCGCAGCCAGCGGCGCTCCGCTTCCCGCTCGAGCACCGCGATCACCAGCACGGTAGCGGCCACATAGGCAGGCGCTGCCCAGTTCGCGTGCGCGCGCGAAATGAAGGCCTGGGTCGCCACGATCACGATGATCGGCAGCGAGAAGGCCAGCAGCACACGCTCCCTGTCGCCCAGCCCGACACGCCACCAGCGCCAGACAGCGACGAGAAGCGCGCCGAACAGGACCGGGCCGAAAACACCGAACTGGGCGCCCAGGAACTCCAGCGCCTTGCCCGGATGGAACATGGCGCCGCCCCACTTCGCGTTGTCGGCGGTATGCGAGAACGTAGCGAAGCTGTTGGAGGCGTTCCAGGCGAGATTGGGCACGATCAGCGCGATGCCGATGCCAAGCCCCAGCCACAGCCGGCGATCGGCAAGCAGCCATCGGCGATGGGGAGTAAAGGCGACGTAGAGGCCGGCGCACAGCACGAAGTAGGCCATCGCATACTTCGCGTTGAGACCCAGCCCAAGCGCCGCCCCGAGAAGCAGCCCGGGCCACAGCGGCTTGCGCTCCTCGATCATCGCGCCGAAGGCCACCAGGGCCAGCGCCCAGAACAACAGCAGCGGCACGTCGGTCGAGATGATGCCGGCCGACAGCGAGACGCCGGGCAGCGTGGCGAAGGCGAGCGCCGACAGAAATCCGGTGCGAGGGCCGTAGAGCCGTGCGCCGAGCATGTAGACGGCGGCGGCGGTAGCGGTGTGAAAGATCGGCGACGGCAAGCGAATGCACATCTCGCTCGACCCACACAAGCCAGTCGACAGCGCGATCGCCCAGGCGATCAGCGGTGGCTTAGAATAATAGCCGAACGCGGGCTCGAGGCTCCAGGTCCAGTACTGAGCCTCATCGAAGAACAGATCGGTGGGATTGAGCGCAAGCGCGGCCAGCCGGAGGACGAGGATGGCGCCGAGCGCGAGCCACAGCCGCCGCCGCCATGACGCATGACTGTCCTCCAATGCCGTCGTCGCGGTCGCGGTGCTCAAGCAATCTCCGTTTTCACAGGCTCCAGCCTAGTACCAGCCCATTTATATGCCGGCCCATTTACATGGTTGTGTGCGATGCGAGAAGCCTGTTAGACGCGGAGTGTCCCCAGGCTTCTTCCGGGACGAGGCACGCGCTGGCTGCCGGCCTATTTCGCAGGGGTGTCCCTCATGCGGGTTTCAGTCATCATTCCCGCTCTCAACGAAGCGGGCAATATCGGCCGGCTGGTCGTGGAGACGTATGCGCACGTGCCCGCCGAGGCGCTCGGCGAGGTGATCGTCGTCGACGACGGCAGCGACGACGCGACGCCCGACGAGGTGAAGGCGCTGATCGAGAGCGGGCAATATCCCGGACTGAGATATTTGCGCCACGGCTCGCGGTCGGGACAAAGCGCTGCGATGCGCACCGGCATCCTGGCTGCGAGCAGCGCGGTCATCGCGACGATGGACGGCGACGGCCAGAACGATCCGCGCGACATCACCAAACTGCTCGCGCGGCTGGCCGCACCCGGCATCAATGGTCCCGCGCTGGTCGGCGGCGTCCGCGTAAACCGGCAGGCGGAGGGCTCCAAGCGGTGGGCCTCGAGGTGGGCCAACTGGATCAGGGACGCGGTGCTGCGCGACAACTGCCCGGATACGGGCTGCGGCATCAAGGTGTACTGGCGCGAGGCATTTCTGCGGCTGCCGTTCTTCACCTCGATGCACCGCTATCTGCCGGCGCTGTTCATCACCTACGGCCACGACGTCGCCTACGAGCCGGTCAATGACAGGCAGCGGGTGGCGGGGGTATCGAAATACTCCAATCTCGTGCGCGCCATCGTCGGCCTGTACGACCTGTTCGGCGTCACCTGGCTTCGCTACCGGACGCGCGTGCCAGCCATCGTCGCCGACCTGCCAGAGGGGCGGCAAGTGTCGGACCTCGCCAGCCGGCTCAAGCCGCGCGGAGACACACCGCGTCGCACAGGCGGCGAATAGGGTGCAGAGGCGCACTCGTCGATGAGCGACATCCCCGATACGCGTGCGGAGGCTCGGCGGCTGCTGATCCTGGCGCTGGCCGTGGCGGGCCTCCTGCTGGTGCTCCACTTTACACCGCTCAAGCAATGGCTCGGCGACCTGCAGGCCGTAAAGCAGGAGATCCGCGCCCTCGGCTGGAAGGCCCACTTGGGCTTTGCGGCAGGCACCATCGCGGCAGTCGCGCTCGGCGTGCCGCGACTGGCGCTCGCCGCGCTGGCCGGGGCGCTGTTCGGCTTCGTAGCGGGCGCTGTCGTCTCGCTCGGGGCCAGCATCGCTGGGTCCTGGGGCGCATTCATGCTCGCCCGCTGGAGCGGTCGCAGCTGGGCTCAGAGCCGCCTTGCCGGGGCCAGCGACGCCCTGCGGAAAGTGCTCGAGACGCCGACCATCACCACCATCTTCGTAGCGCGGCAACTGCCGGTCCCGGGCATTCTCGTCAACGTGATGCTCGGCGTGCTCCCGACCTCGCAGCCCGCATTCCTGATCGGGACGGGCCTGGGCTACCTGCCGAGTACGGCAATCGTCGCGCTCGCCGGCAGCAGCCTCGGCAAGGATAGCCTCGCCCTTGCCATGGCCCAGATCACGCTTGCCATGGTCGGGCTCGCCGTCCTGACGCTGCTGCTCGTCTGGCTCCGCAAGAAATTCCTGCTGAAGCCGTGAACGGCAGGGCCGGCAATTGCGGGCGTCGTGAAAGACCAGCGTTGTCTCTCGTGAGGCGTTGCGCCTTAGTCGACCGACGGTGCGGCGAGGTAGTTGTCAACTAAGGCGCGATGAACGCCTCACTAAGCCATTGTCGATTCCAGTGGCTCTCATGTCGCGCCAGAATCGGAAGCGGTTGCGGCTATGGTGCGACTTTGGCGCGACGGGCCACCAGGGCACTGTCGGTCGGGAAGAGACCGCCGCCGTGTTGGGGCAGTGAGTGGGCGTGGCTGCTCATGTCGCTCCTCCATCGGCAAGCCGTGGCCGCGATGTTGCGACGGACACAGGGCTAGACGAAGGCTCGCGGCACGGTGTGTTGGCGAACACACCGCTTAGCGGGACGTCTGGCGCGAGCTATGTCCGGCCGATGCCGGCGCCTTGCACCAGTGGTGCTCGGCCCAGCGCCTCAGATGCGAGACAGCCGTCGCATCAGGGCGTCTCCCGTCCTTGGCGGTCACGTTTGTCGGCTACGGCCGCGGTCGCCTCCCCGATGAGGCCGAGGGAATTCTGGCGGAACTGCTGTCGCGAGCGATCCCGACTATAGAACATGTGGCCGCCGGGATAAACCTCGAGCGAGATGCGCTGGACGGGGCCATGGGCGGGGAGTTGGTCGAGCTGGAGCGCACTTGCGAAATACGGCGTAACCAGATCGGTGAAACCGTGCGTGACGAGCGTCCGGAGCCTGGCGTCCCGCGAATGAAGCTCGTGAAGGGTCTGCAGTACTTGCGGAGGGCTCGGCTGCCCCGGCCAGATCCAGCGGCGGTTCACTTCTCCCGACATCATCGCGTAGGGCCGCTTGGTTTGCCACGAAACGCGCTGGTGAAGGCTCGCCATCGCAGCGGTCAGTGGCGACCCCAGACCGGTGATGAACGGGTCGGAATAGCCCCGCCGCCTGCCGCCGTGGACGGGAGCAAGCCCAGCCATACCTGCGTCGTAGATGGAGACGGCAGCCACGTCGGGCAGCCTCGCCTTGCCCGCCTCCAGGAACGCACCGATGCTGACGCGTCCTGAATGCTGGCGCACCACCTCGGCATGGAGCCCGGCAAGATTGGTCACGCGATCCGTCATTCGCTGGACGGCGGCCAGATCGCGCGGACCACGCATCAGGTCCAGGAGATAGTCGCCCGACGAATAGGTTTCGGCCTCGGCAAGCGCCTCCCGGGTCGGCACCCCGCCTCCGCGCTCGATATGCGTCGCCGCGAGGGAAGGCAGCAGTGCGATGTGGTGGGCAGGCGTGCGCCAGCCGCGTCGGCCGTCGAAGTCGAGCACTGGGGATACCAGCACCATCGCGGCGACGCGAATGGCGTGGGTATCGTGCAACCCCTTGGCGATCAACGGCGTGCGGAAACCGCCATAGCTCTCCCCGACGAGCACGACGGGGGAGCCTGCGCGACCATTGCGCTCGAGCCAAGCCGCGATCACTTCCACGAACGTGGCGATGTCGCCTTCCAGCGACCAGAACCAACCAGGACCGCCTTCGTTCCGGTCCGATCCCGGAACGAGCGGCCGGCCGATGCGGCGGCCGGGGGCCCTCGGTCTGGGCAACACCAGTTGCGCGTAGGTACCTCCCGCGCCAGCCGCCTGGTGCGACGGCCAGATCCGGCTGTGACCAGTCCCCGGCGGATCGATGAATACCAGATCGGCGAAGTCGAGCCAGCTTTCGGCGTTTGGTATCGGTTCGGCAGGCGTCCTGCCAGCGATGACCTCGGCGGTCAGTGGTACGCGCCAGGGCCCCATCGCGCCGATGTGAAGCCACGTCGAGGCGGAGCCAGGTCCGCCGTTATAGGCGAAGACGACCGGCCGCATCGAAGGGGCCACGCCGTCGAGCACGTAGGACGTGTAGGCGACATCGGCCAGCACCGTTCGGTCGGCCGCTGCGATCGCGATGGCACCTGCCGTGGCGCGGAAGGCCAGCTTCCGGTCGGGCAGCTCGACCTCATGACTGGTGGTGACAGGTGAGGGTAGCGGCGCAATCGCAGGGCGGGGCAGGATGTCGGGGACGCGCGGCGTGGCGTCCTGTGCGAACAGCGGCACCTGGGCTGCGTGAAGCGCAAGGGCTAGAACGGGCGCCACAGCGACGACTGCGAGCCGCCTGAAGACCATGCTAAGCTTGGAGCCACGGTTCATCGGCGCCTCCCGGTGCGTTATCCGGCGCACCTGCCGGTCATGGGCGACGGCAGCCGGTTTCAGGACAACGTGGAGGAGCCGCGTGGGCGAATCAAGGCAGAAGCAGCCGCAGACGCAGCGGGCTCGGATGGAGCTCGCCCCGGTGGAGCGCGCATGAGCCTATTCGTGTTCGCGTTGTGCTCGTTCGCCGCCTCCGCAGCGAGCCGCGCCGTCGATCCGATGATCTCGCTGATCGCGGCCGACTTCGCCGTCCCGGTCGCAACCGCCGCGCTCTTGTCTTCGGCCTACGCCCTGCCGTTTGCGTTGTTCCAACCGATTCTCGGGCCGATCGGCGACATTTGGGGCAAGTCACGCCTCTGGCGCACGGCGCTGTGGATGCTGGCGATCACGATGATCGCCGGAGCGTTCGCGCCGACGCTCATCATGCTGATGGCGCTGCGGTTCATCGGCGGCATCGGCGGCGGCGGCACCATCCCGTCGGGCATGGCACTGATCGGTGACCGCTACGCCGGCCCGGCGCGGCAACTGGCACTCGGCCGCTTCGTCGCTGCAGGGCTCGCCGGACAGATCGTCGGCGGCAGCGTCGCAGGCTTCATGGCCGAGGCGTTCGGCTGGCGGGCTTCGCTGCTGGCGATCGGCGGCATCGCGGTCTGCGCGGCGCTCGCCGCCAGCCTGATGCTGCGGGAAGCGCCCGATCGGGTGGAGCGCAAATTCAGCATCGCCGAGGCGATCCGAGGCTATCGGCTGGTGTTCGCCAATCCGCGCGCCTACGTCTGCTTCGGCACGGTGATGGCGGAGGGCATCGCGCTGTGGGGCGTGACACCTTACGTCGCGGAGCTGCTGGGGCGGACAGGAGCGGGCGGGGCGAAGGAGGCGGGGCTTTCAATCGGCGCGATCGGCGTCGGCGGTCTCGCCTATACGCTACTTCAGCCCTTGCTGATGCGGGTGTTCGGCCGGACGGCGACTATGGGGCTCGGCGGCGTGCTCGGAGCGTCGGGGCCCGCGGCCCTGGCGCTCGGGTTGTCAGCCACCGGTGTGGTGGCAGGCTTCGTAATCAGCGGGCTCGGCTACATGATGCTGCACAACTCGATCCAGAACGAATCGGTCGAGTTGGCGCCCACCGCTCGCTCATCTGCCTATTCGATGCACGCATTCTTTTTCTTCACGGGGCATTCGCTGGGCCCCGTCATCGTCGGGGGGTTGCTCGCGCTGATCGGGGCTGCTCCCACCCTGGCCATTTGCGGTGCGCTGTTCGCTGTGACGGGCATCGTATCCGCGCTGACGTTGGCCAGGCTCGATGCCCGAATTAACTGAGCCGGACCAGCGAATCCGACTACAAGCAGCGACGATTGCGCCAGGAGGTCCAGATGCGCCGCTTGCCGCTCTACTCTGCTGCCTGTCTCGCCGTTCTCGCCGTGTTGGCCGTCGCCGAGGCTCAGCAGGGCGATGCGCCCGGCTTGCGGCAGCGCACCTTGCACCAGGGCGAGTTGAAACTCGCTCCCGACCCCAATTCCTTCAAGCGGCCAAGGCGGGACACGCCGCTCAAGGATGGCCGGCTGGTGCGCGGCAGCGCCAACATCGCCGCTGCATGGTTCTCCGAGCCGACCACACGGTATCGCCATTCACCCTTCCCTGAATCGGTGACTTTGCGCACCGTTCGGCTGGCTGCTTTGCAAGTGGCTGGATCGGGGTGGCCGGTGGCAGAAGGGCGAAAGCGCGCAGGCTTCGCACTTCGCGGGGGCGACACGCCCCGGCGGCTGGCACTGCGACGCTGGCGA
>CAMAYR010000234.1 GCA_945862355.1 Devosia equisanguinis | reverse complement strand
TTACGGCGTGGACTACCAGGGTATCTAATCCTGTTTGCTCCCCACGCTTTCGCACCTCAGCGTCAGAACCGGACCAGTGAGCCGCCTTCGCCACTGGTGTTCTTCCTAATATCTACGAATTTCACCTCTACACTAGGAATTCCACTCACCTCTTCCGGTCTCGAGACTTACAGTATCAAAGGCAGTTCCGAGGTTGAGCCCCGGGATTTCACCCCTGACTTATAAGTCCGCCTACGTGCGCTTTACGCCCAGTAATTCCGAACAACGCTAGCCCCCTTCGTATTACCGCGGCTGCTGGCACGAAGTTAGCCGGGGCTTATTCTGCGGGTACCGTCATTATCTTCCCCGCCAAAAGAGCTTTACAATCCGAAGACCTTCGTCACTCACGCGGCATGGCTGGATCAGGCTTTCGCCCATTGTCCAAGATTCCCCACTGCTGCCTCCCGTAGGAGTCTGGGCCGTGTCTCAGTCCCAGTGTGGCTGATCATCCTCTCAGACCAGCTATGGATCGTCGCCTTGGTGAGCCGTTACCCCACCAACTAGCTAATCCAACGCGGGCTCATCTAATGGCGATAAATCTTTCCCCTTTCGGGCACATACGGTATTACTCCAAGTTTCCCTGGGCTATTCCGTACCACTAGGTAGATTCCCACGCGTTACTCACCCGTCTGCCGCTCCCCATTGCTGAGGCGCTCGACTTGCATGTGTTAGGCCTGCCGCCAGCGTTCGTTCTGAGCCAGGATCAAACTCTCAAGTTGTAGAGTTGTGATTCTGGACGGCTTGGAGGAAGTCACTCCAAGGATCACTGTGTAACGGGCACCTTCACACTACGACAGCCAACCTCGAGTTTCCTCAAGATCGACCATCATGGTGATGGTATGAAACGCAGTGTTCGCCAGAGTCTCGTATGACCAGACACCCGAGGGTGCCATAGTCCGCAAGGACCCCGCCGCCTGCGTTTCTCTTTCTTCGATCAACTTTTCAAAGAGCAGCAACGACAACTTTGCTCCAGCTGGCTAACTAGCCGGCTGCCGAAACGACAAGGACCCTCCGGAGAACCGGTTGGACCGTGCGTTGGTCGAAGGAGCGAAGCCCGTCGAGGGCGGCGGGGCACCGAAGTGCGCCGCAACGAGGTGGGTTCTAGCCCCAAGCCCTTGGGTTGTCAATCGTCCATTTCAAAAAAGTTGCTCAGTGATCCGTTTGCAGTCCAGCGCGCTGATTCTATTATGTGATTCGCTCACGATGCCGTTCGGCGGGGGCATGGGCCGGCGAAAACACGGCTCCGATGCGCATTTTTCTTCGTTCGCTGGGGTCCGGGGCTGCCGATGGGCGCACGGGAGATCACTGATACTACCATGCACGGTGGTCATGACGGCGTCATGGCAGCGTCAACCGTTGACCCGGATTGCGGTGACCGCAATATTGCCGCTTTGGACGACCAGTGAGCGTGTGATGACT
This sequence comes from Devosia equisanguinis, assembly GCA_945862355.1. Lineage (GTDB taxonomy): Bacteria > Pseudomonadota > Alphaproteobacteria > Rhizobiales > Hyphomicrobiaceae > CAMDPA01. The sequence continues at coordinate 6,575 of CAMAYR010000234.1, read as the reverse complement.
GATGGCCCAGCATCGGGCCTGTTCGCTGAACATCGGTGCGGCATAGCCTAGGGGGCAAGAGCAGCGTGGTCGACCGACGACGTCATGCACCGGTTGCGCGGCCGCGCCTGGCCCGGCTCAAGGGCGGATCGCGCGGCTTGCCCCAGGTCTATGGGGGGCGCGGGCGGCGCTCGATCAACACCATATATGGCACCGACATCGGGGATGGACGGCGTGGGGGTCGTTTCAGGTGGCTGCTGAGCACCTGCCTGGCCGCTACGGTCGGCACCATAGCCATCGGAGTCGTGATATTCGGCTCGCTCGATGCCAGGGAGTCCGGAATTGACGTCCCGACAGTGTTGAGCCGGCTTAGAGACTCGCCCTTCTCCTCTATGCCGAACGCTGCTCCGCGTGATCCGGAAGGCCCCAGATGGGCGGTGCCCCGGTCCGACATGATGCAACCGGCCGCGGGTGCACCGACCGTGCGGCAGGTCATTCACGAGCAGATCCAGGTCCGGCGGAACGGCCGCCCCTACACTCAAATCCGGCCTTATGTCCGCGTGATCACCCGCCTGCGGCCGGTTTCCTCCCGCTATGCCGACGTCATTCCAGCGTTCAACCCGTTCGCGCTCTACGGTTCTCGACCCGGCGACCGGGAAAGCGGCCAAAGCACTGGTCCCAGGAACGACTTCAAGTTCCAGGTGGTGGAGCAGTTGATCGGCAACGCGATCGCGGCCGACGACGGCCTAGACCTCGACGCGTGGGAGGTGGTCGAGATTGTCGCGGAGTTCGAGGCCGAGGAGATCCTGGCTCGAGCGCAAGCGCAGGCCGGCAGCGCCAACGCGGCCTCCGCGTTCGGCCGCGCGCTCAATGTCGAGGCCGCGCAAAGCACCAGCATCCTTCGCCGCAAGCGTCCTCAGGCAGGCGAGAACCTAGCCACCCTCGAGCGGCAGGTGCAGCGCGTCCATACACTGCAGCGAGGCGAGCACATCGAACGCGTGCTCCGGCAGATGGGTGCGGACGTGATCCAATCGCGCCAGATGCTCGCCGCTATGCGCCAGGTGCTGCCAGAATCTCAGGCGACACCAGGCCTGCAGATGCACGTCATCATGGTGCCCTCCCTTACCCGGGCAGGTGAGGAACCTGCACGTTTCAGCCTGTTCACTGAAGCGGGTGAGCACAAAGTGTCGGTGACCCGAAACGCGGCCGGCGACTTCGAGGCGAGCAACAAGCCGTTCACGTCGGCCATCGTGCGCGCTGCGATGAAGGAAAGCGCGATGCCGCAAGGCTCGAGCATCTATGCTGCGCTCTACGACGCCGCACTGACGATGGGCATTCAGCCCCAGACCATCGCGCAGAAACTGCGTGTCCATGCCTACGATACAGACTTCAGGCGCCAGATCAGCAAGGACGATCTAGCCGAGTTCTTTTTCGATCTGCGCGAGGAAGCGAACGGAGATCACGTCTTCGGCGATCTGCTCCACACGGCGCTGTCGACGGGCGGTGAAGTATATCGTTACTGGCGGTTCAGAACGCCGGACAACCAGATCGACTACTTCGACGAAAACGGAAACAACTCCAAGAAGTTCCTGCTGAGGCGACCCGTGCGCGGCGAGAACGTCCGGCTCGCCTCCGGTTTCGGCCCGCGCCTTCATCCGATCCTGCGCTTCGTCAGATCGCATAACGGCATCGACTGGGCGGCTCCGATCGGAACACCAATCCTGGCAGCGGGCAATGGCGTCGTCGAGGAGGCGAGATACAAGGGCGAGTACGGGAACTTCGTGCGTATTATTCATGCCAACGGCTATGAGTCGACCTACTCGCACATGAGCAGATACGCGCCGAGACTGCAGGAGGGCAGCCGCGTCCGGCAAGGCGAAGTGATCGGCTTCGTCGGCAACACCGGACTTTCGGCAGGTCCGCATCTGCACTTCGAGATCCGCGTCAACCAAAGGCCCGTCGATCCCCTTTCCATCCAAGTGCCGCGTGAGCGGCAATTGACCGGCAAGCTGCTGGCCGAGTTCCAGAAGGAGCGCGCCAGAATCGACGAACTGATGCGCCGACAGCCGGTTTCCACGGAAAGCAAGTAGGCCGCCGGCCGATCTTCCGAAGAGCCGGGCGCCACGCACCGGTGCGTTACTCGCGAGCATGGTGCGTGCGCAGCGCGGCCTGCTGTAGTATCCGGCTTATACCGGCCCACCAAAAGTTTGACTTCCGTTGTCCTGTGGTGGGCCGGTATCAGTTTTTGCTTGCGCGCGGCCGCCCCACCAACCCCGCGCGCGGATACCTCCCAGCTCAGGTTCGACCACGGGTCGAACCTTCGGTTGCTCGGTATTATTCCTTCCTACCCTGCGGAGTGTGCGCCCCATGTCCGAGATCGAACTCAAGCAGCAACTCGTCGATTGCATTCGTATGCTCGAGCGCGCCGACATCATCGACTACAACGGCCATTGCTCGATCCGCGCCGACGAGAACCGCATCCTGATCAACTCCGGCGCATGCACCCGCGCGGCCCTCACCACGGCCGACATCGTCGTCATCGACATGGAGGGCAAACTGGTGGAAGGCGCGGTCAATCCGCCGCTCGAGTTCCACCTTCACACCGGCATCTATCGGGCGAGGCCGGACGTGAAGGCCGTCGTCCACGCGCATCCGAAGTGGTCGACCTTCCTCACAATGGTCGGCGAAAGCTACCGGCCGGTGTTCGCGCAGGGCGTTCTCGTCCATCCGTGCCCGGTGCTCGATACCCCGGACTCGATCAACACGAGGGCGATGGCCGACCGACTCGCAGCCACCTTGGGCAGTCGGCCGGCCGCGTTGATGAAGTCTCATGGCGCGGTCACCTGCGGGCGCGACATCGTCGAGGCGTTCGTGCTCGCCAACTACCTGGAGGAAAACGCCTACCGGCAGCATCAGGCGATGCAGATCGGAAAACCCTACGAGTTCACCGCAGCAGAGCAGACGCTGTGCCGTGAGAAACTGTGGACACCATCGCTTTTCAAGCGCACCTGGGATCACTTCAAGGCCAAGCTCGACCGGTGATAGCACTCGAGAAGCCCGAAATTCAGCTGCCCAGGCCTACAAGAAGGCCGCCAGCCAGCCGCGGGTTATCGTCAGCCAGATGAAGGCGAAGGCGATCGTCGCAACCACCGTGTTGATGCCGAGCACGCGCAGGAGCCGCATGTGAGCGGGCGCGCTCTCCGGCGTTCCTGGAACGACGTCGCCGGCCTCCTCCTGGGTGCGGACACCGAATGGCAGGACGGCGAACAGCGTCGTCCACCAGACGACGAAATAGACCGCGATCGAAAGCGTGGTGCTCATGGAACGGAGTGTCTCCCGGCTGGGCCATCGCGGATCCCGATGGCTCGCAGCGACGACTGGCAGCAGTGTAACAGGTACTACGCCCGCTTCGCCAGTCGCTACTCGCCGCGTCCCATCATATAGGCGACGAGCTTCATGAAATTGAAGGGGCCGCTGTAGCCGACGATACGGTCGATTTCCTGGCCCTTGTGCATCAGCACTACCGTCGGTGCGATCGTGATCGCGCCGTTGAGACCCATTTTCGTCTCGTCGGAACGGCTGACGTTGACGAACCGGATCGGCGTCTCCCGGCCGATCTGGGATTCCTTATAGAGCGGCAGCACGTCTGTTCGGAAATGTTGGCAGTAGATGCAGCCGTCGGCCTCGAAAACGACGAGCTCGTAGGGGGTGGCGGGCGATGCAGGGCGGGAGGCATCACTACGGGCGCACGCAATGGACGGGACAAATGCCGCCAGGACCGCCATCGAGAACAGGCGCGAAACTCTACGCATGACAGAACTCGCTCACAATCGATCGTGCTACCGGTACTGTCGGAACCTGATCGCAGGCCCGGGAGCACTATATCTCTTTTGAATCTGGTTCGTTTTTCACGACCTCGCTCCACGCGAGGACGCTTCAACCGTGATCGATCAGGCTCCAATGACGGGCGGGTCCGGCGAATAGCTGGGGAGCATCCACCAGCCCTGCCCGTCGTCGCGTGCCGGCGCCCGGCGTGTCCGCGACCGTCGAAGCCGCATCGCCACCGTGTCGCGCTGGCACGTTGGGAACCCCATAAGCAAGCTCGATGCCAGCCTCGATGCCAGTTGGGGCCTCGCCCTATCGATCAAGATTATTTGCAGACCACAGCGATGTTCTTGGCGATCCCGAGCGAGGGAGTGCCGAGCTTGCCGAAGGCCTCCTGGAGCTTCTTTTGCTCCTCGTCCAGCTCGGGTTCGACCATCACAGTGCGGCAGGAACCGGGCGCTCCGGGTGCGATCGTGAGGCCGTCCTTCGCCGTGGGCTCGAACCAGATGAACATCTGCTGGTCGCCGATCGAGAACTGGAAGCCCTTTTGTTCGCTGCCGAGGCTGTCGGCAGGAATGGGCTCCTTGAGCGGCAGCGTCATGTGCAAGGCAAGAACCTTGACCGGCTCGGCCGGTTGGGAAGGCTTGACCTGATCGGCGGGTGCGGGTCCGGATGCAACCGGCGCCGAGGCCCCCATGAAGCCTCCCAGCCAAGACGTGAAGCGCGCCCAAACGCCTCCCTGTCCAGCGGGGGAAGTCGCGGGGCTGGAGGTAGCGGAGGCGTCGGATGGGCCCGCCGCGAGCTGCGGGCCGGGCGGCTCGGCCATCGCGACGATCTCCATGCCATAGTCCTTCGGATCACCGAAAGTGACGGGCTTGCCGGCCATGATGGCCGTCGTGAAATAGTCGAACTCCTTGAGCCCCTCGATATTGACCTTGGTCAGCTCCTGAAGCTCGGTGGCATCGAGCTTGCCGTCTCTATTCTTGTCGAGGCCCTCGGTGGCGCTCGTCGTGTACATCTCATCGAACAGCCAGGCATAACGAAGGGCGGCCAGCGAGCCGTTCTCGAACACGATCCCCGTCTGCGTGGAGACCCAGACATGGGGATGTGCCACGGCAGGACCCCCGAGGAAAACGAGCGCCGATCCGGCTGCTGCAATCGCTGCCAAGCGAGGAACAGCGCGTATGCTCTTCTTCATGGCCATTGGCCTCCTGGTGGCTGCCGCGAGCCGTTGATGGACCCGGCTTTCCTACCCGGCCAATCAGCGCGAAACGGTGGCCGATCCGAATCGTCTCAATATTCCATTCATGGCGGGATTGCGACCCCGCCTGCCACATGGTCATGCACAGTGATATACTGGGCTACCTTTTTTGGGAGAACGCAGCCCCGATGACCGCCGCCGCGCAAACAACCGATCAAGCATCGGCCGACGCCAGACCTCCCGACGAGCGATTGCCCGTCACGCTGCTGACGGGGTTCCTGGGGAGCGGCAAGACCACGCTGCTCAACCACTGGCTATGCTCGCCGGAGCTGGCCGGCGCGGCCGTGATCGTCAACGAGTTCGGCGAAATCGGCATCGACCACGCGCTCATCGCCGCCTCGAACGACAACACCATCGAGCTGTCGACGGGTTGCATATGCTGCACTGTGCGCGGCGATCTTGTCGACACCCTGCGGGACCTCAACGAGAAGCGCGAACGCGGCGAGGTGCGCGCGTTCGACCGTGTGGTGATCGAGACCACGGGGCTTGCGGACCCTGCGCCGGTGATCCAGGCACTGATGACGTTTCCGGTGGCGCGGCGCTTCCGGCTGGCGCAAGTGGTCACGACCGTCGACATGGTCAACGGCTGGGATACCCTCGACCGGCATCCGGAGGCGGTCAAGCAGGCGGCGATCGCCGATGCCATCGTACTGACCAAGTCCGATCTCGCCCGCGACGACGGGGAGCGGCTCGCCATCCGGCTGGGGCGGCTCAACCCCGGGGCGCGGCGGCATCGTTCATCCCAGCGGTCGATGCCGATGCTGTCGGGCCTGTCGATCGCGGACTTATACGACCCGGCCACGAAGGGGGCCGAGGTGATGGGGTGGCTCAATGCCGAAGCCTACGACGGCGGGAGCAATAGCGAGATCCGCCAGCATGAGCCTCTGCAAGAGGCCGGGCACGGGCACGGGCATCATCATGCGCATGATCCCAACCGGCACGATGCCGAGATCGGGTCATTCTGCCTCACGTTCGAGGAGCCGCTGCACTGGGAGCACGTCGCGAACTGGCTCGATGCGCTGGTGATCGCCCACGGACCGGACCTGCTGCGCGTGAAGGGCATTCTGGATATCGCCGGCCGGGAGCGGCCCATCGTCGTGCACGCGGTGCAGCGGCTGTTCCATCCGCCCAAGGAGCTACCGACATGGCCGGGCGCGCAACGGGCGTCGCGCATCGTCTTCATCACGCGCAACCTGTCGCGCGCCTTCGTTTCGGAGGTTCTGGCGACGGTGCAGACGCGCAAGCCAGAATAGCGTGGCTGCGGTTGGAGGCTTCAAGCCGCGCGAAATACGACAGCGCTTTGCAGGAAGCCGCCCGCCTCACCCGATCGGTAACCATTCGAGAACCAAGTTGGTCACGCGTTGCCTGAGCAGCGACGCGCCCCGTTTTCATGATCAAGAGCTAATTCCTGAATCGGTGACTTTGCGCACCGTTCGGCTGGCTGCTTTGCAAGTGGCTGGATCGGGGTGGCCGGTGGCAGAAGGGCGAAAGCGCGCAGGCTTCGCACTTC
>CAMAYR010000233.1 GCA_945862355.1 Devosia equisanguinis | reverse complement strand
CATCGCCAGCGTCGCAGTGCCAGCCGCCGGGGCGTGTCGCCCCCGCGAAGTGCGAAGCCTGCGCGCTTTCGCCCTTCTGCCACGGGCCACCCCGATCCAGCCACTTGCAAAGCAGCCAGCCGAACGGTGCGCAAAGTCACCGATTCAGGAATATGCCAACAAGACATCCCAACCACTGAGGACTGCCTCGATGGACATTCAGGCCGACATGATGATGAAGGGCAAGCCCAGCCTGATCAGCCGCTTCACCGTCGCATTCTGCCTGATCCTGACTGCCGGGCTTTTGATCTCCTCCCTCGTCTCTCCAAAACGTCCCCACGCCGACAAAACCAGCGGCGCGCCCAGCATTCACGGCGCTTCTTTGGCCAGCTGACACTCCCCGGCTGATCTCCCAAGGCAGCCTCCCTCTCTCCCTCTCCCTCTCCCTCTCTCTCCCTCCCTCCCTCTCCCAAGACTCCCTGACAAACTCATCAACCCGCTCCCTCACCGGAGCGGGCTTTTTCTTGTGGCAGCAGTGATGCCGTGGACGGCCGGGTTTGCGACCGTCATGTCGACTGGACGGCGAAAGCATTGCGGAGAAATCTGAACCGAACAAGAGTGGGATACGACCCACTAACCGTCACAACCCATTCATGGTTGCAGTCCCACTGCCGCCGCAGCTTAATGAAGGAGTTGTGCCTCGATGAGTTGCAGTCGATTTCGCAATGAAAGCCCATGGGATGGACAAGTCGACACCAGCAGGGGCACTGCTCAAGAAGGGGTCGGACATGGCCCGCCTGGCCGCGAAAGATCGCGTCAGCGCGGCTATCCCGCCAGGGACAACGCGCCTGGAATCGCTTGCCCATCGCGGAGCCGGGTTGCTCGATGCCATCGCAGCCTTTTGCCGCCTCAAGTCGATGGCCGAATCCACTTTCGGCCGCCTAGCGGTGAACGACGGCAAGTTCGTCTCCCGACTAAGGGACGGAGCACGCATCACACCCGAGACGCTGGATCGGGTCAGTCAATTCATGGCCCGACACGGCTTTGCCGCTCCAGCCGATCCACCCGAACTATTGGCACTCGTTCGCGTCGACGGCGCTGGCGCGAACCTGCCGGCCACCGCACCGGCGCCGGCGCCCGCTGCCAGCTCCGACCAGAGCCGCAACTTCCGCTTCTTCGACAACCGGCAGAAGTACCTGCTGTTCGTCAACACGTGCGGGGAAAAGGAGGTTGTCGCAAAACGGGTCGGCATGGAGTTGGCCAGCCTCCACCCAGAGCCGCCCTCCCTGCGCATCTTCGACGCGGGCCTCGGCGATGGGACCGTTCTGACCCGCACGATGCGCGAGATGCACCGCAGGTTTCCCACCGTCCCATTCTACATCGTCGGCAAGGAGATCAGCCTCGAGGACGTCCGCCTGTCGCTCGACAAGATGGCGGACCGATTCTTCGAGCACCCCGCGACGGTGCTCGTCGTCACCAACATGTACTACACCGAGGCACCCTGGCTGCAGCCCCGCTCGCTCGACGCTGCCACCGCTCTGCAGTGGCAGGATGTGGCACTGAGGGGCACGACCTCGAACGAGTTCTCCGACCAGATCACCGATCTGGCAGGGTTCCTTGGCCGGAACTGGCAGGCCCGCCACAGCCCCAAGACGGGCAACCCGATCTACGAGCGGCCGACCGCGCTCGTGATCTATCGCGAGGACTACCGCTTCCTGCTCGACGACATCATTCCCCGCCGCGGCAAGGTGCGCGCCGATTACGATCTGGTGATCGCATCCCAGCCCTATCGCCTGCGGCTCCCCGCCGAGTTCAAGGCCGCAAAAGTGATCTCGCCGCTGGCGCGCGCGCTTCGGCCCGGCGGCCGCCTGATCGGAATTCATTCTTGCGGTCGTGATCCAGGGTTGGAGATCATCCAGACGGTCTGGCCCGACGAGAACCCCTACCAGCACACCCGCCACGACATCTTGCGGGCGGTCCGCTCCGAGCTCGGCAAGGATGCGCGGCACTACAATTTCAACGCCTACGCCGACGCCCGATCCGTGTTCCGCTACGACATGCACTCCCTGCCCAACGAGGTCTCCTCCAGCATCGGCACATCGACGCTGTTCGCCGCCTGGAACGCAGCCGTTTACGTCAATCAGATCGAGGACCATCGCCTAACCGAGGCCATCGGCGACCGCCGCTACCTCGAGGGCACCCGCGACGTGCTGCGCCGGCACGGCGGGTTGTGGTTCCACGACGAATCCTATGTCGTCTCGCGCAAGCGAGGCTGAACCGACGAGGTCGATCGCCATGCCGCAAGCCACCACAACCGAGGATGCCGGTGCAGCCGAGGTACGGCGCATATCCGCCGATCTTGCAGGATGCGGCTCGATCGAGATGGGCGCCCATCGGCCGGAGGATGCGGTGCGCATCGCCGAGCTGCTGCCGACAGGCACGCGGGTCTATGTAAACCATCTCCCGCGCCACACCCTGGACGACACGCTGCGCAGCGCCATCGCTGTGAGCCGGACCGGCCTCGAGCCCGTGCCTCACATGGCTGCACGGCGCATCGGCTGGCGCGGGGAGGCGCAGGCGTTCCTGACCCGTGCCGTAGCCGAGGCCGGCGTCTCCAAGGTCCTGCTGATCGGCGGCGACGTGGCGCCCCCCTCCGGCCCCTATACCGACGCGGCAGCGCTGCTTGCAGATGGTGTCGTAGCGGAGGCGGGCATACGAGAGGTCGCGTTCGCGGCCTATCCCGAAGGCCATCCCCAAATCGCCAGCGAGCAGCTCTGGTCGAGCCTGTCGCAGAAAATTTCCGCGGCCGGTGCGCAGGGGCTCGGCTGCTACGTGGTGAGCCAATTCTCATTCGCGCCGAACCGCATCGTGGAGATGTGCGGCCGGCTCCAGCGCCAGCACCCGGACGTCTCCGTCTATGTGGGACTGCCCGGGCCCACGCACGCCGCCAAGCTGATCAAATTCGCGCAAGTGTGCGGCGTCAGTGCCTCTCTACGGGCGATGACGGCACAGGGTATGACGGCTGTTCGGCTTTTCACGCACACCGATCCGGTCGACCAGCTTCACGCGGTGGCCCGCCACACCACCGGGGCAACCGCCAACGTCGTCGGAATCCATGTCTTCACCTTCGGCGGCATCGAGCCGGCAGCAGCATGGATCAACAAGCAGATCGCGACAGTGTGAGCCTCCGCTCGATCCTGTCGCCCGGCTGGCCCCGGACGGCGCTAAGACAGCTTCTCGTAGAACTGCAGCGACTTGTAGTCGGCGAGCCGCTCGAGCTTGCCCGCCGCCACAGCCGACATGGCGATATCGGTGGCCTTGTCGCCAGCGAACGAACCCGTGAAGATCGATACGATTCCGCCCTTCGGCATCGTCTGCAGCGTGGTGTCCAGCACCCCTTCGTCCGTCAATCCGCCGTAGGCATCCTGGCTGTCGCCCCGGAACTCGCAGAGGTGGAACAACGTGGCGATGTCGATGTGCGGCAGCAGCTTGGGATTGAGCAGATAGATGTCGCCGAACAGAACCTGGTAGTGCCTGGACAGCTCGGCGTGCTCGATGGCGAGCTTGACGAACGCGTCGAACTCCTGCGGTGAGGCGGTGATGCCGAGGATATCGTTGGGGCAGCCCTTGGCATGGTTGGCCAGACCTATGTGGTGATGCCCTCCGGTTCCGAAGTGGAAGATCGTCTTGGCCTGGACGCTGTTCGCCTCGAGCCACTCCACGAAATGCACGTCGCAGGGGCATTGCTCGACGTCGAGGTACCAGTTCACGTCCCAGATCTGCAGCATAGAAATCCCGTCATATGTTGGCCCGAAAGCGGGGCACGATTGCGCTGGACCACGATTGCGCCGGATAATGGCACGTGGCCCCCTTCGGCCACACAGTACACTGCAAGCCGCGCCCGCGTAGAGGGCCGTAGTGTCAATCTTGTGGCGAATGCAAAGCCGTGCATAACAGGCGGGCTGGTGTGATGATCGGGAAGTCCGCTACATCCTTTGCGGCAGGGTTCGGGGAAGGACTTTTGGATCTCGATCCTGCACATTGGCTGATCAATCTGGTGCCGGCCCCGCCGGATTTATCCCGGCGAGGAAACAGTGGCCGAAATCCGATCTGATCCAAATCGCGGCCATTCCGGCATTTTTCTGGGGCTCGTCAGAGGCTACTGGAGCGGCCCTCAGCGTGTCAGCGCGTGGATGCTCGCCCTGGCGCTGCTCGCATTGGTGCTCATCAGCGTCAAGCTGCAAGCGACGATCAATTCCTGGAACGCCCGTTTTTTCGACGCGCTCGAGAAGAAGGCCCAGGCTGAGCTGATCCCGCTCCTTTGGCAATTCAGCGGATACGTGCTCATAGCCGGCCTCGTCACGGCGGTGACCGTTGTGGTGCGGATGTACCTCATGGTGCACCTGCGCAAGTCGGTCACCGCGGCCATCTACGCCCACTGGCTGGAGAGCCGCGCCTATCTCCGCCTCGACCGCAATGCTAAGGGCGCAGAGACACCCGAGTTCCGCATGGCCGACGACGTGCGCGTGGCCTTGGACCAGATGGTCGATCTCGCCGTCGGCTTCTTCACCTCGGTGCTGCTGGCGATCACCTTCTTCGAGGTGCTGGCCCGCGTCGGCGGCTCGCTCAGGCTCGAATCCGGCTTCACGATCCCGGCATATTTCCTCGTCGGCGCAATCTGCTATGCGATCACTATGTCAGGCATCGCCTCTATCCTGGGGGCCCCCCTGGTCGGCCGCATCCAGCGCAAGAACCATCAGGAAGGCGTGTTCCGCTACGAGCTCATGAAGGTTCGGGAGGACGCCCGCGAGATTGCTGCGCAGCGCAGCGAGAAGCGCCAGGCCGGCATTCTGGCCGGCGCGCTGGACGAACTCGTCCACCAGTGGCACCGCGTCATCGCCTGGCAGGCCCAGGTGCTCGGCGTCGCAAGCTCCAACGCGGTGCTCGTCGGTGTCTTCCCCGTCGTCCTGTCGATCCCGAAATATCTGTCCGGTGAAATGTCGTTGGGTGCGGTCATGCAGCTCGCCACGGCCTTCGTGCAGGTGCAGATGGCGCTCAATTGGATCGTCGACAACTTCGTGCGATTCGCCGAGCTGCGAGCATCCGCGAACCGGGTCGGCGAGCTGGTGGCGGCCATGAACGGAATGGAGAGCGAAGCGCCGGCAGCAGCGGCCATCTCGCCAGCCACCGCCACGCTCCTCGATGGCGCCGCTCTGGCCAAAGACCCGTGCGCAGGGCCGGGTCGCCCCTTCACCGGCGACGATCAGCTCGCAATGCTCATATGCTCGACGCCGCGTCCCAACCTGGGCGATGGTCGGGTGTGAGCACTGGTCATACCGGCCCACCGAATCATACCGGCCCACCGAAGGATTGACTCGAGCGTCGAGGCGGTGGGACGGTATCACACTTTTGATTGCGCGCAGCCGCCACAACAACCCTGCGCGCGGGCTACCTCCCGGCTCAGGTTCGACTAAGGGTCGAAGCTTCGGTTGCTCGGTATCAGAGATGCAAAAAAAAGGGGCGGTCTGAGCCGCCCCTCTCTACGTTGCACCAGCGATGACCCGTCTCTGGCCGAGCCTTACGCCGGCGAGCCAAAGGTCAGACTTGCAGCCAAACGCCCATTCTCGCCGGGATCGACGTACAGGGTTGGTGTGATCGCGCGCTGGGATCAGTCGGCCATCTCCGGCTGCTCGATCTTGCGCGCAGCACCCTTGACCGCCTTTTGAACCTTCTCGAAGGCGCGCACTTCGATCTGTCGGATGCGCTCGCGCGACACGCCGAACTCCGCCGAAAGATCCTCCAGTGTTGCAGGATCATCGCTCAAGCGACGCGCCTCGAAGATTCGACGCTCGCGCTCGTTGAGCGTGGCGAGGCCCGTCTCCAGGAACTTGCGCCGCATCGACAGCTCGTCGCTCTCGGCCAGCGCCTCCTCCTGGTTGGGATCGCTATCGATAAGCCAGTCCTGCCACTCGCCGGATTCCTGATCGGCCCGAACCGGCGCGTTGAGCGAGGCATCGCCCGACAGTCGCCGATTCATCGAGATCACGTCCTCTTCGGGAACGCCGAGCTTGGTCGCGATATGCTTGACCTGGTCGGGACGAAGGTCGCCTTCCTCGATGGCCTGGATCTGGCCCTTCAGCCTTCGCAGATTGAAGAACAACTTCTTCTGCGACGCGGTGGTGCCCATCTTCACGAGGCTCCACGAGCGCAGGATGTACTCCTGGATCGAGGCACGTATCCACCACATCGCATAGGTGGCGAGGCGGAAGCCGCGGTCCGGCTCGAAACGTTTGACGGCCTGCATGAGGCCCACGTTGCCCTCGGAGATCACCTCTCCGATGGGCAGACCGTAGCCCCGATAGCCCATGGCAATACGAGCCACCAGCCGCAAGTGGGATGTGACGAGCTGGTGGGCCGCGGCTTGGTCGCCGTGCTCCTGCCACTGCTTTGCCAGCATGAATTCCTGCGTCGGCTCCAGCATCGGAAACCGGCGGATCTCCTCAAGATACCGCGACAGCCCAAGAGAGCCGCCAGCAATCATGGGTAGTGACTTGGACGTAGCCATCTGCTCCTCAACCCGGTCCGCGGTTCCGATTCGGCGGATGCCCGGCTGCTCCTCTCGACGTTCAGGACGGTCGTTATGGTCCACTACATTGGCGTCAGGGTGGCATCGTGCACTCTGCCGCACCGATGCTCAAACAAACTTGCCGTCAAATGCTCATTACATCGGCTCACAGGATCGTGTTGCGACCCGCCTCCATTCCGACGCACCATCACTCGGATAAACGCTGTGGTTCAAGGGACGGATCAATCGGAATTTCCTATGCCAGGGGTAGAATATCATACCACGTGCAGGCGGGTCACAACGCTGCGGCCCGCAACTTCCAGTATACCCGGTTAATCTGCTACTACTCATTGAACCGCTCCATCACCATGTCGGTTAAACGGACCAGCCCGGCTATATCCGTCGGCGGCGGTCGGGAATTATCTCGCAGCGGACCACTGCCCTGTCCGCTGCGATCCGGCAATGCCCCAATTGCGCTGCATTGACCGGCTAGCTGGTTTGCGCATAGTCGGCCTCACCTTTCGACGCGAGAATCGGCTAGGCCGTGGGGAGCGCACCGCGCACACGATGACAAGAATCCAGCAAAGCAGCCAGTCAGACCGACCAGCGACGTGCTCGCGGCGAGGGCGCAGGGCTGGACGCATCTCTGCATTACTCGCTGCCGCCCTGACGGCCACGGCTGCCTCAGGCCTGTCGCCCGCCCTCGGCCAGGGCTGGGGAGGTTGGATACCTTGGGGCGGCGAGCAACGAGCGCCAACCCCGCGTGAACCCGTGCGGCCGCAGCCGGCCCCAGCGCCGCCGCCGGCCTATATCCCTCCCGCGGGAACAAACCAATATTCGGGCAGCCGGCCTCCGATCTGTGCCCAGCTCGAGCAGCGCCTGCATGCCGAGAGCCGGAGCAGCAGCGCGCGAGATCTCCTGCCGCGGCTCGAAAACGACATGCGCAATGCCGAGCGCGCAAGTCGGACGGCTCAGGCCCAACTCGAACGGAGCAATTGCTACGAATACGAGTTCCTCGTGTTCGGCAAACAATTGCGTCGTACGCCGGCCTGCATCAACCAGTCTCAGCAGCTCGAAGCCAGCCGCCGCCGCCTCTCCGAGCTCGACCAGCAGCGCCAGCAGATCGTCCAATCCGGCGGCCGGTCGCTGCAGGACGACATCATTCGAGAGCTGGCGCGCAACAATTGCGGTCCCGCCTACCAGCAGCAGGCGGCGCGCAATTCGAATCCGTTCTCCTCGCTATGGCAGGATGGGGACTCCGGCTCCGGGGGCAGCCAATTCAACTACGGCGCAACCTTCCGCACCGTGTGCGTGCGCTTGTGTGACGGCGCTTTTTTCCCGGTGAGCTTCTCGACGCTGCCCAACAACTTCGACCGCGATCAGGATCTGTGCCAGCAGAAATGCGCTGCGCCCGCTGAACTCTACTATCATAGCCAGCACCCGGGGCAGGGGATCGAGCAGGCGATCTCTCACAAGACGCGCCAGCCATACCCGAGCCTCAGAACAGCGTTCCGATT
>CAMAYR010000232.1 GCA_945862355.1 Devosia equisanguinis | reverse complement strand
CGTGGCCTCGTCGCCTACGAAGCGAGCGAGGCCACCCAGATCGCCGGCAAACGCTCATCCGAGATCGCAACGATCCTCGGCATCTCCGGCCGCGCCGAGCTCATCCACCGCGACGACATGGCCTTGAGCCGGGGGTGATCGCGCCAAGGCACGTCCGCCCTACGCCACGCCGAGCTGCTCGGCCATCCAGTCGGCCGTCTGAAGGCGCCACTTGTAGCCGCGATTGTTGGCGACGTGGTTGCCGTCCTCGATCAACGAGAACACGACGGGGCCACGCACCTCCTTCGACAGCCGCTCGGCATCCTGCCACGGCACCACGCGATCCTGCTTGCCGGCGACGATGTAGATCGGGCACTCGATCCGCGACGCCACGCCGTCGAGCGACAGCGTCAGCGCATTCCTGCGGCCGTCTTCCTCCGTCGCGGCTTGGCTGCGCACGCGGATCGCCTCGCGCGTGAGTTCGGGGATCGTCTCCCAGTTGCGCTCCATGTTGTAGGGACCGGATAACGCGATGCAGGCCTTCACGCGCTTCTCGAAGGCGGCCGAGCGCGGCGCGTAGTAGCCGCCGAGCGACACGCCCCACAGCCCGATGCGGCTGGCATCGACATCGCTGCGCGTCTCGATGAAATCGCACACGGCTTTCACGGCCGTCTCGTAGTTCCCGCGGATCGGCCAGTCGTATTCCGCCTCGCCCTGCCCCGGCCCGTCGAACACCAGGATCGCAATGCCGCGCGCCAGGAACGGCGCCTCATAGGCCTCAGTCTCCTCCTTCGCGCTGTCGAGGCCGCAGCACATGATCATCACCGGCGGCCGCGTTACGCCGGCGGGCTTCCTCAGGATGCCGTAGAGGTGCCGCCCTTCGAACGGGATGGCCACGCGCTCGCCGGGCGGCGACAGGTGAGGCAGCGCGAGCTTGCGGCACTCCACCGCCTTCATGTGCGCGGCCTTCATCTGCGGCAGATCATGGACGAACAGGAACTTGCCGAAGTGATAGTAGACGCCAGCCCGCTGCAGATGCTCGCCCGCGGTGAGCAGCTTCCCCTTGGCGAGCGCATCGCGGCCCAGGGCCTCGTGCACGGCGGCCTTGTCGCACCACGCCCGGCACCAGTCGTCGTAGGTCTGGACGGAGGCGACGACCTCCTCGAAGTCCGTCAGCACCACGCCGTTGGCGACGAAGCGCGCCGCCCAGTGCGACAGCGCGGACTTGACGAGGGCATCCTGGGACATAGCGTGCGAACCTGGAGAGGGACCCGAGTGCGATCGATCGAGGTGCTTTCACCGCGACCGTCGATCGCACGGGAGCACACAACGCTGGAAATCAAAATCCCGCGCGCACGGGAGCCGTGCACGCGGGATGAAATATTGTCCGGCAGATCAGCGCGAGTAGAACTCGACCACCAGGTTGGGCTCCATGACGACCGGAAACGGCACGTCCGACAGAACCGGCACGCGCAGCATCTTCGTCGACATCTTGCCGTGATCGGTCTCGAGATAATCAGGCACGTCGCGCTCGGAACTCTTGGTCGCCTCGATCACGAGCCCGAGCTCCCGCGACTTCTCCTTCACCTCGACCACGTCGCCGACCTTGCAGCGATAGCTCGGGATATTGACTCGCCGGCCGTTGACCTTGATGTGGCCGTGGCTGACGAACTGGCGTGCAGCGAAAACGGTCGGCACGAACTTGGCGCGGTAGACGACGGCGTCGAGCCGGCGCTCGAGCAAGCCGATCATCTGCTCGGAGGTCGAGCCCTTGATGCTGCGGGCCTCCTCGTAGATCTTACGGAACTGGCGCTCGCCGATGCTGCCGTAGTAGCCCTTGAGCTTCTGCTTGGCGCGCAACTGCTGGCCGTAGTCGGAAAGCTTGCCGGCGCGGCGCTCGCCATGCTGGCCGGGGCGCTTCTCGCGCTTGTTGACCGGGCTCTTCGGCCGGCCCCAGATGTTTTCGCCGAGACGGCGGTCGATCTTGTGCTTCGCTGTAGCGCGTTTGGTCATTCTGGCACTCCTGGTTTGCCTTGGAGCGCCCCCTCCTCTGCGCTCGTGACGCAGCAAGCTGCTCGACGAGGCCGACAGGCAACGGACCCAACGGGGCCGCGCCACGGGTGCGCAAAATAAACGCGGGCCCATTGGGCCCGCGCGAGATTGCTTTATAGCGATGCAACGCTGAGGTCAACCGCCAGCAGCACGCAAAGCCAAGCCTTGCAGCTACTTCTTGGCTGGTGCCGATGCCGGCGTGGGAGCCGGACCGCCAGCAGCCGCATCGGCCGGCGCGATCTGCGGACCGGACTTGAGGTAGGCCGCCACGGCCTCCTTGACCTTGGCCTTCTGCTCCGGCGTACAGGAGGCCTTCTTGCCGATATTCTCCTCGGCCACCTGAACGTCCTTGCCGTCTTTGCCCGTCTCGCTCTCGATCAGCTTGAGCTGGCCGGTCAGCAACATGACGGTCACCATGTGCAACTGGTTCATGAACACGAACTGCTGCTCGGTCCACTTTTTCTTGATCGCTTCGCGCGCCATCAGCGTCCGGAAGTTGGCGGTATGCTCCTCTTTCAGGTCGCAAACCTGCGCATGAGCAGAGAGCCGTCCGACGCGGATGATCTCGCGGGCAGTGTCGATCGGCACCTGAACCGCCTCAGGATTCTTCCTGTCGATCTCGATCGCCTGTCCGTTGGGCTTGGTGAACCTGTCCGGCGTAATCGCCCAGGCATACCCCATCAGAGTCTCGACCGACTTCTGGCTGAGCTGCTGCGCACGGGCCTCGTCGGCTAGGCCAGCCGCCCCCGCCAGCAACGCCGCCACGACCCAACCTGCAGTGAACTGCTTTCGCATCTCGATCGGCCCCTGTTCCGCCATCCGTTGGATGCCTGAATTCATAACTGCCGCCGTGCCTCGCGGCACAATCCGGCATCAAATGCCGTAACCCGGCGGGCAGGCAAGTCGCGACTGCCAGATATCCGGGCAATCACCCGAATTGCAGCCCGACAAATCCTGCCGGAGCGTCCACCTCAGACGCCGTACCCGGCCACCGAGCCCAGCTCCATCCCCCAGCCTCGATGCATCGGTGGTTCGGCTTCAATGAAGGCAACATCATGGCGTCTTGCGCCCGTGCCCCTTGCCTTTCGCAAGCGTGGCGACAATGCCACGCAGCGTCCGCACCTCGTGCTCCGTCGCCCCCATGCGCGTGAACATGGTCCGCAGGTTGTTGACCACCGTGGGCCGCTTGTCGGCAGGATTGAAAAATCCCAGCCGTTCCAGCTCGCCTTCCAGGTGTTGGAACAGGCCCTCCAGTTCCTTTTTGTCGGCCAGCCGATCCCCGCCGAGCCTCAGCCCCGTAGACACCGGGCTCTCGTAGGTGGTGACGCGACCCAGGCTGGCCCGGCCGGACCGCTTCATCCACTCGTAGCCGTGGATCAGCACCGCCTGCGCAAGGTTGAGGGATGCAAAACGGCTGTTGACGGGAATCATCACGATCGCGTCGGCATTTGCTACCTCGGCCGTCTCGAGCCCGTTGCGCTCCCGCCCGAACAGGAAACCGCAGCGCTGCCCCCGCTCGATCCGCGCGAACGCCTCCTCCACCGCCTGCTCAGGCGTCAGCACGGGCTTTCTCATGTCTCTTTGCCGGGCCGTCGTCGCTGCCACCCAGGTCAGATCCCCGACGGCCGCCTCGAGATTTGGATAGGCCGCCGCATCGTCGATCACATAGTTGGCGCCGGAAGCCGCGATCCTCGCCTTCTCCTGGGGCCAGCCGTCGCGCGGCGCCACCAGCCGAAGCTCGTCGAGCCCGAAGTTCGCCATCGCACGGGCAACCATGCCGATGTTGTCTGGCAGTTGCGGCTCCATCAGGATGACGGCCGGTGTCTGACCAGCGTCCGCCACCGCCGAGCCCTTGATATGCGCCCGGCGGATGCCATGCCGTAGCTTGCGCAGCACGCGCCGCGCCCAGAACCAGTAGTTCTCGCCGGACCAGGTCTTGGTCAGGGCCTCCAGCGCCGGCGTCGTGAGTTGTCCCTCTCCTTGCCCGGTCAGTCGCACGCGGCCGTCTCCCACCAAGATCTCCCGGTGCGCGGCGATGAAATCATCGAGCGTGGCGAGCCCTTGGGCCTCGGTCCGGCGCTTGCAGGCCGGGCATGTCGCCCCGTCGTTCTCGCAGGCAAGCTCCGCGCAATAGGTCAGAACGGGCTCGAGCGTTGCCCGGTCGAGGCCCGGCACGGCTAGCTCGGCGAGCGCCACGTCGATCGTACGCTCATGGCAAGCGTGAACAACCGCCGAGACGGGCCGGCCGTCACCGGCCAGCCGCGGCTCGCCGTC
This sequence comes from Devosia equisanguinis, assembly GCA_945862355.1. Lineage (GTDB taxonomy): Bacteria > Pseudomonadota > Alphaproteobacteria > Rhizobiales > Hyphomicrobiaceae > CAMDPA01. The sequence continues at coordinate 3,798 of CAMAYR010000232.1, read as the reverse complement.
GGCGATTTCAATTGAAAGAGGGCGCAAAGCTGAAGGGTCTCGTTGATTGAGGTCTGGCTGATCGAAGGATCGCGCCCATGTGCCACGCGGCACCGACGGGCACAACCTTCCACAGGCCGATTGGCGATCAGCTCTGCCCCCGCGATCGGCTGGACCGGTGGGCCACGAGCCCTCTAGTGTTCCGGTTCTGACACTAGCGGAAGTGCTTGGAGAGCTTCAGCCCCTGTGCCTGATAGTGCGATCCCAGATCCGTGCCGTACAGCATCGAGGGCACCTCGGTCAGCGGCTCATACACCAGCCGGCCGATGACCTGCCCGTCCTCCAGGACGAACGGCACCTTGTGGCTGCGCACCTCGAGCACTGCCCGCGAGCCATGCCCGCCTGCCGCGTCGTGGCCGAATCCGGGGTCGAAGAAGCCCGCGTAGTGCACACGGAACTCGCCCACCAGAGGGTTGAACGGCACCATCTCGGCGGCGTGCGTCGGCGGCACGTGGACGGCCTCTTTGGATGCGAGAATGTAGAACTCGTCCGGATCGAGCACCAGCCGCCCCGAGGCGTGCGCGCGGATCGGCTCCCAATAGTCGAGCACCGGGCAAGCGCCAACAACGTCCACATCGACGAGGCCCGTATGGCGCTTGGCGCGATAGCCGACGAGCCCGTCCGGCGTCCCCGACAGGTCTACGGACACGGCAATACCGCCAGCGATGTCGATATTCGCGCCCGACACCAGCCGCTGCTTGCGATGCAATTCACGCAATGCGTTGTCGTCGTGGTTGATCTCGCCGGCGCGAAAGCGAAGCTGTGAAAGCCGGCTTCCCGTCCGCACCAGCACCGGGAAGGTCTGCGGACAGATCTCCGCATAGAGCGGCCCACGATAACCGCTCGGGATCTGGTCGAACGCACCGACGCCATCTGCGATCACCCGCGTGAAAACGTCGAGCCGGCCGGTCGAGCTTTTCGGGTTCGCCGCCGCCGACAGATGCTCGGTTAGATCGAGCGACTCGAGCAGCGGCACGACGTAAACGCAACCGGTCTCCAGCACCGCGCCCTGCTCGAGCGGAATTTCGTGCAGCGACAGCGTCGAGAGCTTCTGATCAACGGTAGCGCCAGGGCCGGCGAGAAAGCTCGCGCGCACCCGGTAGGCGACCACACCGAGGCGCAGGTCGATGCTGGCGGGCTGCAACTGCTTGTCGACTAGCGGTTTCGCGATCTTCAATGCGCCCTGGTCGATGAGCGCACGGATCGCCTGCGCCGGAAGGATGCCGGCGGGCACCTTGGAAACGGCCTTGATGCGAGGTTTCTTCATGACGGCAGACATGTCGCAGCTCCCTCGAGGGCGCAACGGGATTCTGCCCCCATCCAGCGTGACTATCCGCCAACGATGGCTCCGGCCAAGCCAAGGGGCACATCTATCCCCGAAATTCTGGGGCGCACCCTGGCCGCGCCGCCCTCAGTACGCGCTCGCCACCGAGCCCGCGCCATCCTTGTTGTAGAGGTCGCGGCGGAACTGGATCACGCCGTCCTCCGTCGCCCACGCCGTGATGTAGGCGAAGTAAAGCGGCACCGGCCGGCGCACCCTCACATCCTGGCGACCGCCGGTCTTCTTCATCTCCACCACGCGGCCCTGCGACCAGTCGCCATTGTCCTGCAGTATCCAAGCCGCCAGTTGCTCGATCCCGCTGACCCGGATGCAGCCCGAGCTCGCCGCACGGAAATTGCGCCCGAACACCGTGTCGGATGGCATGTCGTGCATGTAGACCGAGTAGTTGTTGTGGAAGTTGATCTTGACGAACCCGAGCGGATTTTCCTTGCCCGGCTGCTGCTTGAACGAGAAGCCGCGCGCAGACGGCGAGCTGAAGTTCACCCTGCTCGGATCGACCTTGCGCCCCTGCCCATCATAGGCGTCGATACCGTACTGAACGAGGACGTTCTTGCCCGTGCGCTGCATTTCGCGGCCGCGCGGGAACAGATCCTTGTCGATCACCGTCGGCGGAAGGTGCCACACGGGATTGAAGTTCAACTCGTGGATCGACGACTTCAGGATCGGCGTCGGCCGATCGATCTTGCCGACGACCCCTGCGTGCCGGGAAACAACGGCCCCGTTCTCGACTGCCTCGACCTGTTGAGCTGGAATATTTACGATGACGTACTTCTTTGGCGCCCCGCGCACGAGCGCCTGCAACCGCGGCAGGTTCGCCTGCAACTGCTTGAGCCGCGTTTGCGCCGGCACATTGAGAACCGCGATGGTCCGCTTGTCGACGATCCCCGTCGGGCTGAGGCCGTTGGAGGCCTGGAACCGCTTCACCGCCCGCTCGAGATAGCCGTCGAACTGATCCCGGAAGCTCGACTGCTCCTTGAGATCGCCCGAAAGCGTCAGGCGCTGACGCAGAACGCCAACGGCGCCGCCGCTGCTGCCCGCCTGCATCGCCTGGTCCGGCACCACCGGCCAGCCGCCGTGCTGGACGATCTCCTGGTAGCGCTTGATGGCGGTCTTGGTCGCCTCGATGTTGGCGGGCGCCAGCGTCGCGTAGCCCCGTGGCGGACGCGCCTCCCACTCGCGGACGAACGCCTTGTCATAGGGCTCGCTACGGGCGCCGAACGAGCCCGTCGAATCCCGGAACGGGTTCCAGTCCTGGGCCAGCGCAGGGCCGGCCGCGACAACCAGAATGGCAGCCATCAGCGCACAGCGCCTCGAACCTGCAACACAATTGGCCATAGCGGTCGTCCCGTTTCTCACTCGAACCACATCCAGCGCCCGATACTTCTCGATCGCCAGCTACTGCATCGCTCGTCGCAGGCCCGGCAGCTCAGAGCCCCGCCGGCACATATGCCTATCCCGGCTCGGTTGCTCACAGGTTAACGGTTTCTGGAACACTGCACCAATCCAGGCTCGCTTCGAACCGCGCGAGGCCACGAGAACGACGGCAAGCTGCATCGAAGGCAGGCCCGCGTGAAGCGGATTCGCCCTTTGCCACTGAGGTTCGGCCGCTGGTGATGCTGCATGACAACAATCGGTGTGACCATAACGGGCTCGCCTGAAACCGTCAGCACGGGCGACGCGCCCCGCACCGGTGCCGCGTTGACGTTCGCCGCCGCGTCCTTGACAAGGGCGTGCTCCGGTGCGCTGTACCGGCCAGAAAAACCACACCAAACAAACCCCGCAAACCCTCAAAGGTAGACGGCCATGGCCGACAAGCGTAGCCCGCCTGCGGGCCTGAGCGGAGAAGAAACGCGTAGCCCGCCTGCGGGCCTGAGCGGAGGACAAATGCATCGCTATCGCTCCCACACCTGCGGCGTCCTTCGCGCCACCGACATCGGCAACCCGGTGCGCATCTCTGGCTGGGTGCACCGCGTCCGCGACCACGGCGGGCTCTTGTTCATCGACCTGCGCGACCACTACGGCATAACCCAGGTCGTAGCAGACCCGGACAGCCCCGCCTTCAAGGCTGCCGAAACCGTGCGCTCCGAGTGGGTGATCCGCGTCGATGGCCAGGTGCGCAAGCGCCCGACGATCGACGGCAAATCGACCGACAACGCGGACCTCGCGACCGGTCAGATCGAGGTCGGCGCCACCGTGATCGAGGTGCTGTCCCAGGCCAAGGAGCTGCCCGTCCCGGTGTTCGGAGAGCCCGACTACCCCGAGGACCTGCGCCTCACCTATCGCTTCCTCGACCTGCGCCGTGAAAGCCTGCATGCCATCATCATGAAGCGGCTGGCGATCACCCGCTCGATCCGCACGCGGATGCACGAGGCCGGCTTCAACGAGTTCCCGACACCGATCCTGACGGCCTCCTCGCC
>CAMAYR010000231.1 GCA_945862355.1 Devosia equisanguinis | reverse complement strand
GTTGTCGTGTCGGTGTCCGACTGCACGATCTCGAAGCTTCGCATCCCATCACCTGCCGAGTGAGCCGCCCTCGACAAGAGAAATAGCTGATTCGCAAACCAACCCAGACCCTTACGCCATCACCACCGGATCGGAGGTACGGAAGCAGGATATTGATAATCGATAACAGAATGTTAGGCCACCTAATGTGACAGGCGTGTTTAACTGACGAAGTGTTAAATCAACCAGTTGTTAAGAGGTTGCGGCCTGCCGTCGCCGTCGGGCGGCCCGGCACTATTTTTCGATGCGGTAACGATGCTAAAGTGAAACTCCATTGCGTCTTTGCGGACGACCGATCCGCAGCAATCTCGGAGTTGACCATGGCTTATGCACTCGATGAATTCTGCGGTGAGTGCCGCGCGATCCTGAAATCCGGTCAGCCGCTGGAGAAGGGGCTGCCGCAGATGGCCGAACGGCTCGGCCGGCTGCTGGAGAACGATGATTTTATCGCTGCCACGTTCAAGCCGGAGGACGATTTCACGAAGAAGATCCTGTTTCACGACGACGAGACCGACTTTTACGTGATGGCCCATGTGCATCAGGGCCCGAAGGAAGGACCGCCGCACAGCCACGGTGCGTCTTGGGCGATCTACGGCACGGCGATGGGCGTCACGGGCATGAAGGAATGGGAGCGGGTCAATCCTGCTGACGAGGAAGCAGCCAAGCTAAAGGTGGCCGAGCATTACGAGTTGAGGAAAGCGCAGGCCCGTGGTTACGGCCCCCACGCCATCCACTCGACAATCCATCCCGCCAAGGCCTGGGTTGTGCGCATCACGGGCACCAACCTCGATCTGCTGCCGCGCTACCGCTTCAAGAAAGGCCGGGACGAGATCGTGGCGACCGCCGGCGCGTGATCGAGGTGCATCGCCTCTTGTGGACCGGCGTTGTCCGTCGGGTAGCGGCCGTCAGCGTCGGGGCTCTGGCTCTAGGCGCCGGCGTCGCTTTTGCGACAGGTGGCGTGCCAGCGCCGCCGAAAGACGTGATCGCGGGGAAAGCCTACGGCGCGCTCGAGCGCAATTGTGCGGGCTGCCATCAGACGGGGATGCTGCCGCCAGGCACTGCGGCCGGTGGAGGTCTGGGAAACATCCTGGCGCTAACCGAGTTGGCGCGAACGCCCGGCCTCGTCAGACCGGGGCTGCCTGATGCATCGCGTCTGTACAACGTGGCGCTGACGCAGGAGCGCCACCTCGACATCTTCAACGATCCCGCCGTCCCCGAGCCGCTTGCAGACGAGGTACAGGCTATCCGCGACTGGATAACCGAGCTGCCCTTGGTGCGATGTTCGCCCGCCAGCGCTTCAGACGGACGGGTTGTCGGCCAAGCCATGGCCGATGCTCTGGCGGCTGGGCCGCCCGAGACCGCGCGGATTACCCGGTTTGCCTCCGTAGCGCATCTGGCTGACAGTTGCGCTAGGCCAGATGTGGCGGCGCGTGTCCGCCAGGAGCTTACCGGCATTGCTCGCAAACGCATGGGCACCGCCCCCGCATTACAGGCGATCGATCCGGCCGGTCATGTCTGGCGGATCTCCCTGCGCGAGTTCGGTCTCAGCCCTGCCGCATGGGACGAACTGGCCGCCCGCCATCCGGTGCGCACTCCTCCCGGCCTCGACATTCCCGCGGCTGTGCTGGCGGCGACAGGGAGCGCAATCCCGCTGCTGCAGGCCGATTGGCTGGTGGAGGTGCTCTCGGAGGCAGGCGCGGGAGGCTCGGTTCGAGGCACCCGGGGGGATTTGCGGGAACTGTCGGCAGGCCTCTGGCTACCGCAGGGGCAGGTCGCCCGCCTGCTCACGACAGTAACTGCTCCGCTGAAGCTGGCGGCACGCAGCCTGCTGACCGGCGATGCGATCGAACGGGCGAAGCTCGACGCACTGGCAGGCGCCCTCGCCGGGCGCGTTGGTGCTGCGCCTGCCGGCCATGACGAGCCGCTCGCCCTGGCGCTGTGGTCGGATAAGACGGTCTATGAGGCTGGCGAGACGGGGGTAATCTCCGCACTCGCGAGCCGGGACTGCTACTTGACGCTGATAGGCGTCGATAAGGCAGGCCGGGCGATGGTTTTGTTTCCCAACGAACTCGAGCCGTCGCACCGCATCCTCGCCGGCAAGGTCCACGTCGTGCCCGGCGAGAAGGCTCAGTATCGCTTCCGCTTCAAGGACAAAGGGCGCGAGCAGATCGTGGGGGTGTGCTCTGAGACGCACAAGGCGCCCGAAGGCATCGTTCACGACTACGACCGGATGCGCTTCACCGTGCTGGGCGATTGGCAATTGTTCCTGCGCGAGCCGCCCGCATTGACGGAAGCTCGCCGGGACGATGCCGCAACCGACATTCCAAGGCCCAAGCAGCGTCAACGCAGGCGCGGGCGCGCGCCCGATCCCAACGCTGCGTTGGCTGCCGAGGCCGCCGATGTTCAGACGCGAACGGCCATCGAGATCGAAATCCGCTGAAGGGGCCCAGGCCTTGAGACCGCCCTACCAGAATTCGCCCCAGAACTTGTCCCGGTACGTGGCGAACCTCACCGGCAGCGCTGAGCATGCCTTTCAGGCGCGCAGAAATGCCTCGATCGACTGGGCGAGCGCGATCGGCGTCTCCTCCATCGGATAGTGTCCGCACGCCGGCAATACCTCGAGCTCGGCGTTGGGGTACCATGCAAGGTAGGTTGCCTTCATGAGATCGGGCGTGAGGGCCAGGTCGTGCTCGCCGACGATCACCTTTACCGGCAGCTCCTTGCCTTTGATGCTGTCGGAGAAGTCGCCCTGCGACCACGCCTCGAAGTAGCCCGCGAAGGCTTCCGGCGTAGCCGGCAGCCGCGGCACGCCGGCGATCCGGTCGAGCCAAACCTGCGGCACGGGCCGGTTTCCGACCGAGTAGGCGACGATGCCGCGGCGCACCTCAGGGTTGTTTGCCGCCGAGCGGACAGCCGCGCGGGTCTCCTTGTCGAAGGGAACGCCGGAGGCGGGGACGGGCGTAACGGCAATGAGCTTCTCGACGCGATCGGGTGCATCGGCCAGTACGCGCTGGATGGCCTTGCCGCCCATCGAGTGACCGATCAGGCTGAAACGCGCCACGCCGAGGCTGTCGGCCAGCGCGATGACGTCGGTGGCGATCTCCTCGATGGAGTAGGCCCCAGGCAGCCGCCGCGAGAGGCCATAGCCGCGATAGGCGGGAAAGATGTAGGTGAATACGTCGGCGGAGAAGGCATCCCACATCGGATCGTAGGTGGTGTGGTCGCCGAACCAGCCGTGCAACGCTATGACCTTGTGCGGACCCGTGCCGTAGGTCTGGTAGCCTATGCTCATGTTCCGCCCCATCGATACCCCGCCGAGCCGTCAGGCTACCGGCTCGCCATGAGAATGTCATTGGGCTGTGTCGAAGGGCTGTGTCGAAGGGCTGCGTCGCAGGGCGGTGCCGTGGCTGTACAATGCAATCGGCGCAGCAGGGGGAGCCTGCCGCGCCGTCTCGCGCCGAACTGTCAACTCACGATTGGCCGTCTCCGCGACCATGAGTTTCACTATGCCACCGATGCGTGTGGAAGCAATTAAGTTTCTTGCTTTGCGGGTGGTGAACACGCGAGCAAAACTGTGTCATTGCGGGACGTTGGCTTGTTTCGAGTGGTTCCTTCGGCGGACTTGCCAGCCGCAGGCGGGTCGGGCACCTGGATATGTCGGGCGCCTGGATATATCGTCGGTCTAGTGCGATTCAGGTGCAGAAATCCGCTGGTCGACCCTACCGAAAAGTATGAAGCGGATGTCTCGGCCATCACACCAGGCAGATCTCTGCACCGGCGTTTCGGGTCGATCGGCTCCGGGCGCGGCGGTGGGTAGAACCCAATGGAGAAGTCTACCATGAGCGAGGACAACACCGACACCACTGCACCCCAACTTCTCCATCTCGTGTTCGGGGGAGAGCTGGTTTCGCTCGATGGTACGGAGTTCCGTGATCTCGACAAGCTCGACATCGTCGGCATCTTTCCAAGCTATGCGGAGGCGCACACGGCGTGGAAGGCCTCGGCGCAGAAGACGGTCGACAACGCCCAGATGCGGTATTTCATCGTGCACATGCATCGCCTGCTCGACCCCAGGACGATAGCGGCCCAGGCGAAGTCGTGATCGCGACGCCTCACTAGCCCGCCGCTCACCCGCGGTGACTTTCGATCAAGCGGAGCCCCAGTGAGCAGCGAAGAACAGCCCAGACCCAACAAGCGCCGGGGCCTAGCGCTCGATGATCGCACCTGGGGGCTGCTCCGCCGCTTCTTCCAGGATTGGGTCGTGCCGCGCTGGCGGCAGCTCGTGTTGACGCTCGTGCTGTCGGCCGCGCTGGCGGCCGTGACGCCGCTCTATCCCTGGATCATCCGCCTTTCGTTCGACACCTTGATGCAGGGGCGCTCGGACTTCCTACCCGTCGTGCTCGCCGCGATTGTCGCCGCGCCTTTGCTGCGCAGTGTTCTGCTGTTGTTGCAGACGATCGTCAGCAACGGCCTTGTCACGCGCATTACCACCGACATCCAGCAGCGCTCGTTTCGCCATCTGATCGGGGCCGACTACGAACGTCTCATGCGGGAGCGGCCGGGCGATTTCGTCTCGCGCCTGACCAACGATGTCGGCTACGTCCAGCTCGGCCTTCAGGCGGCGTTGAACACGGCCATTCGCGACGTCCTCACGATCGTCGCGCTGATCGCCTACCTGCTGTGGCGCGATCCGTTCCTCAGCCTGATCGTGCTGGGCGTCTATCCGATCGCCGCCATCCCCGTCGCGATCATCAGCCAGAAGATGCGTAACGTGGCCAAGCGAACGCAGGCCGAGCTCGGCGACATGACTTCGTTGCTCACCGAGAAGCTGTCGAGTGCCCGGCTGATAAAGACCTTCCGTCTCGAGAGCTACGCGGCGGGGAAGGTCGACCGGAGCTTCGAGGATGTCTTCAAGCTGCGCATGAAGGCGGTCCGCAGTCGCGCGCAACTCGACCCGATGCTGGAGGTGCTGGGTGCGGTCGCGGTGGCCGGCGTCGTGGGGCTCGCCTACTGGCGTATCGCCCAGGGACAGTCGACGGTCGGTGAGTTCATGGGGTTCATCGCCGGCCTGCTGCTGATGGCGCAACCGATCCGGGGCCTCGGCAACCTGTCGACCCGTCTCAGCGAGGGTATTTCCGCGCTGGAGCGCGTCTATGGCGTGCTCGACGAGGCGCCGCGGATCATGGACAAGCCCGGGGCCAAGGCGTTGCAGGTGACCCAAGCGGCGATCCACTTCGAGGCCGTCGCGTTCTCCTATCCGCGTGCGCCGGAGCTGATGGCCGTGCGCGATTTCACGCTGGATGTGCCGGGTGGAAAGACGGTTGCTTTCGTCGGGCGCTCGGGTGCGGGGAAATCGACGATCATCAATCTCGTGCCGCGCCTGTTCGATGTAACCGGTGGGCGCATCCTGATCGACGGCGCTGAAATCCGCGACGTCACGCTAGCCTCGCTGCGTAATGCGATCTCGATCGTGAGCCAGGAGGTCACGCTGTTCGACGACACGATCCGCGCCAACATCGCGCTGGGCAGGCTGGACGCAAGCGAGGACGACATCATCGCCGCGACGAAGGCGGCTGCCGCGCACGAGTTCATCATGGCCCAACCCAACGGCTATGACACGATGATCGGCGATTCCGGCTCGCGGCTATCGGGTGGCCAGCGTCAGCGCATCGCGCTCGCGCGCGCCATTCTCAAGAACGCGCCGATCCTGCTGCTCGACGAGGCGACGAGCGCGCTCGACACGGAAAGCGAGCAAGCCGTACAGGAGGCCCTGGCCCGCTTTACGACCGGGCGGACCACGCTCGTCATAGCTCATCGGCTTGCGACAGTGCAGAGAGCCGATCTCATCTGTGTCATGGATAAGGGAGCGATCGTGGAACTGGGCACTCACGGCGAATTGCTCGCCAGAGGTGGCGCCTACGCGCGCCTCGCCCACGCGCAACTTCTGGGAAGTGGGGAGGGGGCGTGATGAGGGCCAAGAGCCAGAGCAGAAGCAGCAAGCCGATTGGTAGCGAGGCCGCGGCACGCGCAGAGGTCATCTCGACGGCGTTACAAATGAGCCGATCCGGTTTGTCGCCGGGCCGCTCCGGCAACGTCTCGCGACGCTGGCGCGAGGGCATGTTGATAACGCCGACCGGCATGGCCTACGACGAGTTGAAGCCGGCGGACGTGAGCTTCGTCGATCTCGAGGGCAAGCCGGCCGGCAAGCGCAAGCCGTCGAGCGAGTGGCATTTCCATCTCGCGATCTACAATGCCAGGAGCGACGTCGGCGCAGTCGTGCACACGCATTCGATGCACGCCGTCGTGCTGGCGTGCGTGGGCAAGCCTGTGCCTGCGTTTCACTATATGGTGGCGGTCGCGGGCGGTGACGATATCCCCTGCGTGCCCTACGCGACGTTCGGCACGGATGCGCTGGCGCGGCATGTCGTCAAGGGGCTCGCAGCGCGGAATGCCTGCCTGATGGCTCATCACGGCATGGTGGCGGTTGGCGCCACCCTGCCCGGCACGCTCGAGCTTGCCGCCGAGGTCGAGACGCTGTGCGAGCAATACTGGAAGGTGCTGGCGCTCGGCCGGCCCGCGCTGCTGCCCGCCGCCGAGATGGCCGAGGTCATCGAGCGCTTCAAGGGCTACGGGCAGAACGCGCAGGCTTAAGCGCCAGCTCAGATGCCGAAGCTGCCGCCGCCGTTCACGTTGACGATCTCCCCGGTGATGTAGCTCGCTTTGTCGGAGGCGAGAAAGATGGCGACGGCGGCGACCTCCTCGGCCTTGCCGATGCGGCCGAGCGCGGTGCGCCGCGCGACGTTGGCGAGTGCGTCGGCGCTGTAGTCGGCGGTCATGGCGGTCGTCGTAGAGCCGGGGCTCACCGCGTTGACGCGAATGCCGTGTGGGCCGAGCGAGCGCGCCATCGCCCGGTGCAGGGCGATGATCGCGCCCTTCGTCGCCGTATAGGCGGGACCGCCGCGGCCATTGCCCCCCGTGCCGCCCGAGTTCATCGAGCCCGAGCCCGTCATGACGATGGCGCCACCGCCGTTGCTTTTCATGTGCTCTCCGGCGGCCTTGGCGACCAGGAATGAGCCGATCACGTTGACGGCGTAAAGCTTCGCGAGCTCCTCCGCATCGAGTTCCTCCCACGTCAAGACGGAATGGATGCCGGCGAAATGCAGCACGGCGTGGAGCCCCCCGAACGCGTCGACTGCGGTCTTTACGGCACGGCGGCAGTCCGCTTCGCTCGACACGTCGCACCGGACCGTCTTCAATCTGTCGAGGTCACCACTTGCAATGCCCTCGAGTGGGATCGTCTGCATGTCCGCGGCGCAGACACGGGCGCCGTCGGCGAGGAGGAGGCTGATAGCTGCCGCGCCGATCCCGCTTGCAGCACCCGTGACGAGATGAACGTCGCGCTTCTCGGTGTCAGCCATCGTGGTCTCCGTTCGCTCAAAGGACGCCGGGGCAGGTGGCGGTGACGCCACCATCGACGACGAGCGTCGTGCCCGTGATGTAGGCAGCTTCGTCGCTTGCCAGGAACAGCGAGGCAAAAGCGACGTCCCAGCCCGTGCCCATGCGACCCATCGGGATCGACTTGTCGCGGGCAGCCCCGTACTCGGCGGCCGTCGCAAAGCCCTTGCGCGCGTAGTTCGGCCTGCCGCCGACGAGCCTGTTGATGAAGGGCGTGTCGATGTAGCCCGGCAACACGCAGTTCGCGCGAATGCCCTGGCCGGCGTAGTGCAGCGCGATGTTCTGGGTCAGCCCGTTGAGGCCGGACTTACCGGCCGAATAGACGGCGGTGGGGCCGTTGAGGTGGCGTATCGAGGCGATTGAGGAGACGTTGACGATGACGCCGCCGCCCTGCGCGAGCATGACGGGCGCTGCGGCCCGGCAGCTCAGCATGGCCGACGTCAGGTTGCGGGCGATCGTGGCGTTCCAGTCGTCGAGCGTGATGTCGTCGAGCGAGCGGCCGGTCCCGGAGCCGCCGACGTTGTTGTGCAGCACGTCTAGACGACCGAAGGTGGCCGTGCAGTGCGCGATCGCGGCCGCCACATCGGCCTCGCTCGTGGCGTCGGCGGCAAGGGCGGCAGCGGTTCCGCCGGC
>CAMAYR010000230.1 GCA_945862355.1 Devosia equisanguinis | reverse complement strand
CTGAGGTTCGGATTCGAGCATTCTGGCCTTTCTTGCACGGTAGCAAACGGGGTCCGGACCTTCAAGGCTGGCACCCGGTGCGCCTCCAGGCCGCGCTACTCGAAGTCGGGCCGCGGATGCTTCGTTTCGACGTCTGACGCTGGGCGACGGCAAGACGACACTAAGAAGTGCCGCAAGGCGACGCTGCAACGCTGCGAGACAAACGCTGCGAGACAGCAGCGAGACTGCAAGGCGCCGAAGGGCTCGTCCGGGAGGACGCAACCCGGATCACATCGAGACCCTGGCCACCCGGGGCCAGGTCATATCAGGGCATAATTGACGAGGCCGCGCATGTTCAAGGGGTCGTTCACCGCACTGATCACGCCGTTCAAGGGCGGCAAGGTCGACGAGGATGCGTTCGCCCGGCTGGTCGATTGGCAGATCACGGAGGGCACGCACGGCCTGGTGCCCTGCGGCACTACCGGCGAAAGCCCGACGCTTTCGACCGAGGAGCACAAGCGCGTCATCCAACTCTGCATCGAGGTGGCGAGGAAGCGCGTGCCGGTCGTCGCCGGCTGCGGCTCGAACTCGACTGAGGAGGCGATCGACCTGACGCGCTATGCCAGAGAGGCCGGCGCCGATGCCTCGCTGCAGGTCATGCCCTACTACAACAAGCCGACGCAGGAGGGTATGTTCCTGCACATGAAGGCTATCAACGACGCCGTCGACCTGCCGATCATCCTGTATAACGTGCCGCCGCGCACGGTCACCGATATGTCGGTGGAGACCATGGCGCGGTGTGCGAAGCTCAAAAATATCATCGGCGTCAAGGACGCGACGGCCAACGTCGCCCGCGTAACCCAGCAACGGTTGGCCTGCGGCGAGAGTTTCGTCCAGCTATCGGGCGAGGACGGCACTTGCCTGGGCTTCATGGCGCATGGTGGGACGGGTTGCATCTCGGTGACGTCCAACATCGCGCCCCGGCTGTGTGCGGACTTCCAGAATGCCTGCCTGGCGGGCGACTGGAAGAAGGCACTGGCGCTGCACGATAAGCTGACGCCGCTGCACGATTCGATGTTCTGCGAGACGAACCCGGCGCCAGTGAAGTATGCCGCCGCGAGGCTCGGTCTCGGCGCAGAGGACTGCCGCCTGCCGCTCGCACCGCTGGGTGAGGCCTCACGCAAACTCATCGACGCAACGCTGGCGGCCGTCGGCCTCACCAGACAGGCAGCGGCGGCGGAATAGCGTTTGCACTCTAGTTCGGGCGGCGGCTTGCGGCCGCGCCACGGCACAGTCCGCACGTTCGCCGGGCTGAGCCGCGTATTGATATCGCTGGATTGTGCTTCGCTCGATCCAGGCTGAGCGCTCAACATCCGAGGACACCCGCTTATGGCGGCCAAGAAGGACGACGGCCGCAAGACGGTTGCGGAAAACCGTCGCGCCCGTTTCGAGTACGAGATCGTCGAAACCTACGAGGCCGGGATCGAGCTCAGGGGCACCGAGGTCAAGTCGCTGCGCAAGGGCGAGGCGAACATTGCGGAGAGCTATGCCTCGCCCGAAGGTGGCGGTATCATGCTCGTCAACGCCTACATCGGCGAGTACCAGAAGGCTGGAAAGTTCTTCCAGCACGAGCCACGCCGGCCGCGTCGCTTGCTGATGCACGCCGCCGAGATCAAGAAGCTCGCCCAGGCCGTGCAGCGCGAAGGCATGACGATGGTGCCGCTCGAGCTCTACTTCAACGATAAGGGCCGCGCGAAACTCAGGCTCGCGCTCGCCAAGGGCAAGAAGCTGCACGACAAGCGCGAGACGGCCGCCAAGCGCGACTGGCAGCGCGACAAGGCCCGCCTGCTGCGCGACAAGGGCTGATCGCGACAGCTTTAGATTACGAAAAGCGCAGCAGCTTGCCTTCGATCTGGATAAGCACGGTATCGAGGTTGTGGAGGATCTCCTCCGTTTGCGCGCATTCCTTCTCGATCCGCGCGAGATCCACCTTGGCGTTGGCCGTACCGTAGCCCCCGGCCATGCCTGCAACTCTCATGAGCCCGGCGAAGAAGCCACTCCCGGACTTGCCCGTCTTCTTCTTGCGCGCGGCATTGGCGATGCGCTCGGCTGTCTTCCTCTCGCGCAAGAGACCGCGCTTGATGTGCGCGAACTCGCGCTTCTTCTGCCTGATCTCCTTGATGGCAATCTTGGCCTCCGTCGCGGAATTGACGGTGGCGGCCACGTTGGTGCCATCGATGCGGACGAAGCGGGCTTCCGACAGCTTCATGAAAGTCTCTATGAGATGCGACGGGATCGGTGTGGTCAGGTGTAATGCACTTGCAGTCCGCTGCATCCGGAGTGCGACCTTGTCGAGCGGACGGTGCCAGCCGACACCATAACGGATCGCCATACCTTCGTCTCAGCCATTGCGCGCCCCAACGACGAGACCGCCGAACGACGAGATCGGCCCGGAGGCGGGAGCCACCGGGCCGTAAGGCATTCAGCAGATTGCAGCCGTATTGCAATCGGGCAAGGTCACTTCTTGACCAGGGCGTCGCGGATCTGGGCGAGCAGCACCTCGGTTGGCGGCGGCGGAGCCGGCTCGGCCGGCGCGGCCTCGGCCTTCTTGAACATCTTGTTGACGGACTTGACGAGCATGAAGATCGCGAAGGCAGTGATCACGAACTTGATGACGGCGTTGAGGAACAGCCCGTACTTGATGTCGACCGGCGTGGTCGGCGTCGGCAGTTTCACGGCGAGGTTGGAGAAGTCGACGCCGGCCATCAGATAGCCGATCGGCGGCATAACGATGTTGTCGACGAGGGTGGACACGATGGGCGCGAACGCAGCCCCCATTATCACGCCGACAGCCATGTCGAGCACGTTGCCCTTCATGGCGAAATCCTTGAACTCCTGCATCATGCTCATTGCGCCCACTCCTCTCCGTGCCGATGATTGATCGGCTTGTTTCCATTTTGGCCGAGTAATCCGGCAGTAGAAGCGAAGGTCACGTCGCAGGACGCCTCGCTTGCCGATCCATACAACCAAGGGAAGCTTATGATGGGAATCGGTACAACCATCAATCCTGATGCGGAATAATTGTTGCGCAAAAAAAAGCGAAGTCGATGCGCCACTGGCGCGAGCACGCCAGCACCCCTCGCCCTGAACACTGCCTCGGTGGGCACTGTCCGGCTAATCAGCGCGCCGACGCCGTCTTGTTGAGCGGCAATGCCCGTCCGGCCTGCTCGAGGCCATCCCCGATCGCGTCCGCGACCATATTGCCAAGGCAGCGGTAGGACAGGTCGTTGAGGTGGAACAGGTCAGGTGCAAGAATCTGCGCAGCCGTGTATTTCCGGTTATCGAGCAGGTGCTTCATGTATGCGTGGCGCCTGAGGATCGGAACCGCCTTCTCGGTCGCAACCGTTGCCATCGCACGCAGGTAGTCTCTGTAGCCGGCCACCCGCTCGGACCTTGGATAGTACTGCAGGTCGAGAAGGATCACATCGGCGCCTGCCGCCTTGATTGCGTCGATGCCCTGCGCGAGCTCCATGCGAAAATCCTCGAGCGGCACGCCTGCGATCGCATCGTTCACGCCGGTCTGCCAAATGACGAGATCGGGCTTCAGCGACAGCACTTGGCCGTCCAGACGCGCCAGCATGTCGGAGGCCATCTCTCCGCCAACGCCGCGATTGACGACTTCGAAATGCTTGTCGGGATGAAAACGACGGTTGAGCTCGGCCTCGAGTTGGGCCGGGTAGCACATCTTCGGATGCGAGGCGCCGGCCACTTGCGTGCTCGAGGAGCCGAGCGCGACGATCCGGAAATCGCCATCGCGCGTCATCGCGCCTTGGGCAGCCGACAACGGCCGGGAAAGACGCACGAGATCGCGAGGAGCCTTGCAAGGCGCGGCCGTCTTGGGCCCGACCGACGAAGCCGCCATCGCCGGCACAGCGACCATCGACACTGCAATTGTAGGGAGTGCCAGAGCGATAAACAGCAAGGCGAGCTTGGTCGCGAATGCCCTCGATCTGATCATCGTTCGTGGCCCACTCTGCGCTTGCTCGCATTCTGCCCGCGAATACTTGCACCCGATTGCGTTACAATGGCTACGTAATTGCAGGCAGCTTGGCAAGCCCGGCCTTGCCGGTTGCTCAATCCGATATTTCGGATAATCGCTTTCGCGTCGCGCTAAGCTGCGGTCTCCGGACGTCGGATATGTTTTGCGCCGCAGCATGCGGGGCGGCTCTAGCGCGGTGAAAAGCCTTTTCGCCGGTACGTTCCGCGTGGCGAGACGATCGGCGCACGGGGGAGACTATTCAGGCGCCCGCCCCGGCGAGAACAGCTATAGTGCGTTTGCAGGCACCGGCTGAAATTGCGGGCGGGCCTGGCAAGAAGAATACGAATTCAGGGAGGAATCGATGAAGTGTTCGAAGCTCGCCATGAGCCTGCTCGGCGCTGCGGTATGCTTTGCCGCGGCCCAGCCGTCGTTCGCGCAGGACAATTTCTTCAAGGGCAAGACCGTTTCAGTGATCGTCGGCGCCAAGGGCGGCAGTCTGACCACCGCGGCGCAACTCGTCGCGCAGCATCTGGGCAAACATATTCCCGGCAATCCGGGCGTGATTCTCGTGCAGATGCCGGGCGGGGCGCATCTGGTGGCAACCGGCCACGTCTTCAACGTTCCCGAGGCCGATGGGCTGACGCTGCTAGCCGTCAATCCGAACGTCTCGCTGGCGCAGCTCGCGAAGCTGCCGCAGGTGCGGTTCGACCTGCGCAAGTTCGAGTGGATCGGCTCCTCGGGCTCGGACGGCTCGATGCTGGCTTTCGGCAATCATGTGCCGTTCAAGACGTTCGCGGAATTCAAGGCCTCCGGCAAGGAGCTGATCGTCGGCACCACCGGACCGGGCTCCAATGCCCACGACATGCCCTTGCTGCTCAGGGAGTTTGCCGGCGCGAAGTTCAAGCTCGTGTCGGGCTACGCGGCAAATAGCGATATCCTCCTCGCCACCGAGCGCAAGGAGGTCGACGTTTGGGCCGCGCTTGCGACGACGATCAAGAACGGTGTCGAGCGCGGCGCTGTGCGTCCTGTCGTGCGTGCCCGCGCCGTCGTTCCCGGCTACGAGAGCCTGCCCGTGGACGAGACCTTGACGACCGATCCGATCGGCAAGTCGCTGATGGCCGTGCGCGGCATCCCCCTCGAGATCGGTCGCGCGTTCGCGGTGCGGCCGGGTGCGCCTGCCGAACGCCTGAAGGTGCTGCGCGCTGCGTTCCAGAAGACGATCACGGATCCAGCCTTCATCGCCGATTCCAAGAAGGCCAAGATCGACATGGTCTACCGCTCGCCGGAAACGGTGGCCAAAGGCTTCCAGGAGGTTCTCTCCCAGCCCCAGACCACAGTTGATGCGATGGGCAAGTACATGAAGCCCGGCGGCGGCTGACATCGGCACTACTGGCCAGCCGCGCAGGTTCAAATCCCGGCGCGGCCGGCCGGTTTCGGCTGGCCCGTGGCGGCAGCTGCAGCTAGATCCGGCCAGGCGATCGGTCCGCTGGAAACCTGCATCGCCTCCTGCCAGGGCTTGGCGGGGTCCCACTTGTTGCCGACGAAGCGCATGCCGTTCGTGCCGTCCGACAAGTTGGACATCAGCCACACGATCGGCGCCGCCATCACGACCGGCTTGACGAGCTTTGCGCGGTCGAAGGGCGACCCTTCCGGCACCAGCCGCGTGTCGGCCGCGCCCCCCGGCACGAGAATATTCACGCTCACGCCGGTCCCGCGCACATCCTCCGACCAGCTCGCCGACGCAGCCTCCAGCGCGGCCTTGCTTTGCCCGTAGGGCATCTGGCCGGCGCGGATCATGGTGTTGAAGCTGGTGGTCACGTTGACCACGCGACCCCATCCGCTCGCGAGAAGATGTGGCATCGCCGCGCGCGCCAGCAGGAACGGCCCGCGCACGTTGACGTCCATGATGTCCCACCAGCGCACCGGGTCTGGCTCCCAGAACTTCGGCGGCTTCTCGAACGCGTCCGGCGACAGGTAGGCGGGGCCGAGACCCGCGCAGTTGACGAGGCCTGTGAGCCCGCCGAGCTTGTCCTTCGCGGTTGCGACGGCAGCGATGCACGAATGCTCGCTCCGCACGTCGACGGCGAGCGGCAGCAGCCGCCCCGCAGCGCCCGCAGCTTTTGCCTCGCGCTCCGTCTCCTGCAGCCGGTCGCCCGCGACGTCGAGTGCAAGCACGCCCGCCCCTGCTGTGACGAGACCGAGTGCCATCGCCTGGCCGAGCCCGCTGCCCGCGCCGGTGACGATGACGATTTTTCCTGTGAGATCCGGTGTGGCAGCCATGTGCGTCTCCTCGAGTGTTTGCGTTGCCGCCAGTTGGCAACGAGCGCGCGGTCGAGGTCAAGTCGCGCGAAGCCGCCGTGTAGGCGCCGTGTCGGTAGCACACGAGTTGTCCGGTGATCCACCTCGCCCAGTCGCGCGTTAGCTCGTCATGATCAGCACTGATTGTTGACGCGATGACGAAGGATATCGTCGCGCATGCCGCTCACGAGAAACCACGACAAGATCAGGGAAATCAGATGATCAGCTTCAAGTCTGTTCTGGCCGGCATCGCGATCGCCGGAAGCATTCTCGTCGGCACCGCCTCGGCGCGCGCCGCCGACGACATCGTCGATACCGCCGTGAAGGCGGGCTCGTTCAAGACGCTCGTCGCAGCAGTGAAAGCCGCCGGCCTCGTCGATACGTTGAAGGGCAAGGGTCCGTTCACGGTGTTCGCGCCGACCGACGAGGCTTTCGCGAAGCTGCCGAAGGGCACGCTGGAATCGCTGCTGAAGCCCGAGAACAAGGCCAAGCTGACCGCGATCCTCACCTACCACGTGCTGCCCGGCAAATACGACGCCAAGCGCATCACGTCAGCGCGCGCTAAGCGGTTCGGCATCAAGTCGGTGCAGGGCTCGAGCATCGCCGTCGATCTGCGCAAGGGCGTGCGCGTGTCGGGCGCCAACGTCGTGAAGACCGACGTGTTGGCGACGAACGGCGTGATTCACGTTATCGACAAGGTCATCCAGCCCCCGCGCAAGCGCGCCCCCCGCCGTCATCACTGAGGCCTGGGCGCTTTTCTCCCTCCGCTCCCAAAATGCGGACAAGCGCACACTTCTTCTTGTCCGCCGCCTTCCTCGCCGAGCGACACCGAGAGCCGGGATCCACACCTCTCGCAGTTCGACGCAAAGACCCCGGACGGTACGCTTCGTCGCGCCGTCCGGCGCCGCAGCTTTAGAGGTGTGGACAGACGGCCGCTCCCCACCGTCACCCCGGCGAAGGCGCGCAGGACCGTACTCCGGCCTCAGCCGATCAGATCGAGCTTCTTGAGGTCGTTTACCGGACAGGTCTCGGCGTCCGGCTGGCGGGCCGCCGGGAGCGGCATCGGGCGATGGGGCGGCACGACCATAATTCCCGGTATCGACTCGGGGGCGGGCGCGGGCTGCACAGGCTCGGTTTGCGCTTCCGTCTGCGCACGCGCGACATTGGCATGCGCGAAGAGCGCAACGGCCAGAGCTAAAGCGGAGAGTTTCGCTTTATTGTGCATGTCTGCATGATATGCGGAGTCGCCCGCTCTTGGGAGTGTCGTTCTGGCCACAGCGCAGCAGCAATCGTTGGCGCCGTTGGCGATGACACGTCCAAAACCACCGGGTTTGCTGCGTTCCTGGCCGAGGCGTGAGCCGGCGGCGATCCGGCACGAAGCGCCGCAGCGGCGAGCAATCAAAATCAGCGGACAGCCGCTTGCATGCCGCAGCCAGCGCGACGGCGATGCGGAGAAAGGAGACCTCGAACGGGAGAGCGGCCGGACGCTAACGTGCACGGAAGGCTATGGCGGAGATACCCCAGATACCGACCGTGGCCGCCCCGATACGGAGGTGCCAGGAGCGAGCTACGGCTCTCCTAGAATGGTGCGAGGCGCAAACTTCCAGCAAGAGCCGAACCGGGTATAGGGTGCCGCGACAGCGGCATTTTTGCCCGGGTCGACCGTCATCTGCGTTACCATGGTATCGCGAACCCTCCATCCTGCACCATTAAAAATAGTTGTTGAAAGCCTGCAGCGCTGGTTCGTTCCTGCTTCCGTAACTCCGATCCGGTGGTGATGGCGTAAGGGTCTGGGTTGGTTTGCGAATCAGCTATTTCTCTTGTCGAGGGCGGCTCACTCGGCAGGTGATGGGATGCGAAGCTTCGAGATCGTGCAGTCGGACACCGACACGAC
>CAMAYR010000229.1 GCA_945862355.1 Devosia equisanguinis | reverse complement strand
TTTCCGCGAAGGGGCCTTGCAAGACCTGCAATTCTGGCGCGGAGGGGCCGGAATGGCAACCGTGGACGGGTTCCACCGCTATAGTCGACGGTGGATTGTTGCCGGTCAGCCACGGCGTGGCGACGGGGTCAGCGGGTATGGAGCCGGATCGCTGCGCCGTCGCCGATCTGGAGCGTCTGCCGCACGTTGACGGCGGCGATCAGCTCGATCTGAGCCGCCGGGTACGTCGCCACCTCGGGCAGCACGATGGCCGCCTCGATGGCGTTCTCGATCAGCACCAGGTAGCAGCGCGCGTCGCAGTCGTGGGGGCCGTCGTTGGGATTGTCGATGCGGATGCCGGCGGTCTCGCGCAGCGCACGCCATGTCTCCTGGCTCGTTCCGGCGTTGGCCTCGACATTGATCGTCCCTGGATAGGGATCGATCCCGAGCCTGTCGATGAATTGGCGGCGGACCCATTCGAGGCGCGTGAAGTGCCTTCCCTGGCCGATTCCTGAGACGAGCTTGCCGGTGATAGTGGCGAGGGGCATCGTGATGTGGTCTCCATTTCGTGAATGCGCGGCCGGGATGGTGAGCGTCGGCGATGGCGGGCGCAAGTCCAGCCGTCAGTTGCCCGGGCCGATCGCAAACCAGCCTGCGCGTCGGGCGACCTCATGCCTGGCCTGCCCCCGCCAAGCGCCGCATTGCCGAGCGTGCGAGAGGGGCATACTCTCAAGGGCACGGAAGATCCAGCCACGGAGGCCGATGCGATGTCGCTCCATCCCACGCTCAAGTCGTTCAATTTTCAGCGCTGGATCGACGAGAACCAGCACCATCTGAAGCCGCCGGTCGGCAACAAGCAGCTGTTCGATCACAAGACCCAGATGATCGTCATGATCGTCGGTGGTCCCAACGCGCGTGTCGACTTCCACGACGATCCCGTCGAGGAGTTCTTCTATCAGCTCAAAGGCGACATGCTGCTGAAGATCGCGGAAGGCGGCAAGATCTACGACGTGCCGATCCGCGAGGGCGAGGTCTTCTTCCTGCCCCCGCATGTGCGCCACTCTCCCCAGCGGCCTGTGCCGGGTTCGATCGGCCTCGTCGTCGAAGGCACGCGGCGGGAAGGCGACATCGACGGGTTCGAGTGGTTCTGCTTCAACTGCGGGGAAAAGGTGAATCGCGTCGAGGTTCAGTTGAAGGACATCGTCAAGGACCTGCCGCCACTCTACACGGCGTTCTATGCGGACGATACGGCCCGCACATGCAAGTCTTGTGAAACGGTGCATCCCGGCAAGGAGCCGCCACCGGGTTGGGTCGGTTAGTGATAGCCCGCGAGCGTCGGGGCTGGATGGCGGCCTTGTAAACTTAACTGCGTTTGCGATTGCTGGTTCTTCCTGATCCGGATTAGCGATGCCATATATGTGAATTGATGTTGGCTCCGTATCAGCGGCGAGCGGGCGCTGCTCGATGCGAATGCGGAAGGTAAGAGCCATGCTCGCGTTCCTGCGCGTCGTCGTCTTCTATATCGGTCTTGCGGCATTCCTGACCTGGGGGCTGTTCGCGCTCGGCTGGGCCGATGCCCTCGAGATGCCTGGCTTCGAGGGATCGGGTCCGGTTGCCGGCGGCTCGGTGGTCGTCCCTGGCAGCCGCGAAGCATCCCTCGAACCGAAGCTTTCCCAGCCGCGAGACGAGCGATCGGCCGAGCCGGCAAGAGCCGTCGTGGCTGTTGCTCCAGCGCCAACGGCGCCGCCGCGGCGCGACCCTCTGCCTGCCCCGACACCTGAGCCCGAGGCGCGCGCACCGGGTCCTGCACGGACTTCGCCGGAGCTTGATCGATCCGGGTCCACCGCAGTCGTGCCACCACCGCAGATCAAGGAGCCGGCATTGGTCGCCGCGCCGCCTCCGACGCCGAACCGTCCAGCGCCAGCCGCTCAACGTCCGACTGTCGCGCCGGCCCCACCAGCAGCCATCAAGTCGACTGCGCCCGCTCCAGCTCCACTGCCGCCTGTGCCGGCCAAGGCCGATCAGCCTTCGGTTCGCACGGCTCCCTCGCCGAAGGTCAGGAAAGCCGCACCGGCTGTCACGCCAAGGCCTGCGGTCGCGCCCTCGCGCGCGCCACCGGCAGCGTCGAAGCCTTCGATCCGTGGGCGATGGGCGCCGCAACGGCGGGTTGCGGGGATCGGCGTCGACGATCTGGCGAGCGTGCTCGACGACACCCGGCGTGGGGGCGACGACATCGCCTGCGTTATGCTGCGCAAGGTCGTTTTCAAAGCCGGCTCGCGCGTGCTGCTGCCATCTGCCCGAACCGAGTTCGAACTCGCCGCGCAGGTTCTGGCGACAGTCAAATCGAGGTCGATCGAGATCGGCAGCAAGTTGGGGCCGGGCCGGCCCATGGCGAGCGATGCCGCGTTGCGGATCGATCGGGCGACGATCATTCGAAATCGCCTGATCGATCTCGGCGTGCCGGCGGCGCTGTTGGTCGTCGATAGCGCCGAGGGCTACGAGCGCGTGGCCGCCGATGTCAGTCGGGCGGAGGGCTCCCGGGCACAATCGATGGGGATCTGCGTCTTGAATTGACGGCGCTGCGGAGCGAGCGTTGCTCTCAGGCAGGATGCGACGGCAGCCTCCCCCGACTTCAGCTCGTCACGACTTCAGCTCG
Organism: Devosia equisanguinis; assembly: GCA_945862355.1. Classification (GTDB taxonomy): domain Bacteria; phylum Pseudomonadota; class Alphaproteobacteria; order Rhizobiales; family Hyphomicrobiaceae; genus CAMDPA01. The sequence goes on along the minus strand of CAMAYR010000229.1, from coordinate 5,592 downwards.
TCACGACTTCAGACCGTCACGACGATGTAGTCGTTTTCGACCGCCACCTCGAATGTCTCTACCGCGAGGGGCCCGTCGAGGACGTTCGCGCCGGGCTCGATGTCGACGGGATAGGCACGAACGCTTACCGTGTCGGGGTCGCAGCGCGACTTGCCAGTCGCCAGATCGAACTCCCAGCCGTGCCACGGGCACTTCAGGATCTCGTTCCTGCGCGAGTAGCGATATGCGCCGGGCTCGCAGGCTTCGACGAGACCGACGAGCTTTCCCGCAACGAGCGGGCCGCCAGCATGTGGACAGCGGTTCGACACAGCATAGAGCCGGCCTTCGACATTGAAGACGACGATGGGCCGCCTGCCGGCATCGACGAGCTTGCGGGTGCCGGGCGGCACCTCGCTCAACGGCGCGACGACGTGGCGGGCCATCGGGTCAGCCTCCGGTCCGGTTGGTCTGGGTGGCGAGCGGCCACAGGCGGGGGTAGGTGGCGAGGGGATTGTCGATACGCAGCTTACGGTGGAGGCGCGCGGGTATACCGGGCGGCATGACAGCGTCGCCATCGAACTGCCAATGGGGAAAGTCCGAGGCGTAGAGCAGCACGTCCTCCGAATGGAGGTGTTCGAGCGCGCGCTCGACGGCGGCGATGTCGTCAGGGCCATCGAGGGGCTGGATGGTGAGACGGAAATGATCGCGCAGGATGTCGGCGGGAGGGCGGGTCAGCCAGGGCACCTCGGAGCGCACGCCGCGCCAGAACTTACCGAGCCGCCACAAGAACGGGGCGAGCCACGTGACGCCGGATTCGAGCAACACCACCTTGAGCTCGGGGTACTTCTGGAAAACGCCCTCTGTGATGAGGCTCGCAACTTGGCCTTGGAAGCCCAGCGACTGCGCCGAATAATCCTCGATGTAGTAGCTCGGCCAGCCCAGCGACGTGACGGGATGGCGATAGGCCGAGCCCGCGTGGATGCCGAGCGGCATCTTGTGGCGTTGGGCCGCCTCCCAGATCGGCCACAGATGCCGCCGCCCCAGAGGCGTCTCGCCCATGCACAGAACCAGCACCTGCACGAAGCGGCGGTCGGCAGCGAGCCGCTCGATCTCCTCCACGGAGCGCTCGACGCTCTGGATGGGGATGACGATGGACGCCCGGAGACGAGGATCGCGGTCGAGCCATTCCTTGGCGATCCAGTCGTTGAGGGCACGCGCCAGCACCACGGCCATGTCTTCGCTCATCACGAGTTGCACACCGTAGAGGCAATTGAGAATGGCGAGGCTCGAGCCCCAGCGGTCGAGGGTAACGGCGGTAAGTTGGCTCGGCTCGATGCCGGCCCGGCCGTCCTTGCCGCGCAGATCGGGCCGCGCGGTAATCGGCGCGTTGGGCGGATAGCTCTGGGATTCGAGATTGACCTCGCGCTCGATGACCGTCTCGCGCCAGTGGTCGTCCAGATAGGGTAACAGCGCGTACATCCCGGGCAACGAAGGATGGACGTCGCAATCGACACCGAGAAAATCGGATGGGACGTCCGCCACTGGCCTCGCTCCCGCACCTGGCTCGTTCAAGCCCCGAGCTTACACGCAGGGCCGCATGTGTCGCGAGGGGGTTGATGGCGGGCACTTGGCGGCAGGGCAGGCAGCCGAAGTGCTACCGCGGGCGGCACCGGTCGCGCTCTTCCACCCGGTTTTGGACAGGAGACAGCGCGTCGGAAATCGACATGGTCGGCTCGATGAATCGTATGCGACGACGGTAGCAAGACCCGCGCCGTCGATCTCGATGGAGGTCAGGGGGAGCCTGCCGCCGGCAAGCCAGCGTTCAGGCGGTTGTCGCCATCCCGGTCGCGTGCGACAACGCGTCCATCCAGTCGTATCGGAGCGTCACTCGATGACCACCATCCCGCCCGCCCAGCGCAATCGCCCGATCCAGGATCTGCGGGAGTGGCTGGAGCGGATCGAGGAAATCGGCGAGCTGGTACGAGTGGACAAGCCCGTCGAGCGCGACGAGGAGATGAGCGGGATCGGCTATCTCCTGGCCAAGCAGAAGCCGTCGAAGGCGGTGTTGTTCTCCAAGACGGTGGGTTTCGAGAACGACAGGATCGGCATGCGCCATCTGTGGAACGTGCTCGGGCCATCGGTGCGCCGCATCGCGGTGACGCTGGAGGAGCATCCGGATACCCCGACGGTGGAGCTCATCCGTCGCACCAAGGACAAGCTGAAGCGCCGCACGCCGCCGCGCGAGGTCACGGCAAACGACGCGCAGTTCTTCGAGAACACCTGGACCGGCGATCAGATCGACCTGACGAAGCTTCCGATCCCCAAGCACTGGCCCAGGGATGGGGGCCGCTACGCCGGCACCGCCGATTGTGTCATCACGAAAGATCCCGAGACCGGCTATCTCAACGTCGGTACTTACCGGATGATGGTCCAGGGCAAGAACACCTGCGGGCTCTATCTGTCGCCGGGAAAGGACGCCCGCCTGCACATCCAGAAGGCGTGGGATGCGGGCCGCCCGATAGAGGTCGCGGCGTGCTGGGGGATCGATCCACTGTTCATGCTGGTCGGCTCGCAGTCGTTCCCTAAGACCGTGTCGGAATACGAGTACGCCGGCGGCATTAAAGGCGAACCTATCCCGGTGGTGAAAGGCAAGGTCACGGACCTGCTGATCCCCGCCAACGCCGAGATCGTGGTCGAAGGCGTGCTGAACCCAAACTCGATGAAGGGCGAAGGGCCGTTCGGCGAGTTCACCGGCTATTACGGCAAGCCCGAGGACCGCTGCCCGCTGGTCGAGATCAAGGCGGTCCATTTCCGCAATGAACCCGTGCTCACCAACGCACTGATGGCGGACTATCCGAGCTGCGAGCAGTCGGGCTTCTTTTCGATCATCCGCTCGGCGAAAATCTGGGATGATTTCGACAAGCTCGGTGTTCCCGGCATCCACGGCGTCTATTCGCACCCGGCAGCGGCCGGGGGCTTCGGCATGGTCGTGGTGTCGCTGGAGCAGAAGTACGCGGGCCATGTCACACAGGTGCTGGCGCTGGCGTCGAGTATGCCGGGCTCGGCCTACTACACGAAGTTCATCGTAGTGGTGGATCACGACGTCGACCCGACCGATACCGATCAGGTGATCTGGGCGATGTCCACACGCTGCTCGCCGGTCGACGATATCGACATTCAGCGCAACTCCTGGTCGACACCGCTGGACCCTTCCAAGAACCCGCCGGAAGCGCGGCCCTACGGCTCACGCGTACTGATCAACGCGTGCAAGGACCACCGCTACCTCAACACGTTCTCCGCGCGCACGACGCTGCGCAAGGAAGTCTACGACAAGCTGTCGGAGCGCTGGGAGGAGCTGGGGCTGCCCGGCACGACACCGAGCCTGACCGTGTTCGAGGACGGCGCCTCGAAGGGCACGACCTACAAAGAGGAGGGCCAGAAGGCTGCGCCTGAGCAGGTGCCCGAGGACAAGCACGCGATGAAGCTGTGAGCGCGGGAGGCGCGGCCCTGCCGTGAGCAACCGTGTCTTGAGCCATATCGCGCACGTTCGAGCGGCGCGCGATCTCGTTCCGCGAGCAGGGATGCCGCCCTGCACCCGCGTCAGGGGACGCCCCTGACAACCCCGCTTTTTACAGGGGCAGCCATGATGTCCGCAGCCGGTCGGCCTGCTGTCGAACCGGCGGAGGCCGGCATGGCACTTGGCGACCCGGAGGAGAGCTGGACGACGAGGGAAGTTGCGCAAGTAGGCACGTCTGCTTATCGTCGAACCACACCAAGACATTTGGCCGACAGTGGCGCCACGGCGATCGAGGGCAAGGCGCACGCGGTGTATCGAGCGACGATCGTACTGGCGCGCGAGCATCCACGCTGCGGCCCTGTCGCCTTACACCTGCGGCGCGTTGCTTTTCGCGTCACGCAGAATTGAGACAAGTCACGGGGATGCTTCATGCTCAGCCAAATCAGAGAGCCACAACCCTTCCTTCATCTGTTTCCCGAACCCGAGGACGGGTTCGCCGATCCTGTGGCCGACCCTCGCCGGCGCCATCATGACGAACGATCTCGACCGTCTCGCACGCAATCGATCCCACCGGCACGAACGTCACGGCGGCGCGTTGCCCGGGTGCGCCGGGAACGATGGTCGGAGCGCGTCGGCGAACCCCTCAACCAAGGTCCAGGACCCAGGATCGCGCTGTCACGGCGCCGGAAGACGTGCTAGAAAGATCGGAGGGCATTGCACATGCTGGATCGGCGGCTTACTCTCATCTCGTCCAAGGGCTGCTTAGGGAATGTCGGCTAGAGAAGCATTAGCGACACCGACCCTGGGGGCCGATACGTCGGGGATGGCACCTCGACTACCCGGACCGAAGCGTAAGCGAGGCAACACGATGTCCAACGGGCTCGGAGAAGTACGTTTGAAGTCGAGCCAGGTCGAGCTCCAATTCCCTACGTGCGCAATGTCCCGAATGTACGAAGGCGTCGATGACCTAAACCGGCGGCTGTCCGCTTTGATGTTGAAGCTGGAAAAAGAAGCGCGCGATGTTTCATCGACCACCTCCACTGTAGGCGGATTTCAGACAGACAATTTTCTGCTTTCGCGGTCCGACCCCGAAATTATCACACTGGGCCATATGATCGGCCAAGCCGTCGAGGAGTACATCGACAAGCTGTTTCAGGTGGAATGCTTCAAACCGCCCACCGGCCTCGAGATCGAGGTATGGGGGTGGGGCATCAACATGCGAGAAGGCGACATTAACACACCGCATGTCCATCCCAATGCCAAGGTCAGCGGTACCTACTACGTGTCGATGCCGCCGCCGAATACCAAGGAGAAGAACCCTTTGAAGCCGGAAGGTGCCATAATTTTCACCGACCCGCGACCGCGCGCGAACATGAACCGGATGCCCAATCAGGTGACCGACATCACCGTGCCTCCCCGCCCCGGGCAGATGATCCTCTTCCCGTCGTATCTGGAGCACTTCGTGCTGCCCTTCCGCGGCAATGGCGTTCGCACGTGCGTGGCGTTCAACGCGAAGTTCTGAGCCGTCCGCGAATGGGTCCCGACGTTCGGCTGCCCCTCGTCCATCCTCTCAACCAGCAATTGCGATCCGCCACCAGATTGTGCATCCGCTTGGAGGAGCTTCTCAAGCGACTTTTGGGAATATCAAGGGTCCCGATACCGACGCGGCGATTGCGGCCCGATTTTGAGGAACCCCGATACGACGATATTGATCGCCCCATCTTGACAGCAGGACTGCGCCGTAAGGCGGTTGCATCCGCACGCCCGTCCTCTCTTCGCGATTCGAGTCGGGCGGTGGCACGAGCCGGATGATGCGAGAGTATCAAGTCCGGATCTGTGACAGGCTCAGGGTGAAATTCCCCGGGCCTACTCGGTACGGGCTTCCCTCCCTTTGCTACCCTGAAGTTCAGCTATCCCACCCAAGACCCGACGAACCGCAAGGATCGAGGTGTGGCCGGGAGCATGTTTCTTCCTGGCCCGTCACGTCGAAGGCTTGACGATCGGTATCTGGGGTAGCTCTGCCGTGGTCATAGCGTCACGCGAAGGTCGGCCCGCGCCGTCTGGAACCTGCGCACTCCGTCTCAACACCCCATGCG
>CAMAYR010000228.1 GCA_945862355.1 Devosia equisanguinis | reverse complement strand
CCGCTGAGGCACGTCACGGGCGTGGGCGCGGCGCGGTTGCCGCGTCCCTTGTCCGTTTTCTCGCTGAGAGATAGGTCATGTAGTTGGAGCCGGAGACGGCTTCTCCCTATGTGGCCTGAGGCGACGTCATTCGGGAATCCAAATGCTCGCGAGTTTCGCAACGTTCGCCGCCATGCTGGCCGGAGATGCCAAAGGCGGCGGCCTGCCGCAGCTCAACGCGGCCGACTTCGCGCCGCAGTTGTTCTGGCTGATGGTGACGTTTGGCCTGCTGTGGTGGCTGATGGCCAAGGTCGCGCTGCCGAAAGTCGGCGGCGTGATCGAGGATCGGGCGCAGCGTATCCAGCGTGATCTGGACGAGGCCAACCGGCTCAAGATCGAGACGGAGAAGGCTCTCGCCGATTACGAGGCGTCACTCGCCGCCGCGCGGGGGCGTGCTTCGGGGATTGCCAAGGAGATCCGCGACAAGCTCGCGGCCGAGGTGGATGGGGAGCGCGCGAAGGTCGACCGGCAAGTCGCCAGCCGCGTTACGGATGCCGAGAAGCGCATTACTGATATGAAAACACGCGCTATGAGCGAGGTCGGCCAGATCGCGTCGGATACCGCCGAGGCGATCGTTGCGGAGCTGCAGGGCAAACCTGCGGCGAAGAACGAGGTCGCCGGCGCTGTCAAAGCCGTGCTTGGGAGATAGGCCGATGCTGACGATGCTCGCCGGTGCGGCTGGATCCATACTCGAGAAGCCCGAGTTCTGGGTTGGCGTCTCCTTTTTCGGGTTCGTCGGCCTGCTGCTCTACTATCAAGTGCCGGCAATCGTCGGCAAAGCTCTCGATGAACGCGCGGATCGAATTCGGGCGGAGCTGGACGAGGCGCGGCGACTGCGCGAGGAGGCTCAGGCTCTTCTCGCCGACTACCAGAAGAAGCGGGCTGCTGCCGAGGAGGAGGCCAAGGCCATCGTCGACCAGGCACGCCGCGAGGCCGAAGCGCTGTCCAGCGAGACGCGCCGCAGTCTGGACGAGAGCCTTGTCCGGCGCACCAAGCTTGCCGAGGAAAAGATCGCCCGTGCCGAGGCGCAGGCTTTGCTCGAGGTTCGCGCCGTCGCTGTCGACACCGCCATCGCCGCAGCCGAGCGAGTGCTGGCCGGCAAGGTGTCCGCGCAGTCCGGTGGCGCGCTCGTCGATCAGAGCATTCGAAATCTCAAGGGTAAGCTGAACTGATCTGGCTCGTCCGATCGGTATGAGACAGAGCAAGGGGCCATCACGGGCCCCTTTTCGCTTTCCGGTGCGCCGCACTAGTGTTGCGTCACTGACGCTTGGTCCCCGGTTGTTGCAGGGTGGTCTGCCAAGCGTCAGTGACAACTGCAATACTAGAATCTTAGTGTTGCCAGTGTTCCTGATGTCTCAGACATTCGCCCTGAACCCAGACGCAGGGGGTAGAAAATGTCTGAGACGGAACACTAGGATAGGTCGAAGGCGGCTGCCGCGCGATGCTCAGCGCAGGTTCGCGCCTGGGGGCGGTCAGCCCACCCGGGGTGCGGTGGCCGCGAACGAGGGCACAGCGGCGGCGAAGCGGTCGAGCCAGGCCACGAGCTTCGGGCATGTTTCGCGCCATCTGCCGCCGAGGCGCAGATCCATGTAGCCGAGCGCGCATGCAAGCGAGATATGGCCATAATCGGGATGAGCGACCCAGTTGGGTACATGGCTCTCCAGATAGGCGACGGCCTGGTCGACCTTCACTTGCTGTTTGTCGACCCAGGGCTGGTGCCGTTTCTCCGGCGGACGGAAGCGGTCCTCGTAGACGACCAGGACTGCAGCTTCCATCATGCCGTCGGCGAGCGAGGCTAGCGTCAGCGTGCGCAGGCGCTCGGGGCCGTTCGCGGGAAACAGGCGCGGGGTTGGTGCCAGCGTGTCGAGATGCTCGCAGATCACGTGGCTGTCGAAGATCAGCGTGCCGTCGTCGAGACGGGCGGCGGGCACCTTCTGCAGGGGATTAGCCGCACGCAGGGCTGCGCATCGCGCCTGATCGGTTTCCGGGTGCAGGAACGCGACCTGTCGGTCGAGCCCCTTCATCGCCGTTACGATGTGCACCTTGCGCACGAACGGAGAGGACAGCGCGTTGGTGACCTCGATCATGCAGTAGGCTCTCCTAGGCTCGCTCCGCCCGCTCAATAGCGGCTTGCGCCTGTGTCGTGACCAGCACTGCATCGTGCCGTGGGCACATGAGCCATGCAAGTCCGCGTCGGTCGGTCTTCCGACGGCCTGCTTCAGTGAGCACCGAAGTCAGTCGATGGAAAGGATTGGAAGGGAGAGGATTGAAAGGGAGTGGCTTCAAGTAACAGACAATCGGGACAGAGCCCGATGGTGCGCCGACCGGCTTCCCCGCAGCAGCCGGGACGAAGCCACTCCCTTCGCCGCCTAGATGCACGCATCTACCCCCAGACGTCATGCGCGAAATTGGAAAAACTCGTATGCTGTGGATGCGCTGGGATAAGGCCTCGGTGAGTTGCTTCTTCGCTTGACTTGGTGCTGCCTCGCAACGGGCGACGGTATGCCGGCAACGAAAAAAGCGCGATGCAACCACCTAGTGTTGCGTCACTGACGCTTGGTCCCCGATTGTCGCAGGGTGGTCTGCCAAGCGTCAGTGACGATTGCAACACTAGAAGCTTAGAGTTGCTGGTGTAGCGCACCTGACGTTTGGTACCCGCTTGCGGCTGGTCTCGCAACCAAACGTCAGGTGCAAACGCTACACTAGAAACATCGACTTGCTAGTGTTCCTCATGGTTCTGACATTTGCTCCGAGCCTCGCCGCAACGGGTAGCAAATGTCAGAACCGGAACACTAGTGTTCCTGAGGTCTCAGACATTTGCTCGGAACCCAGACGCAGGGGGTAGCAAATGTCTGAGACGGAACACTAGGTTGGCATCGCGCTTTGCGTGAAGATCGGCTCTCGCGCCGGCCCGCGCGCTTCGTGAGTGGTCCGCTGGTTTGGTCCAGCGAGCCTCTCGCTCAAGCCTTCTTGTCGTCGATGAGATCGGCTTGTTTCTTGAACATCTGGTCGTACTTCCAGCCAGGCAGCCGGAATTCCCATCCAGTAACGCGCTTGTTGATGGCGTCGGCAGCGGCCTTCGCATCACCCTCGCCGGTTGCCTCCACGCTCGCCCACCGCGCATCGCCCTCGCTGCGGACCTTCATGGTGATGCGCCCGCCGTTCTGCATCTCGTAGATCGCAGTGACCGGCGGCTTGTCTGCGGCTGGCGGCGTGCCAGCCCGGCGCACGTCCTCCAATTCGACGCGCGCGAAGGCGTTGACGAGGTCCTCGAGCGTGTAGTCCGATTTCAGCTTCTTGGTGTCGGGCATACCGACGAGCGTATAAGCGTCCTTGTTGGCGGGCTTGCCCTCCGCGCGCTCGACGACGACCTTCTCGGTGCCGAGATCGATCTCGACGCGCTTGACCTGGGCGATCTGCGCCTCGAACACGCTGGTGTCGACCCAGACATTGACCGCCGGATTGACGTCGATCTCGGCATTGACGAGCCAGGTTTCCTTCTCGTTGGGGCGGCGAACGTAAGTACCGCCGCGGCCGGCAGAGAATTGCTCGACGCTGCGCTTGCCGACGATGAACGCGGCCATGGGGCGGCCCTTGTCGTCGCCCAGTGTCATGAGCCGGGACTTGGCATCCTTGGCATCGAGATCCTCGAGCTCGAGGAGCCCGAAACGTTCCGGATTGCGCGTCTTGCGGTCGACGAGCTCGGCCTCGGTGAGCCGCAGCAGCAGCGCGCGCACGCGCTCGGCCTGGACGGGATAGCTGCCGCGGTCCTTGACGACCCACGCCTCGCCCTTGCGCTCGAGGGTGATCGCCTGCTTGCCCTGCTTCATCGTGATGGTGGAAAGCCGTGCCATATCCTTTTGCAGGTTGGGCACAAGCTTGGCGCCCGAGGCGACGCCGGCGGACCAGCTGTCGGCCTGGGTGTGCACGAAGGCCGCCAGAAGCAGGGAGCCGACTGCGGCGACCGTCAATCCTGTGAAGAGCTTCGGTGTCATGTCCGGGAAACCTCCCCGCGCGCGGCCCGGTCGGAGCGGCGACGCATGATGGCCAGTCCGATGGCGCCGAGGCCGATGAGCAGCGGTACGGCTGCGATGTTGATGAACTTCAGTGTCGCGCCGAGGCGATCGATGTCCTGGTTTAGGGCGAGCTTCACGTCGCGCAACTCGCGCCGGGTGGCCAGCATGTCGGCCTTGAACTTCTCGATCGTCTCACGGTCCTTGTCGGTGAGGATGACGTTACCACCCTCGCCTTTTTGCTGGATGCCTTCCAGCTTCTGCTGCGTTTCCTTCAAGCGCGCCTGGAGCTGCTGCTCCTTCTCACGGAACTGCTTTTCGGCATCGCGCTTGATCTCGTCGACGACGGTGAACGGCCGCTGCTTCACACCGCGGCCGCGCAGGTCGCGCAGTGCTTCGCCTCCGGTCAGGTTCTCGAGCGCGTTGACGATGAGGACGGCGTTGTGAGCCAGCGGGATCTGGACCTTCTGGCCGAGGAAGTCGCGCTCGTCGAGCCAGAACTGATCGTGCAGCAGATCGGTGTCGGCGACGACGATCACGTTGAGCTTGCCCGTCGTCAGCGGCGGCGGGATGCCTGCTGGCTTGGCTTTGGCATCTGCCGGCTTGGCGTCGGCTGCCTTCGTGTCGGCTGCCTTCTTGTCAGTGGCCGCGGCTTCGGCGGGCTTAGTTTCCGCTGCCTTCTGGCCCGAGTCCTTTTGGGCCGAGTCCTTCTTTTCGGCGTCCTTGACGTCAGGTGCGGGGGGGACGATGCCGTTGGGGAATGCCGTCTTGACGTCGCCGTTGAAGCGGCCGGCCAGCACGAGGCGCTTGCCGCCGGGTTGATAGCCGCGCAGCAGGGACAGGGGATCGGGTCTGAGGCTCACCTTGTCGGCGTCGACGAGTGTGCCGCGCTCCGTCGTCTGCAGGATCGGCTGCAGCCGCAGGCTGGAGCCTTCCGCGACGGCCAGCGAGCCCATGCTCGCCGCGTTGATCATCTCGACGGTGGCCACGACGCTCTCGTTGGCGTCGAGGGCGCGCTTGTCGAGCTGGAGCCACACGACATACTCGGTGACCGAGGCCTGCTGGCCCTGGCCGCCGCCGAATTGCACCCGACGCGCCTGGGCGATGTCGGCTGCCACTTTCGTGCTGTCGAGCTTGATGCCCCAACCGTCGAGCAACTTCGTCATCTCGGTCGCGGGCGGGACTTCGCGGCCCATCGAGAAGACTCGGGCGATCTCGGGTACGGGATCGACGAATGCGAGAACGCGCCCGCCCTTCAACGCGAACTGGTCGACGGCGAGGGCAGCTTCGGGCGTCAGGCCGTTCGGCTGGACGAGCATCAGTGTGTCGATGTCGGCAGGGATCTCCTTGACGTCCTGCTGTAGCGACTTGAGCTCGAAGAACTCGCGGATCTGGCCGAGGATCGCCCACGGTGGCTGTGGCCGTCCCCCGGTCATCTGGCTCGCGGGCCCGCCTTCGAGGGGCAGGCCGGTGATGAGGCCGACGACCTTCTTCTTTGAACGCGACAGGGCGTTGACGAGCTTCGTCAAGTCGTATTCGAGGAAGCGCTCGCGTTCGGGTGCGAAGAACTCGACGCGCTCGACGTTGTCTGTCGTGTTGGTGGCAACGAGGCCGAAATAGGCCATGTCGCCTTCCGAGTTGAGGCGGATGCCCTTGAGGCCGGAGCCCACCGCGCGATCCTCGGCGTCGGAGAACGCCAAAGGGTTGATGAACGTGAGGCGCAGCTTGCCCCCGCTCATGTCGCGGTAGCGCTCGAGCAGCGTGCGCACGCGCTGGAAGTGCTGGCCGTAGGCGGGGGCCTGCTCACCGAGCGCCTTGGTGTAGTAGACCTGCATGGTCACAGGTTCGTCGATGCTCGCCAGGACTTTTCGCGTGCTGGGCGAGATCGTGTAGAGCCCGTCCTCGGTCAGGTCGGCGCGCCAATTACGCATCCAGTTGCCGGCGAGAAGGTTCGTCGTCAGCAGCAGTATGCCGGCCATCGCAATGCCCCACCACGCCAGCGAGCGGGAGGACATACGGGAGGACAGGTCGACACCCTTGTCGAAGGCGCGCTTGGACTGCTCCTGCACCTTGCGGGCCGTGACAGTGGCCTTCGCGATTGCGGACGGCGGTGGTCCGCTGGTCTTGTCGTTCGTGCTCATGGAGGACCCTCAAGCCGCTTTCTTCTGTTCGATGATGACGACGTTGGCGAACAGGAAGAAGGCGATCATGGACAAATAGAAGAACAGGCTCGGCAGATCGATGACGCCGCGCGCCACCTTGTCGAAATGCGTCAGGAAAGACAGCGAGGAGATCGCCTGCACCAGGAAGTCGGGCAGCACCACCTTCGCTACGTTCTGCACGATCTCGACACCGCTCATCACGAACAGGAAGCAGATGGCAGCGGACACGATGAACGCGATCACCTGGTTCTTCGACAATGCGGAGATCGCAGAGCCGATGGCGAGAAATGCGCCGGCCATCAGGAAACTGCCGAGATAGCTCGCCACGATGACGCCGTTGTCGGGATCGCCCAGATAGTTGACCGTGATCCAGATCGGGAAGGTCAGGATCAGCGCGACGCCGATGAATAGCCAGGCAGCCAGGAACTTTCCGACGATCGCCTCGGTGGTGGTGACAGGTAGTGTCATCAGCAATTCGATCGTGCCGCTCTTTCTCTCCTCTGCCCACAGCCGCATGGCGATGGCGGGCACCAGGATGAGGTAGAGCCAGGGGTGGTAGAGAAAGAACGCGGCTAGGTTGGCGGTGCCGTTCTCGAAGAAGCTGCCGAAGTAGAAGGTGAACGCGCCGGTCAGCGCCACGAAGATGACGGCGAACACGTAGGCGAGCGGCGTGCCGAAGTAGGCGCCCAACTCGCGCTTGGCGATGATGATGACATTACGCATTCTTGCGGGCTCCCTCGTGCGAGGTGATCTGGCGGAAGACGTCGTCTAGTCGGCCCTTCTCGACATAGAGCTCCTGCACGTCGATGCCCTGCTCGCGCATCAGCGCACCTACGGCGGCAGCGATGGCCTGCCCGTCCTTTGGAAAGGCCCGGAGGGCGACCGTGCCGGTCGGCTTGCCCGTAATCTCGACCTTGGCGACGCCGGCGAGCCCTTCCAGCGCTGCCTTGGCCTTGTCGCCGGCGGCGGTTGGCACCTGCAGGGCGACGGCCTGATGATAAGGCAGGCGCGCCTCGAGCGATTGTGCGGTGCCGTCGGCGACGATGCGGCCCCTGTCGATGATGACCGCGCGAGTGCAGACCGCGTCTACTTCCTGGAGAATGTGGGTCGAGATGATGATGGCCTTGTCCTTGGCCATCTGCTGGATCAGCGAGCGCACCTGATGCTGCTGGTTGGGATCCAGGCCGTCGGTCGGTTCATCCATCACGAGGACGGCTGGGTCGTGCAGGATCGCCTGTGCGATGCCGACGCGGCGCTTATAGCCTTTCGACAGCGTCTCGATGCGCTGGTTCCAGACATTGAGCAGACCTGCCTTCTCCGCTGCTGCGTCGGCGCGTGTCTTGATCTCGCCGCCCCTGTAGCCGCGAATCTCGGCGATGAAACTCAGGAAAGAGCGGGGCGTCATGTCCGCGTATGCGGGCGCGCCCTCGGGCAGATAGCCGAGTTGGCGCTTGGCGCCGATCGGGTCCTTGCCGATGTCGATGCCGGCGATGCGGGCGGTCCCGCCGTCGGGCTCCAGGAAGCCCGTGATCATCTTCATCGTCGTCGACTTGCCGGCACCATTGGGGCCAAGGAAGCCCAGCACCTCGCCCTTGTCGACGCTCAGCGATATGTCGTCGACGGCGACGATCTGCCCGAAGCATTTTCGCAAGGCTTGCGCCTCGATCAGGGTCGTCATCCCCTCGTTTCTCCTCGTTTGGCCAGACCTGCGCCCCCACCGGGCGGGATCGGCTCGTTGGATCGGTCCGTCGACGCAACACCACGCCATCGTGACAGAGTGTGATCCTCCTCGCCACGTCGCGCGGTCTGTCGCCAAAGCCGGTCGGCCTCTAGCTAGTTATCCCGTTAGCACTTTCAAGGCCGGAGTGCCAACGGCTGAAAGGCATGGTGGCAGGGCAATCGCATGAGTCCGTGAGTGACAAGGCGAGAGATTGCTGAATCTATGCAGGTCCCTCTGATTCGCGATGGGGACTGCCATGGCCGATGCTCAATCTCAGGCCGACCGGGCCTATGATCAAGTCGTTGAGTGGCTGCAGCA
>CAMAYR010000227.1 GCA_945862355.1 Devosia equisanguinis | reverse complement strand
GCGCGAGCTGTTGCGATCCTTGATGATCGCATCGAGCCGGGCATGGTTCGCCGGGCTCACGTAGAGGCAGATGTCATCGCGTCTCATGCCCCGCACAATGACTGATTTGCGGCCCGACGGGAATCATCTGTCAGACGGGGAACACTAGCGCCTCCTTCAGCAATTCATTTTGCATCGAAAGGTCGGCAAACATTCGCTTCAATCTCGCGTTCTCGTCCTCAAGCGCCTTCTTCTCCGAAATCATCGAGGTATCCATCCCGCTGTATTTGGACCGCCATTTATGAAATGACGCGCTGCTCATGCCGTGTTCCCGACAAAGCGCCGCCACTGGGACACCCCCCTCAGCCTGTTCAAAATCCCCATGATCTGGGGTTCACCAAATCTGCCAAGCTTCATCCAAAATCGCCTCGCAGATCACCCCGAGAAAATTCTACTTTCAAACCCCATTATTTTCAGGGGGGATTACCGTCTCACCGCTCGCGGAATGTGCGCGCGATCTGCTCGGACAGGGGCCCGAGCAGGAACTGCAACGGTGTGCGTTCCTGCGTTTGGATAAACGCCTCGGCCAGCATGCCGGGAACGAGCGTCAGATCGCGCAGACCCCGCACCTGCTCCTCGTTGAGGCTCACGCGCACGACATAATAGACTTGGTTGGTCTGGGAATCTCGCGTCAGGTCAGCGGATATCCGCGTCAACACGCCGGCCACATCCGGCATGGTGCGCTGGTTGCCGGCCATGATCCGCACCGTCACCTTGGAGCCGATAACGAGCTGGTCTACGTCCTGCGGTGCCACTTTAACTTCAACCACGAGTTTGTCGGCGCGCGGCACGATCTGCATGATCGTCTCGCCCTGGCCGATAACGCCACCAATGGTATGGACCGAGAGCTGGTGCACCGTGCCGGCCTGCGGCGAGCGAATATCGGCGCGCCTGAGCTGGTCCTCGGCCGCGACATGGCGTTCCTTTAGCTCCGCGAGCTTGCCCTGCGCGTCCCGCAGGTCCCTCAGGACCTCGGTGCGGAAGTCCTGATCGATCTGGATGATTTGCAGCTCGATCTCGGTTACCTTGCCCCGGGCGCGCGCGATGTCCGCGACCAACATCCCGAGCTCGCCGTTTATCTTGGCCTGCTCGCGCAGTAGCTGCATGTAGCGGATGATCGTGATGAGTTTCTTTTGATAGAGCTCGCCTACGCCTATAAGCTCCTCGTCGATCAACTTGATCTCCTGCTCCTTGGCGTCGAACTGAGCGGACAGGCCACGGATTTCCTCGCTGACCTGAGCGATGCGTTCGCGCAACTGAGCGCGCAGACCGGCCCGCACGTTACGCCGCGACTCAAAAAGCTTCTCCTCGCCGAGGATCGCGGTTTCGACCGATGTCTCGCTTCGCCGCGCCGACAACGTCTCTGGAATTATTATCTCCAGCGCACCCTCTCGTTCAGCCAGGAGACGCGCCTCGCGCGCAAGGAGCTCGTTGAGCTGCGAGCGGACGATGCCGAGTGTCGCCTTCGTAAGCGTGCTGTCGAGGCGAAGCACTATCTCGCCGACTTCGACCAGGCTCCCCTCCTTGACCCGGATATCCACGACGATCCCGCCGGTCGGGTGCTGCACTTTCTTGTTATTCGACTCGACGACGAGCGTGCCGGGCGCGATCACGGCCCCCACAAGCTGGCTGGTGATGGCCCAGCCGCCGACACCGCTGACCAGCAGCACCAATAACA
Organism: Devosia equisanguinis; assembly: GCA_945862355.1. Taxonomy (GTDB): domain Bacteria; phylum Pseudomonadota; class Alphaproteobacteria; order Rhizobiales; family Hyphomicrobiaceae; genus CAMDPA01. The sequence goes on along the minus strand of CAMAYR010000227.1, from coordinate 6,539 downwards.
CTAGGCCAGCAATATTGAGCGTGCGGATCGCGCCGTGCGGATCGTCCACATCGGGGCTCATCGCTCGTTCGCTCCGGTTGTGTCGCTCACCGCCTTGAGATTGGCACCAACTGCCGGTTGCGGGCGCAGCGCCAGAACCTTCTGCAAAACCTCGTCGCGCGGGCCGAACGCTTGCTGAGAACCATTGGCCAGGAACAGCACCTTGTCGCAGACCGCCAGCGCCGACGGCCGGTGTGCAATCAGTACAACGATCGCGAGGCGCGCCTTGGCTGCCTGGAGCGCCCGTGTGAGCGCTATTTCGCCGTCGCTGTCGAGGTTGGCATGCGGCTCGTCGAGAACGATCAGGAACGGATCGCCAAAGAGCGCTCGCGCCAGTGCGATTCGCTGCCGCTGTCCGGCGGACAGCTGGGTTCCGGCTTCGCCGATGGCGGTGTCATAGCCGTTGGGCAGCCGAAGGATCATCTCATGGGCACCCGCCGCGCGCGCCGCTCGGATGACGGTCTCGCTGTCGGGCTCGGGCATCATGCGAGCGATATTCTCGGCAATGCTGCCGTCGAACAGCTCGATGCCTTGCGAAACGAAGCCGATATGCCGGCCAAGAGCCTCCGGATCCCAATGCTCGATCGCCGCGCCGTCTATCCTCACTGTGCCACGCACCGGGCGCCAGATTCCGACTAGCGCCCTGACCAGCGAGGTCTTGCCTGCGCCGCTCTGACCGATAATGCCGAGAGCCTCGCCGGCGGCGAGCCGGAAGTGCACATCGCGCACAATAGGAGTCTGCGCTGCTGGTGGCGCGACCGTGACATGGTCGACCTCGAGGCTCTTGATGGGATTCGGCAGTTCGGTTGCCGCATGGTTCGGGCGCAAGCGTTCAAGCTGTTCGGAGAGCCTCCCGACGCTCTGCCGCGCAGCAACGAATCCCCGCCAGTTGATGATAGCCGTCTCAATCGGCGCAAGCGCGCGGCCCATCATGATCGAGGATGCGATCATGGCACCCGCCGTCAGCTCGGCACGAATCACGAGGTAGGCGCCGAGGCCGAGAATGGCCGATTGCAGCAGCAGCCGGATGACCTTGGAGGCGGCGCCATACGAGCTCATCACATCGGCCGAGCGGCCAACTGCCACGAGATAGCGCGAGTTGATCTTCTCCCAGCGCTTCGTCAGCGTCCCCGCCATGCCCATGGCGCTTACAGACTCGCTGTTGCGCCGGTCGGCCTCGATTGTTGCCAGTCGAACACCACCAATGCGCCCGACTTCGCGCGTGGGCATGCGCGTAGCCAGTTCGGTCAGAATGGTCAGCGCCAGCAGCAGGAGAGCGCCCGCAAGCGACAGCAGCCCAAGCCATGGGTGGATCAGGAAACAGATGAACAAGAACAGCGGCACCCAAGGCAGATCGACGATGGAAATGGGTCCGGCGCTGGTGAGGAACGAGCGGATCTGATCGAGATGGCGCAGCGGCTGATGCGCCTCGCTGGGCGATCGCGTCTGAAGGCCGAGCCGGACCACTGCGGCATGCACCGCGCTGCCGAGGTGCTGGTCGAGCATCGCGGCGGCGCGTACCACCACGCGCGAACGGATCACATCGAACGCGCCCTGGAAGGCGTAGGCCCCGATGAGCAAGATTGTCAGAGCCACGAGTGTAGGCACGCTGCGGGCGGTCAGCACGCGATCGTATATCTGCAACATGTAGAGCGGGCCGGCGATCGTCAGCACGTTCACCGCGGCGGAGAACACGGCCACACTCCAGAACGCACGTCGGCAGTCCCGCACCGCCGCGGCGACGTCCGGGTGGCCCCCCGGTGTTGGCGCAAGGGCGGGTAGGCTCATGAGCGTCCTCTTTGTCCAAATCGTGCTTGATACGGTCGGCGGACCAGCTATTGGTCCATATCCCCCCGTGCGCCACTTTTGAGAGCTTCTTGCTGCCCCCGGATCGGTCAACCGGTCCCATAGAACGCGAGTGTCGCGAATTAGCCTAAATCCGGCAGTTGTAAGTGCAGCACAATCAGAAAGTGGCGCAAATTCTGAAAGTTCGACGCCAAGCCCTGATCACCCTGCAGGTGATACGAGGGATTTCATCCCCTCGTGCTCCCTGACCAGGGTAGCGACTCTGGACCTTCTCCTTAATTGGAGGGTTTCCAAAGGGCTAGCCCTTTGGCAGGATCGAGGGACAGCGTCCCTCGTCTTGCGACCGACCGTTTCAACTGACGTTTTAAGGATGAGCGGTTCTTGGCTAAACTTCAAAACGAACAGGTTTTCGGAGACGCTAGCCACGCTTTGCTTTCCAGGTTCTATCATTGAACTCAAACACCAGCCTCCCCGGACGAGGCCGCATGGGTAAGACCGATCCAACCGTGCAGGCCATCGCCTTCCAGTATCTCACCTCAGATGATGACGAAATCCAGTGACGACATGGTGCCAGTCGGCGTCGTCAAGGTGGCAAACTGAACCCCTGCGATGCCGCCAAGTCCATCGGCGTCATATATAATGGCACCGGTCAGCTGATCGTAGATAATGCGATCATCCGCTTGCGTGGCGGCGGTCCCGGTGTTGTACGCCCCGACATTTAATGCGCCCATGGCAGTGAAGGCGGTGAAGACACCATTGTGATCCAGCCAGATCGTATCGTCCACCGTATTGAAGCCGGTGATGCGGTCGATGTTGGTCGCGCCGAGCGACGTGTTGAACACGAAGATATCCGCGCCGGTACCTCCCGTGAGATTGTCATTACCGAGGCCGCCATAGAGCTTGTCTGCACCCGCCCCCCCGTTCAGCGTATCCAGGCCCTCACCGCCGTTCAGCGTGTTCGCACCGGCGTTCCCGGTCAGCACATTGTTCAGCGCATTGCCGGTGGCGTTGATCGCCGCCGTGCCCGTCAATGTAAGGTTTTCGACATTGGCAGTCAGCGTATAGGAGATCGACGAATTGACGCTGTCTGTGCCGGCCGACGACGCTTCGGTCACAACGTCATTTACGTTGTCTACATAATATAGGTCGTTGCCCGTGCCGCCCAACATGCTGTCGGCACCAGCCCCACCGTCCAGCGTATCAGACCCCCCCAAACCGCTCAACGTGTCATTGCCAGCGCCGCCGCGCAGGATATCTGCGCCGGATGTACCGACGAGATTAAGCGAGCCATTGCTCCCCGTAATCGACAAGGTATAGCTGCCGGTACTGGCCGAATAGCCTTGCGCGCTGACGTAGAAGGTGCCGGTCGTCGTCGCCATATAAGTCAGCCGCGAATTCAAGCCGACGGCGTCGTCATTGAAAGACAGCTGATTTCCATTGACGTCAAGCAGGCGTAGATAAGTGTCGAGGCCAGAGCCGGAGGCCGCATCCATCGCAATGTTATAACTAAAGCCGCTCATCAGCGAGACGCGGAACCAGTCCTGATCGCCCGAAAAACCAACAGCGGAGCCCTGTGGCGTGCCGGCGACCAGCGTCGACGTCGTGCTTGTGGATCCTGCAATGTCCTCGGGCGGCGGTGACGGCGGTGGCGGCGTCACGGTGTTGGTATTCATCAGCGTCCCGACATCGAGGCGTCCGCCAGTGACTGTCTTGTCGGTGAGAGAGGAGGTAGCGGCCACGCTCGACAGCAGCGCGGTGCGGATTTGCGCAGCGGTAGCATCAGAATGCGTGGAGGCGAACAGCGCGACGGCACCCGTCACATGGGGCGTCGCCATCGAGGTGCCGCTGTACGTGCCATACGTCCCGCCCGGCAGGGTTGAATAGATCGCCGATCCTGGCGCGGCGAGATCGACCGTGGTCGCGCCATAGCTAGAGAAGGAGGACAGTGCGCCGGTGCTGGTCAGCGAAGCGACGGCAACGACCGATTCATAGCCGGCCGAGACAGTGGTCGAATAATTCGACGGATAATTATTGGTCGTGTCGTTGTTCGAGGCACTGTTGCCAGCGGCTGCTATGAACAGGATGTCCTGCCGAGCCGAGCGGTCCAATGCGTCAATCATGGCCTGCGATGATCCGCCGCCGCCCCAAGAGTTGTTAGTGGCGACATAATTCTCGCCCAAAGCTGCGTGGGCCGCTGCGCTGGTGAAGTAATCCACCGCTTTCACAGCGCCAGCCGTTGAGCCAGAACCGGTAGCGTCCAGGAATTTCAATCCAACGACCTGGACGTCCCAGTTGACGCCCGCCACGCCGACGCCATTGCCGCCGATGCCGCCTATCGTGCCGCTGACATGCGTGCCATGCCCATTGTCATCGAAGGGATCGTTGTCATTGTTGACGAAGTCCCAGCCGATTAGGTCGTCAAACAGGCCGTTTGAGTTTTCGTCGATGCCATTTTCCCAGAGGGAAGAATTCAGCAGGTCGCCTGCGTCGATGCGGCCATTAGCATTCACGTCAGACGCATAGGTGGCGTTGGACGCGTCGTTAAGATCGCGGAAAGTGATCAGCCCGTCTGAATTGATGTCGCGCAGTGCAGCACGCAGGGCCACCGGAATTTCAGCTTGGTTCAGCCAAACGTTCAGATAGAGATCGGGATGGGTGTAGTCGATACCGGTATCGATCACGCCAACGATGGTGGAGGAGGTGCCAGTGGCCCCCGCCGCCCAAGCTTCCCCGGCTTGGCTGCCAAAGGCGTTCACGACCGTGGTCGTATCGCCGTACATGCCCCAGAGGTTGCCGCTGGTGTAGCCGGGGTCGTTACTGACGGCATCAATAAAGATTGTGTTGGCTTGGTCCGCCAGCAGCCCGCTGTCCTTTAGGGGCGCCGCCTCAGCGACTGTCGCATCGGACGTGGGTGGGGTATGGATGTCGTCAGAAGCAGTCAAAACGGCAGGATCAACGTCCGGAGCAGCAGGCATGCCGTCCGTCCAATCGGACGCCGCTGTCTCGACATACGACCGCGCAATGCTGACGTCAAAATCCGGCTCAGCGAAGGTGACACCCGGTGCGGCGGCCATGTGGCCCACCCAACCCGACGCCGCTGTCTCGACATGCGACCGCGCAATGCTGACGTCAAAATCCGGCTCAGCGAAGGTGACGCCCGGCATGCGTGCCAGCGTGGCGATAGCCTGCGCGGGGTACTCGCCGACGGCGGCTTCGACCTGCAGCAGGGGGCCCGAATTGTCCGAATAACTCTCGGGTCGCACGACATCCAGGACGCGCGCGCCGATCGTCTGCAGAGCTTCAGCCTGCTGCTCAGGCGCTGTTCCGAAATCGAACTGTACCAGAAACCGCTTCAGATGGAGTTCAAGATCAAGGCCAAGATCAGGACTGTTCATATCGGGGGTGCCTCAGGTTGAGCGCCTATATACAGGCCTCCTGCAAAACCTCATTTGTGCGCTGATTTTCGTCCTCAAATGGTATAAATCGGGGGCGTTTCGAGACGAAAATAGCGTTATTTTTCTTCACTATATCACTAACAAGCAGGAACTTTAGGCACTACATCTTTCGAAATTATCAGCCAAATGGGACCACGTCCATGGCTTTTTTTCCGATGCTTCGCGAAGAGGCCGGGCCGCTGACGTAGCGGCATCAACGGCTCGTGACCGTGCTCGAGGTCGCGGAGGCCTTCGTGGAGAGCTGGCAAGGCTTGCCTGGGCGTCCGCTGAAGGATCGGCACGCGCTGGCGCGGGCCTGCTCGTGCACACGACAGACCCTAATTCGAGTTTGTACGCATATCTTCAAGCCAATGACAGGCCATACCGGCATGGTCCATTTCCGTGTTTGTCCGGGTGCCTATAGCTTTTATAGATGTCCGGTTTAGGTAGCTCTTCAAATGTCCGCTTTCGGGCGGCCTGCTTCTGCATGGGCCCCCGTCCATACCCTCGTTCGCGAAGCGGACTTACGCGACCGACCGCTTTCTGACGGCCTCCCCTTCATCCAGGCTTCCATCGGCGAGGAAGCGGGCGATCTTTCTGGGTCCGTGGAAAAGCGCGATGCATCCATCATGATATTCCAGCACCCGGATCGTCGCCTTGACGAAGTGATAGCGGTCCCGGCTTGCCGGGATTTGCAGGACGAGCCCGTTTTATCTGACCGTATTGTCTCGCCCCGCGATCTGCTCGTCGTGGATGCACAGGAGGTTCTCCAGATCGCCCACACAGGGCACGAAAGCGGTTCCCTCCCCGGCGGCCTCGATCGTCCGGATCCCCTCAAGCCGCAGCAGGGGTGGCAGGCGCTTTTGCAATGCCAGGAAAGGGACGCCGCTCACGCCTGCGCCTGTGAACCCCGCGCCGGGGTGCCTTCGTCGTCAGACCGCGAAACTGAAGCACGCTCCGGTCCGCCAGTGGCCTATTTGTCATCTCCAGGCGATCTTCATGATCCCCCCACCGGCCTTGGCGGCTGTTCGCGACAAGTAACCCTCCCCGCCGTTCGTACGACGCACCCTCACGGTGTAAGGCGGATTTAGGTTAAGGTGTTCGTCTCTTTGCTAGTGTTCCCCGTCTGACAGATGATTCCCGTCGGGCCGCAAATCAGTCATTGTGCGGGGCATGAGACGCGATGACATCTGCCTCTACGTGAGCCCGGCGAACCATGCCCGGCTCGATGCGATCATCAAGGATCGCAACAGCTCGCGC
>CAMAYR010000226.1 GCA_945862355.1 Devosia equisanguinis | reverse complement strand
GCTGGCCAAGATCGACAGGCTTGCCGCCGGCGGCCACGAAGGCGCCCAGCGGCTCGCCACCTATTATGTCGGCCAGGCGGTCGGCCTCATGAACACCGAACAGTCGGCGCGCTCGGTCGTCTACGACTTCATGAAAGACTATGCCGAAGCCGCGGAGCGTCTCGCGGGCACCCTCGAAGACTAGAGGCCTTCTCGCCGCCGCCATCTCCGCCGATTGACAGTACACCTGCAATCCCGGCAGCTTGTCGCCAACAAGAACGTCCGCGCAAAGCGGGCGACGAGGAAACGTCTTTCGACAGGGATGGACCGCATGAGCCATGTGGCCCCGACGTGCGCGCCCAACCGGCCCGAGCCGGCGGTTTGCGTCGAGCAGCTGTTGGCGATCGACTGCGTGCAGCCTGCCGAGGCGCGGGCACGGACGGGTTCCGTTGCCTCGTGGCTGATCGCCCAGGGCTTCGGGCCGCAAAGCGCCCCTGTTGCGATCCTGTCCGGCGACAGTCCTGAACGTGCGCTCTTCTTTTACGGCGCCTTGCGCGCCGGCGTGCGGGTGGTCTCGGCCGATGTCGCCGACCTCGACCATGTGTTCGATACCATCCGGCCTGCACTGGTCTTTGCACAGGACTCCCGGACCTGTGGTGCTGCGCTCGATCGCGCCCAGGCCCGTGGTGCACGGATCATCACGGTCGATGGCAGACGCGGTCTCGCTTTTGCCGCACTCGCCGCCTGTTCGATCGACGCTGCGGTCGCCGAGCGGCGCCTCCACATCACGGCCGGCACGCCCGCTGAGATCAAGTTCGCGGGCTCGAGCAGGGCATCGAGCACCCACGGCAATCTGGTCGCAGGAGGAAGCGGCTGATGCAGGCCTATGTCATTCGCCGGGTGCTGGCGCTGGTGCCGACTCTGATCTTCGCCAGCCTGATCGTGTTCATCACCGTGCGGATGATCCCGGGCGACGTGATCGATCTCATGCTGTCGACCAACGACATCGGCGCCGACAAGAAGAGCCGCGAGCAGCTTGAGGAGGCGCTTGGCCTCAATCAGCCGGTCTACATCCAGTATTTCCGCTGGCTGGGCGCGATCCTGCTGGACGGCAGCCTGGGCAAGTCGCTGTGGCAGAACACCTCGGTCATGGAGGACATCCTCCATCGCCTGCCGCTCACCTTCGAGCTCGGCCTGATGGCGCTGATCGTGGCGTTGATCGTCGGCATCCCGATCGGCGTCTATTCGGCCGTCTCCCAGGACACGATCGGCGACTACGTCACGCGCTCCTTCGCCATTCTGGCGCTGGCGCTGCCCGGCTTCTGGGTCGGCACGCTGGTGATGGTGTTTCCGGCGATCTGGTGGGGCTGGTCGCCGGACGTGAAGCTGACGCCCTTCATGGAGGATCCGCTCCGCCACATGAGCCAGATGGCCATCCCGGCGCTGATCCTGGGCAAGGCCTTCTCCGCCGTCGTCATGCGGCTCACGCGCACCATGATGCTCGAGGTGATGCGTCAGGACTATATCCGCACCGCGCTCGCCAAGGGCTTGGCCCCCCGCACCACCATCCTGCGCCATGCCTTGCGCAACGCCCTGATTCCTGTGGTCACGCTGGTCGGCCTGCAGGCGCCGGTGCTGGTCGGGGGCGCGGTGATCCTGGAGCAGATCTTCGTCATCCCCGGCATGGGTCTGCTGCTGCTCGAGGCGGTCAGCCAGCGCGACTATCCGATCATCACTGGCGTGTTCCTGATCGTGGGCGTCGCCGTCGTGTTCATCAACCTTCTGGTCGATCTCAGCTACGGGCTGCTCGATCCCAAGGTGAGGTACCGCTGATGGTCGCGATCATCGAGACGGCTGTCGCGCCGCGGCCGGCCGCGCCGTCCGGGACCTGGCGATTCCTTGGTCGGCTGTTCCGCGACAAGCCACTGGGCGCCTTCGGCTTCGTGATCTGCGTCATCTTCCTGTTCTGCGGCCTCTTTGCCGATGTGCTGGCACCCTACGGCTACAACCAGATCAGCCCGATCAATCGGCTGAAGCCGCCCAGCGAGAAGTTCTGGCTGGGCACCGACAATCTCGGCCGCGACATGCTCTCGCGCTGCCTCTACGGCGCGCAGCTCTCGGTCATTATTGGCCTGTCGGCTGCAGCGCTTGCCACCGTGGTCTCGGTCTTCATCGGCATCGTATCGGGCTATCTCGGCGGCAAGTTCGACATGGTGATGCAGCGCTTCGTCGACGCCTGGATGTGCTTCCCCGACCTGATCATCCTGATCGTGGTCGTCTCCGTGGTGGGGCCGGGCATGGGGCCGGTGATCGTCATCCTGGGACTTCTCTACGGCATTGGCGGCAGCCGCATCATCCGCGGCGCCGTGCTGTCGGTCCGCGAGAACGCCTATGTCCATGCCGCGCAATCGACTGGCGCGTCGCTGCCGCGCATCCTGTGGCGGCACATTCTTCCCAATGTCATGGCGCCGGTGATCGTGCTGTTCACCACCCGCGTCGGTGCAGTGATCCTGGCCGAATCGGGCCTCGCCTTCCTGGGGCTCGGCGTGCCGCCGCCGGCGCCGACCTGGGGCGGCATGCTGTCGGGCTCGGGCCGCTCCTTCATGTACCTGGCGCCCTGGCTGGCGCTGGCGCCGGGGCTCTGCATCACCATTGTCGTCTACGCCATCAACGTGTTTGGCGATGCGCTGCGCGATCTGCTCGATCCGCGCATGCGCGGCAGCCGCTGACCAGGGAGGGTTCGATGAAGTGCCCGATGAAGCAAAGTATGCGTGGCGTTCTGCTCGGTACCGCGTTGTCTCTCGTCCTGGGCGTCTGGTCCGCCAGCGCCCAATCGGCCGACAAGCCGCAATATGGCGGCACGCTCGAGATCGGCACCGTCTACGTGACGCTGTCGGCGCTGTCTTTCGATCCCAACGACTGGAACTGGAAGCTGAACCACGACACCGGCCAGTACCTCGAACAGCTTTTCCAGGGTGACCTGTCGAAGGCCAAGAGCCGCGGCGGCCCGCATGCCTTCGTGGCCGATGGCTACCTGCCGCAGGACGCGATCAAGGGCGAGCTGGCCGAGAGCTGGGAGTGGAAGGAGAACCCGCTCCGGGTCGAGATCAAGCTGCGCAAGGGCGTGATGTTCCCGGAGAAGGCGGGCGTCATGAAGAGCCGCGAGTTCACGTCGGAGGATGTGGTCTACAGCTTCAACCGCCTGATCTCGAGCCCCAAGCAGCAGAAGGGCTACTTCAACCACGTCGAGAAGGTCGAGACGCCGGACAAGCACACGGTCGTCTTCTACATGAAGTACTTCCACTCCGAATGGGACTACCGCTTCGGCTGGGGCTACTACTCGCCGATCTACGCCAAGGAGATGGTCGACGCCGGCGCCACCAACTGGAAGAACGCGGTCGGCACCGGCCCCTTCCAGCTCGCCGACTACGTCTCCGGCAATTCCAACACTTACACGAAGAACCCTCTCTACTGGGGCAGCGAGAAGATCGGCGGCCAGGAGTACAAGCTGCCGTTCGTCGACAAGATCGTCTATCGCACCATCAAGGACGAGGCGACCTGGATCACCGCGCTGCGCACCGGCAAGCTCGACATCCTCGAGACGATCCGCTGGCAGAACGTCGACTCGCTCAAGAAGAGTTCGCCGCAGCTGAAGTGGAACCGCTGGCTGAACATGAGCGGCACCTTCATGGCGATGCGCATGGACGTCGATGGGCCGTTCAAGGACATCCGCGTTCGTCGGGCGCTCAACATGGCGGTCAACAAGGACGAGATCGTCAAGGCCTACTACAACGGCAACGCCGAGCTGTTCGCCTATCCGCAGCATCCCGACTACGGCCCGTATTTCCAGCCGCTTGCCGACATGCCGGCTTCGGTGAAGGAGCTGTTCACCTACGATCCGGCCAAGGCCAAGAAGCTGCTGGCCGAGGCGGGCTTCCCCAAGGGCTTCACCACCAAGGTCCAGGTCTGCTCGTGCAACCCCGACCATATGGATCTGCTGCCATTGATCGCGGCCTACTACGAACAGGTCGGCGTGAAGCTGGAGATTCAGCCGATGGAGTATGGCGCGTTCCTGAGCGCCATGAGCTCGCGCACTCATGCGCCCGGCTATTTCATGAACTCGGGACACGTCAATCCGACGCGCACCATTCACAAGAGCTTCATCACGGGCGAACTGTGGAATCCGGCGGGTTACAGCGATCCCAAGTACGACGCCAAAATGGAAGAGGTCTTCCGCACCAAGGACGAAGCCACCCGCATCAAGATGCTGCGCGAATTGACGGTCGAGATCCTCGACGCGGCACCCTATGTCTGGCTGCCGATACCCTACGTCTACTCGGCATGGTGGCCGTGGGTGAAGAACTACGGCGGCGAACTGCGCGTCGGCGCGGTGCGGCCAGGCCCGATCTACGCCCGCATCTGGGTCGATCAGGAAATGAAGAAAAAGATGGGCCACTAGGCTTGCGTCAACGAAGGGAGGAAGCAGATGATAAAGATCCTGAAGGGTGCGCTCCTGGGCGGCGCTATGGCCGCGGCTTCCATCGCAAGTGCCGCTTTCGCAAGTGACGAGAAGCCGAAATATGGCGGTGGCATCGAGATCGGCACGGTCTACGTGACCCTGTCGGCGCTGTCGTGGGACGCCCAGGATTTCAACTGGAAGCACAACCACGACACCGGCCTGGTCTACGAGCAGCTCTTCTCCGCTGACCTCAGCAAGAGCGTCAAGGCCGGCGGCAAGCACCCCTTCATCGCTGATGCCTGGCTGCCGTCGGATGCCATGCGCGGCGAACTGGCGGAAAGCTGGGAATGGAAGGAGAACCCGCTCCGCGTCGAGATCAAGCTGCGCAAAGGCATCATGTGGCCGGAGAAGCCCGGCGTCATGAAGAGCCGCGAGTTCGTGGCCGACGATGTGCTGTTCAGCTATTCGCGCCTCGACGCCAGCCCGCGCAAGATCAAGGGCTACTTCGACCACATTGCCAAGGCTCACGCACCGGACAAGCACACGGTCGTCTTCGAGTTCAAGGACTACTTCGCCGAATGGGACTACCGCTTCGGCTACGGCTACTTCTCGGGCATCTACCCCAAGGAAGTGGTCGAGGCCGGCGCCAACAACTGGAAGAACGTGAACGGCACCGGCCCCTATATGCTGACCGACTTCGTCTCGGGAAATTCCAACATCTATACGAAGAACCCGGATTACTGGGACAAGGACAAGATCGGCGGCCAAGAATACAAGCTGCCGTTCATCGACAAGATCACTTATCGCACGATCAAGGACGAGGCGACGTACATCACGGCGTTGCGTACCGGCAAGCTCGACATCCTCGAGAATATACGCTGGCAGAATGTCGAGTCGCTGAAGAAGAGCGTGCCGCAGCTCAAGTGGAACCGCTGGCTCAACATGAGCGGCACGTTTCTCGCCTTTCGAGTCGATGTCGACAGTCCGTTCAAGGACGTCCGCGTACGGCGCGCGCTCAACATGGCGGTGAACAAGGACGAGATCGTCAAGGCCTACTACAACGGCAATGCCGAGCTCTTCGCCTATCCGATGCATCCCGACTATGTCGGCTACTTCCAGCCGCTCAAGGAGATGCCGGACTCGGTGCAGGAGCTGTTCAAGTTCGATCCAGCCAAGGCCAAGAAACTGCTGGCCGAAGCGGGGCACGCCAAGGGCTTCTCCTTCAAGGTCCAGGTCTGCTCCTGCAGCCCCGATCACATGGACCTGCTGCCACTGGTCGCGGCCTACCTCGAGCAGGTCGGCGTGAAGATGGAGATCCAGCCCATGGAGTACGGCGCCTTCCTGAGCGCCATGACCTCGCGCACGCTCTCGGTCGGCTACATGATGAATAATGGCCACACCAACCCGACGACGACCATCCGCAAGAGCTTCACGACGGGGCAACAGTGGAATCCGTCGGGCTGGTCCGATCCGAAGTACGACGCCAAGATGGACGAGGTCTACCGCACCAAGGCCGAGGAGACGCGCATCAAGATGTTGCGCGAGATGACGGTCGAGATCCTCGACGCAGCGCCGTACATCTGGCTGCCGACGCCCTACATCTATACGGCGTGGTGGCCATGGGTGAAGAACTACGCTGGCGAACTGCGCGCCGGATCGGTGCGGCCGGGCCCGATCTATGCCCGCATGTGGCTCGACCAGGAGATGAAGAAGAAGATGGGCCACTGAGCATGGCCTGTTGCGTACCGGGGCGCGCCTGATGGGTGCGCCCCTGCTCAGCGTCAGGAACCTGTCGACCGAGTTCCGCACAGAGCGCGGCACCGTCAAGGCGGTCGACGACGTCTCCTTCGATCTGGCGGCCGGCGAGACGCTGGCCATCGTGGGCGAGTCGGGCTCGGGCAAGAGCGTGACGGCGATGTCGATCCTGCGCCTCATCCCCGATCCGCCCGGCCGAATCGTCGCCGGCGAAGTGGTGTTCGACGGCCGCGACCTCCTGAAGCTGGAGGATCATGAAATCCGCGCCATCCGCGGCAACCGCATTGCCATGATCTTCCAGGAGCCGATGAGCTCGCTCAATCCCTCGCTCACGATCGGTCTGCAGATCGCCGAGCCGATCAACCTGCACCGCAAGACGCCATGGGCGGCGGCAATGGACATGGCGGTCGAGTTGCTGTCGCGGGTCCGTCTGCCCGACGCCAGGAGCCGCGTAAAATCCTACCCGCACCAGTTCTCCGGCGGCATGCGCCAACGCGCCATGATCGCCATGGCGCTGGCCTGCCAGCCGCAGCTCATCATCGCCGACGAGCCGACCACGGCGCTCGATGTCACCGTGCAGGCGCAGATCCTGGCGTTGCTGAAGGAGGTGACGCGCGCGGCCAATTCGGCGCTGATCCTGATCACCCACGATCTCGGCGTCGTGGCGCGCTATGCCGACCGGGTCTGCGTCATGTACGGCGGCCGCATCATCGAGACCGGTCCGGCGCGCGAGATCTACGCGCGGCCGCGTCATCCCTACACGATCGGCCTGATGGCCTCGGTGCCGCGGCTCGATCAGGCGACGGGCACGCGCCTGGTGCCGATCGACGGTCAGCCGCCCAATCTCGCCAATTTGCCGCCGGGTTGCGCCTTCGCCCCACGCTGCCGCAATGCCGTCGATCGGTGCCGGGTCGAGCGGCCGGCACTGGTCAAGAGCGGTCCCGAACATCTTTCAGCCTGCCATTTCCATGACCAGCTCAGCGCCTGAGATCGTCCTCGAGGTCAGTGACCTCAAAGTTCATTTTCCGGTGATGGCCGGCGCCGTCGTGCGCAAGCAGGTCGGCAGCGTGAAGGCCGTCGACGGCGTGTCGTTCAACGTCCGCCGGGGCGAGACGCTGGGCCTGGTGGGCGAGTCGGGCTGTGGCAAGAGCACCACTGGGCTCGCCGTGCTCAAGATGCTCGACATCACCTCGGGCCAGGTTGTCTTCGAGGGCGAGGATATTTCCGGCTACGACCGCGCCCGCATGCGGCCGATCCGCCGCCGCATGCAGATGGTCTACCAGGACCCGTTCGGCTCGCTGAATCCGCGCATGAAGGTGGCCGAGATCGTCGGCGAGCCGCTGGAGGTGCACGGCATGGCGAACGATCGCACGGTCTACCGCGCGCGTGTTGCCAGCCTGCTCGACATGGTGGGGCTGCTGCCCGACATGGCCGACCGCTACCCGCACGAGTTCTCCGGTGGCCAGCGCCAGAGGATCGGCATCGCCCGCGCCCTGGCGCTGGAGCCCTCGCTGATCATCTGCGACGAGCCGGTGTCGGCGCTCGACGTGTCGATCCAGGCGCAGGTCGTGAACCTGTTCCAGGAACTGCAGGAACGGCTGGGCCTGACCTATGTCTTCATCGCCCACGATCTCGCCGTGGTTCGCCACATCAGTCATCGCATCGCGGTGATGTACCTGGGGCGCATCGTCGAGATCGCCTCGCGTGCCGATCTATACGCCCGTCCCTTGCATCCCTATACGGTGGCCCTGCTGGCGGCGATCCCGATCCCCGATCCCGAGGTCGAGGCGACACGGCCGCAGCAGATCATCACCGGCGAGGTGCCCTCGGCCATGCGGCCGCCACCGGGCTGCCGCTTCCATACCCGCTGCCCGAGCGTGATGGAGATCTGCAAGAGCGTCGATCCGCCAATGCGCGACATGGGCGATGGTCGCGCTGTCGCCTGCCATCTCCATAGCGCTTGAAGAATACAACCTATACGAGATTTACTTTATAGTGAATCGTTCTAGGATTGTTCTCCTGAAGGATCGGGAGAACGACATGCAGGCGAAGGTGCGGACCGTGGCTTTCCAGGGCGTCGACGTCCTGCCGGTCGATGTACAGGTGATGATCGCGCCCGGGACCGTCGCCTTTGCCATGGTGGGCCTTGCCGACAAGGCGGTGGGCGAAAGCCGCGAGCGGG
>CAMAYR010000225.1 GCA_945862355.1 Devosia equisanguinis | reverse complement strand
GTGTCGGTGTCCGACTGCACGATCTCGAAGCTTCGCATCCCATCACCTGCCGAGTGAGCCGCCCTCGACAAGAGAAATAGCTGATTCGCAAACCAACCCAGACCCTTACGCCATCACCACCGGATCGGAGTTACGGAAGCAGGTGGATGACAGCGCGCATGAACGCCATCTACCGCCTGCCGACGGAGGCAGAGCGGGAGTTCTTCACCAGAGCTGGGACGACGACGGCGTTCTGGTGGGGCAACGACATTGATCCGAGCCGCGCGGGCTACGATTGGAGCCACGTGTTCGGGGCCGGCCAGCGCGCCGAGGCAAGGTTCGGGACCCACCCCGCGCTCGCGTTCAAGCCCAACCCCTGGGGCCTGATGCAGGTGCACGGCAACGTGTCCGAATGGGTCGAAGACTGCTGGAACGACGGCTATCGCGGCGCGCCCGGCAACGGCTCGGCGTGGACCACCGGCGACTGCAAGCGGCGCGTGCTGCGCGGGGGATCGTGGGGATATGTGCCCAAGGACCTGCGGGTGTCGTATCGCGAGGGTGCGACGCTGACCAATCGCAACTTCAACTTCGGCTTCAGGGTCGTGCGCACTCTGCGCAACATCAAATAACGGCTCGCAGCAATCGCCACGATCGATCGGTGGCTGCGCGGCCTGCCTCAGACGTATGCGGCGAGCCAGGATACCCGGCTCGCCGCTATAACATTCAGCCGACCTGAGGCGGCCTATCAGACTGCTTCCTTGAGTTCCTTGGCCGCGCGGAAGGCAACCTTCTTGGACGCCTTGATCTTGATGGCCGCGCCGGTCGCGGGATTGCGACCCATGCGAGCAGGACGCTTGCGAACATGGAGAACGCCAAGGCCGCCGAGGCGGAGGCGAGCGCCCTTCTTGAGGTGGCTGGTGATCATCGCAACCAGCTCGTTGAGGAGTTCGTTGGCCTGCTTCTTGGGCATCTCATGCTTCTCGGCGATCGCAGCGCCGAGGTGACGCAGCGTAACCGTCGGGGACTTCGCTTTGGCCGGGGCTTTCGCAGCAGCCTTCGGCGCGGATTTCGCGGCGGTTTTCGCGGCGGCCTTCGGTGTGGACTTTGCGACGGACTTTGCAGCCATGATTCTATTCCTCTTCTGTTTTAATCTGTGGTTCCAAGTATTTCGGGGAGGGCGCGTGTGCGTTATTCAGCAATATTGCGAATCAGCCCACACAGGAAGCGCAAACGCGTGAAAACCCTCAAGATTCCTAAGCAAGTTGTTCGTTTGCAACGGTTTCTTAGCTCTTGGCGACCGCCTTCCGCGATTCTTCGCCGACAGCCGTGCGCTCACGAAGCACTCGATGACATCGGCACAACTTGCAAACCGAAGTGTCGCAGGACACGCAATCGGCACCGCCTTGGGTGGCGATCCACCTTAAGTATTCGACGGAAGCGCGACGTTGGTATACTCGTTTTTCACTGCGCATCAACGGTGCTTCACTCACCGGGGCTTTTTGCCGCCACGGCATGGTAGCCAGCCATGAAGCGTCGGGATCGCGTATCGGCTATGCGCAGAGAATATCAGCAGGAGAGGGAACGAGAATGAGCGCCGGCAAAATCAAGCTGACGATCGCAACGACGGACTACGACCATTTTCGCGACTTCCGAATGGGGCTCGTCAATGCGGAGGGGATCGATCACACGTGGCTGACGCTCGGCCATCACGAGGTGTTCGCGCGCTTCACGTTCAACCGCGAATGGGACGTCTCTGAGCTATCGTTCGCCAAGTTCTGCGCACAGGTCACGCGGCCCGACAGCGACATCATCGGCCTGCCGGTGATCTGCTCGCGGCTGTTCCGATTCTCTTCGTTCTACGTCAACAAGAACGCAAAGATCAAAACGATCACGGATCTCAAGGGTAAGCGCGTGGGCTCGCCGGAGTGGGCGCATTCGGCCGCCGTCGTGATGCGCGGCTGGATGCACAACGAGGCCGGCGTGAAGCTGACGGACGTGCATTGGTATCAGGCCGGCGCCAACGCGCCGGGGCGGATCGAGAAGGTCGAGTTGAGCTTGCCCGAGGGGCTGAAGCTGACCCGCGTATCCGACAAGTCGTTGTCGGAGATGCTGGCCTCCGGCGAGATCGATTGCGCGATCATCGCGCGGCCGCCGACCTGCTTTCTCGACGAGCATCCGGACGTCGAGCGGCTATTCCCGAACTATCTGGAGATGGAAGAGGAATACTTCGCGAGGACCAAGGTTTGGCCGATAATGCACTTGATCGCCATTCAGAAGCACGTGCTCGAGGCGCATCCGTGGGTGGCGCGAAACCTGCTTAACGCGTTCAACGAGTCCAAGCGGCGGAGCCTGGAGCGGCTGCTCGATCCGGCCGTGTCGCGCTATCCGCTCGCCTGGCTGCCGACCTACGCGCGCCGGATGCGCGAAATGTTCGGCGGCGACCCGTTCCCCTACGGCATCGAGGAGAACCGGGCGACGCTGGAGCAGATGCTGCTCTATGCTCACCAACAAGGCATCGCCCACAAGCTCGTCAAGGCGGAGGACATCTTCCCCAAGGGCGTGATGACGAACGTGGTGGTGTAGCTGCCACGGCGGTAACAGATCCTCCGGGCCGACACCGCCAGATGCCATCTGCTTCTATTTTACAGGCAGTAAACGCACTTGTGCCAGACTAATGCCGCTCACGGATCGACCGATGGGAGGAAACATGTTCTGGCGCAAGCGACCAACCGTCGATGTCGAGACCGAGGCCTGGGTGCTCGAAACCTGGTTATGGCTGGATACAATGCTCGGCCCGGTCAACGAAGATGATGGACGTGAACTGATACTGCCGTCGGCCAAGCGTTTTCCCGATACCCAGAAGCTGGGGCACGAGCGCGCCGACCACTACTTCGGCCTTGTGCGCGAATATTGCGGAATGAAGGACTGGCCCTGCAATCTGGTCGCGCAAGACGTGCGCTCACCGCTGGAGATGAACCCGGTGTTTGGACCAATGAGCGCGTCCGGCGCTCTGGGGACGTTCCAGGGACAGGGCAGCTCGGCGGCAATTACCTATGATCCGGGCTTGCTCGACAATCCGGTCATGCTCATTGCCACCTTCGTGCATGAGTTGTCGCACTATCTGCTCCTGTCGCAGCCCAGCGAGCCGCCCGGCAGTCCAGACCTCGAGGAGCTTGCGACTGATCTGGCGACCGTATATCTCGGCTTTGGCCTTTTCGGCGCGAATGCCGCGTTCAGCTTCAACGCCAACAACGACGGCTGGCGCGCGTCCCGCAGCGGCTATTTGAGCGAAGCGACGTGGTGTGCGTATTACGACGAAGCCGGACAACACCACCCATCGACGGGGTCACAGACTCATGAAGGCTGCTTCGCGTCAAGTCCGGCGCGCTTGGATGCCTCCTTCCGCATGCTTTCGCCGGCGAGATTCATACGGTGAGCGCTATGGACGAGACGATCGAGGATGGCGTCGGCCACGGTCGGGTTGGCGATCATCTCATGCCAGTGCTTCACGTCGATCTGGCTGGTGACGATCGTGCTGCCGCGTCCTTGCCGGTCGTCGAGGATCTCCAGCAGATCGCGGCCCTGATCGGGCGTCAGATTGGCGAGCCCCCAGTCATCCAGGATCAGCAGTTGCGTGCGGGCGATGTTCTTCAGCAGACGCGCATGACGGCCATCCCCGCGTGCCAGCGCCAAGGCATCGAACAGCCTTGACACACGGTAGTAGAGGACCGAGCGGTCATCCCGACATGCCTTGTGCGCCAGGGCACAGGCGAGCCAACTTTTGCCGAGCCCGGTTTTCCCCACGATGATCAGGTTCTGGTGCTGGCTGATCCAGTCGCCGGCGATCAGCTTGGCGAGCAGCGGTTTGTCGAGGCCTCGCGCCGCCTTCATGTCGATATTCTCGACGACGGCATTCTGCCGAAGCCCGGCGAACTTCAGGCGACTGACGAGCCTCTTGTTCTCCCGCTCGATCGCCTCGCGGTCGACGAGCAGCCCGAGCCGCTCCTCGAACGAGAGTGCGGCGACATCGGGTTGTCGCCGCTGGTCTTCGAGTGCCTTCGCCATCCCGGCGAGGCCGAGTGCCACGAGCCGCTGTTCGGTTGGATGTGTGAGCATGACTGCCATTTTCCTTTTCCCCGCGTGACGATGCATCCCTGGCCAGGCGTCAGTGGTAGTAGCCCGAGCCACGGATGTTGCTGTGCCGGAGCGGCGGGGCGTCCGGTGTTGCCTGTTTCGCGAAGGCATGATCCAGGCCGTGCTTGAGGATCGATGCGATCGAGCCGTAGGTGGTGGAGCCGACGTCGTTGCCGCGCCGGCAGGCCGCCTCGACGCGCGCCGGCCCATAGGTCTTCACGAGGCTGATGATGCCCAGGCACGAGCGGAAGCCCTGCTCGGGATGCGGCTTGGCTTTCATGATCGCCTCGAACAGAGCAACCGTTGCCGGGCCGATCTTGGTGGCCTCGCACATCATCTTCGCCGGCGTCCATTCCGCGTAGCGGCGGTGCGCGCTCGGCATATGCTCCGTGATTGTCGTGTGGCGGTTGCGGACGGCCGAGAACGCATGGCTCGCAATCCGCCCGCCCTTGTGGAAGATCTCGACCGTCGCACTGGTGATGCGGGCCTCGACGATCTCGCGGATCAACTTCGAGGGCACCGAGTAGAAGTGGTCGTCGATCTCGACGTGGTAGTCGGGGGCAACGCGGGCCCGCTTCCATTCGGCATAGGCATAGGGCTCACCCGGCAGCGCCTTCAGCGCCGGCCGCTCCAGCGTCTCCAGCAGCTCGATCCGGCTTTTGCCGACGCGCCGCATCACCTTGGCATTGATCGCGGCGACGCAATCCCGGATCGCGATGTTCAACTCGGCCAGCGAGAAGAACGTCGTGTTGCGCAGCTTCGCCAGCACGAAGCGCTCGACGATCTGCACGGCGACCTCGACCTTGGCTTTGTCGCGCGGTTTGACGATGCGCGTCGGCAGCACGACGCAATCGTAGTGATCGGCGAGGTCCTGATAGGTGCGATTGATGCCGGGCTCGTAGCGCGACGGCTTGGTTATGCCGGCTTTCAGATTGTCGGGAACCAGCGCCTGCGGCACGCCGTCGAGCGCCGCGAACATATTGACGTGAGCGCCGATCCAGTCGGGCAGCGTCTCGGTCCAGCGCGCCTCGGCGTAGGTGTAGTTCGACGCGCCGAGGGCGGCGACGAAAATGCGCGCGCGGTGCTCTTCGCCCGTTGCCGGATCGAACACGCCGATCGTGTCGCCGGCCCAATCGACGAACAGCTTCTCGCCCGCCAGATGCTCCTGCCACAACAGCAGCAACGTCACGCCGCGCCGCTTCAGCTCGTTCTGGATCTTCGGCCAGTCGATGGCCGGGCGAACATGCGTGCTGTCGCCCAGAACGGGAAACAGGCGCAGATTGAGCCCCGCGTCGTCGATCCCATCAGGCACCGGCCAGCCGATGCCGGCAACCTCGGCGCGGCGCACATACTCCGCCGCCTGCGTCTTGCCGACGCCCGTCGCCTCGCTGATCTTACGATAGCTCATTCCGAGTGCGTGCTTCAGACGAAGCACCTCGCGCACTTTCCGCATCGACAATCTCTCCGCCGGCATCGCTGAGCCCTCTGTGTTGAGAGCCAGCGATCAGGTGATTCGATCGTCGATGGGTGGCGCTATCAGCCGGCGCTCGCCAGCTGTCCGGCATCATCGGATTACTGTCCGGCTTGCCTCGGATTCACTGTCCGCTTTGCGTCGTATTCCGCATAGGCCGGAGCAAAGCAGCTCCCGACGGCCAAGACCGAGACGAAGGGGCACGGGCGCATCGAGACGCGCGTCGGCGTTGTCGTCGAGGCGAAGGGACTGGCCGAGCATCACGAGTTCCCGGGCCTGAAGGCATTCGGCCGCGTCACCGCAACACGCGAGATCGGCGGCGAGATTACGACCGACGTGCGCATCTTCGCGCTGTCGAAGAGGCTTTCGCCCGCGAAACTCTTGGAGACGGCGCGTGCGCACTGGCAGATCGACGTGTCGTTCGGCGAGGACGCCGCGCGCAACCGCCGGGATCACGGACCGGCAAACATCTCCGTGCTCCGCCGCCGCGCCCTCGACGTCGCGCGCCTCGATCCGAGCAAGGGCTCACTGACGACCAAGCTGAAAAGCGCCGGCTGGAACCACGACATCATGCTGGAGATGCTGGGCAGGCTGAGTCATATGCGATAGCCCTGGGCCCGTCCCACCACTGAACCTCGTGCCCTGTTGCAACCAGAAAGTACAGCCAGACGGCGATTGCGAGCAGCACGACCGCTCCCGCAAAGTGCCAGAATGGCGTGACCAATAATGCGTCGGCTCTGATCTCATCGTCACCAATGAGGACCTGGTTGCCATCCAATGTGACCTGCATGTCGCTCAATCCTCGTCACGGTCCGCAGGACCATAGCGGCTTCGCGTAGGCGTGCATTCTCGCATGATCCCGGTCGCACCGGCTTGTCACGTCCCTCCAGAACGGCGCGCGCTCGTCCAATTCCTCGTCGAATTGGATCCCACACCGACCGGCAAGCCACCATCGTACGACACCCGGGACGCTGTTACCGCTGAGGGTCGTTATGTTGACCCGATCCCCGGTGAACAGACCTCCAGCCCCCTCCAGCGCAACTCCGCCTTTCGACACGTCGACGATCACCACGCTCTGGAATGTCTTGCGGTAATAGATGATCGCGGCCTCCCGGACGCGCAAGCGGTCATGCTTGCGAACCTCCGTGGCGGGGTGATCAAAGCCGGTGGGCGAAGGCACAATCGCCTCATTGCTGGCTGCAAGCATTGTTTCTCTCATTCCCAATATTGCGTGCGCTCGAAGCCGTGATTGGTAGGCGTCGCGTTGCTGGACGATTGCTGCTCTACGCCGCGGCAGCGCATTGTCGACCCATCTCTACAAGAGCACGGATCCGCTCGGCGGGAAGTGGCTTGCTGAAGAAATAGCCTTGCATTTCCTCGCACCCCATGCTGCGAAGCGCCATTTTCTGCTGCAGCGTTTCGACACCTTCCGCTGTCGTGCTGATGCCAAGTGTTCGCGCGAGCTGAATGATGGCCCGGATGATCACCTCCGGCTCGGAACGAGTGTCCATGTTGTCCACGAAGCTCTTGTCGATTTTGAGCTTGTCGAACGGGAAGCGAACCAGATAGCTGAGTGAAGAGTAGCCCGTGCCAAAGTCATCCATCGAGATCTTGACACCGAGGCTGCGTAGGTTGCGCAGAACTTCGATCGCCGCTTCGACATCACCCATCAGTATGGATTCTGTGATCTCGAGTTGCAAACGCCCCGGCTCCAGGCCAGACTCTGTCAAAGCCGCCTGCACGTCCAAAGGCAGTGTACCCGACCCGAATTGCCGCGACGAGACGTTGACAGAAACAGCGATGTGCGACGGCCACAGAGTTGCCTCCAGGCATGCCGTCTTCAGAGCCCACCTCCCGATCTCGTGGATAAGGCCGTTCTCTTCCGCCAGCGGAATGAACTTGAGGGGAGGAATGTAACCTTTCTCAGGATGTTTCCAGCGTGCCAGGGCCTCGCAGGCGATGATCCGGTCATCCAACGCAGACACCAGTGGCTGATAGTGCATCTCGAGCTGGCCGTCAGCGATGGCCAAACGCAGATCGCGTTCCAGCATGTGCCGCTGCTGTAGCTCATCGTGCATACCCGCCTCGAACATACGGTATCCGCACCGGCCCTCGGACTTGATTCGATACATTGCAAGGTCGGCATCTCGCAGGAGTTGTTCTGCGTTCAATTCATTCGCGCTAGACCTCCTCACACCGATGCTTGCGGAAATCGAAACCGAGTACCCCTTGATCTCATATGGCGCCTTCAAGTCTTCAACAAGTCGACCAGCGAGAACCTTCGCTCCGTTTTCATCGCCGTCGGAAAGGCAGGCAATTGCGAACTCGTCCCCCCCCAGGCGAGCCACGAGGTCGCTTGCCCTCACAGACCGCCTCAGTCGTTCAGCTACCGTCGCTAGCAGTCCATCGCCTATGGCGTGGCCCAGCGTGTCGTTGACGGATTTGAACTCATCAAGATCAATAAAAACTACGGATACGAATTTTCCCTCTGGCGCGGAATTGAGCATCGCGTCGACCTGAGCGACGAACTCATGGCGGTTAAGAAGCCCCGTTAAGCCGTCGTGCCTCGCGAGATACTGAATTCTCTCGGTCTTGTGGCGGCTGCTCGTCACGTCGCGATATACTTCGACCCATCCATCATTTCCGATCTGCTGAACAGACACCTCGATGAACCGTCCATCCTTTAACCTGAATCGGTGACTTTGCGCACCGTTCGGCTGGCTGCTTTGCAAGTGGCTGGATCGGGGTGGCCGGTGGCAGAAGGGCGAAAGCGCGCAGGCTTCGCACTTCGCGGGGGCGACACGCCCCGGCGGCTGGCACTGCGACGCTGGCG
>CAMAYR010000224.1 GCA_945862355.1 Devosia equisanguinis | reverse complement strand
TGCTGCAGCCACTCAACGACTTGATCATAGGCCCGGTCGGCCTGAGATTGAGCATCGGCCATGGCAGTCCCCATCGCGAATCAGAGGGACCTGCATAGATTCAGCAATCTCTCGCCTTGTCACTCACGGACTCATGCGATTGCCCTGGGGGTAATCAAGACCGACCTTGCCCGGCGCGCGCACTACGACTATGTTCCGCCGCGTCCGCGACGGCTCGATGCGATGCGTCACGGACGGCACTTCGTGTCGCATATTCGCATCATGGGGCGTAGCCAAGCGGTAAGGCAACGGATTTTGATTCCGTCATGCGAAGGTTCGATCCCTTCCGCCCCAGCCAAATATTTCAACGATTTAGCCTGGAACAAGTGAGAACGAACCGTTCCGTTCCCAGTCTACTTCGACCCGCGATTCCCAGTCTTGTCGCTCTTCCGTTCTCGGCGGGCCGCCTCTTGCTCGATGAAATCGCGCCGCTGCCGCGCCGCTCCAAGTCGCTGCACCTCCGTTCGCTTGACGTAGATGCGAGCTGCCGCCGGCGTCACGTGGCCGGCCAATGCCATGATCTGTGGCTCGGTCAGGTTGGCGTCGCCAAGCAGCGTCATGCCGCCGTGTCGGCAGACCGCGAGCGTGACATGCGGCAACAAGCCAGCGTGGACCCGAGCACGTTGTACCAAGTGCTCGACATAACTCTCACTGATCAGCCTCGGCTGGCGCTGGCCATCCGGGCCTTTGGCGCCCCTCTGCGGTATCATCATCACGATAGGCACGCCCAGGCGCGGCAGCGCCGCTAGGCGATCTTCAAGCTCGGGATACAGACGGCGCGCCACGAAATTGCCTTGCTCGTCCTCGGCCTGAAGCTCCAGCGGGTGCCATATGCGAGCACCTGTTTTGTGGTGGAAAATCTCGATCTCGGTCGGTCGTTCGGCCGGGCGGTACTGGTTCCAAGTGAGATGCCCGGCAATAACATTCTCAGGTCGCTGCAGCAGCTCGAATGAGACTAGCGGCACGATCGCTAGGTGGGGGTACCCGAGATGTGTGAGCGCATCCGCCAGGGCGAACGCCTCCTCGCGAGTGCACGGTTGCGTGGTACCGTCGCCATACGTGCGCAGTACGCCAACCCAGGGGTTGAGCGCGATCCGGCTATTCGCATCGGACGGGTTGGAAATCAGAAAGGCGTGTAAATTGCACGTCCTCCAAGACAGAAGCCAATCTTCTGGCGTCGTTCTCACCGCGAGTCGTCAATGCCAGGTCGGTGCGGCCGGTAAGACGCCCCGTCAACAACCACGCCGTTTCACCGTGTCGCACGAGATAATCGCGAGCAAACATCTTCGAACCAGTACTCATGCAACCGGGCTCCACTTCCAGTTTCGTATTTCGGGCATGTCCTCGCCATGCAGATCGACATAGCTTTTGTGAGCGGCGATCTTCGAACGGAAGGCGGCCTTGGCGGCGCTGCCGTCGCGCCCCAACGCGGGCAGGCTCGCGATCGCGGACAGGGCCAGATGAAAGCGATCCAGCTCGTTCATGACGACGAGGTCGAACGGTGTCGTCGTGGTTCCCTCATCGCGATAGCCGTGCACGATGAGGTTGCGCTGATTGGTACGGCGATATGTGAGGCGATGCACGAGGCCCGGATAGCCGTGGAATGCGAAGATGATGGGTTTGTCGCGGGTGAACAGCGCATCGAAATCGGCATCGGCCAGCGCGTGAGGATGCTCCCCCTGCAACTGCAGTTTCATGAGGTCGACGACGTTGATCACGCGGATCTTCAGATCGGGCAGATGCGCTTCCAGCATCTCAACGGCTGCCAGAGTTTCCTGGGTGGGCACGTCGCCACAGCAGGCCATGACAATGTCCGGCTCACCGCCATGCTCGCGGCTTGCCCACGACCAGATACCGATACCCGCCGTGCAATGAGCAATCGCCTCGACGATCGACAGCCACTGTGGCGCTGGGTGCTTGCCTGCAATGATGACGTTGACGTAGTCCCGGCTGCGCAAGCAATGGTCCGTGACCGAAAGCAATGTGTTCGCATCGGGGGGGAGATAGACGCGGACGACATCTGCCGTTTTCGTCACGACGTGATCGATGAACCCGGGATCCTGATGGCTGAAGCCATTGTGGTCCTGTCGCCAGACGTGAGATGTGAGCAGGTAATTGAGCGAGGCGATGGGCCGGCGCCACGGAATGCCGCGCGAGACCTTCAGCCATTTAGCGTGCTGGTTGAACATCGAGTCGACAATATGAATGAACGCCTCGTAGCATGAGAAGAACCCGTGGCGTCCTGTGAGGAGATAGCCCTCCAACCAGCCCTCGCACTGATGCTCGCTCAGCATCTCCATGACGCGTCCCGACGGCGAGACATGATCATCGCTGTCGAAAATCTCACCCGTCGAGCAACGGTTCGTGACCTCGAACACCGCATCCCATCGGTTTGATGTAGTTTCATCCGGGGAGAAAACCCGAAAACTGTCGGGATTGAGCCTCACAACCTCTCGTATGAACTCTCCTTGCACCCGTGTCGCCTCCGCCGTCATCGAACCGGGAGCTGGGATTGCCACCGCCGTCTCGCGAAAATCCGGCAACACGAGATCACACAACAAGGCACCGCCATTGGCATGCGGATTGGCACTCATGCGCCGATTGCCCGTGGGGGCCAATGCCGCCAGTTCCGGCCGAAGGCGGCCAGCTTGATCAAAAAGCTCGCCGGCACGATAGCTCTTCATCCAATCCGACAAGATCTGGAGGTGCCCGGGCCGGGCCATGTCGCCCATCGGAACCTGATGCGAGCGGAATGAGCCTTCCGTCTTCCTGCCATCGACCGACTTCGGCCCGGTCCATCCTTTGGGAGAGCGCAACACCAGCATTGGCCAGCGGGGGCGCTGGCGATAGCCGTTGTTGCGCGCATCCGCCTGGATGTTCCGGATATCACCGACGATCGCATCCAATGCATCAGCCATCAGCCGATGCATCGTCATGGGGCTTTCGCCCTCGACGAAGTATGCCTTGTAGCCATAACCGGACAACAAGGCGTCCAGCTCACCATGAGGGATGCGTGCGAGCACGGTCGGCCCGGCGATCTTGTAGCCATTCAGGTGAAGAATGGGCAGCACCGCAGCGTCGTGAACGGGATTGAGGAACTTGTTCGAGTGCCAGCTCGTCGCGAGCGGTCCGGTCTCCGCCTCGCCGTCGCCGACGACGCAGGCGACGATCAGGTCTGGGTTGTCGAACGCTGCGCCGAACGCGTGCGAAAGCGAGTATCCAAGCTCACCGCCTTCATGAATGGAGCCCGGCGTTTCCGCCCCGACGTGGCTTGGAATTCCGCCGGGAAACGAGAACTGCTTGAACAGCTCCCGGAGTCCCTCGACATCCTTGGACACGTGGGGGTAGACCTCGCTGTAGGTCCCTTCCAGGTACGCGTTCGCAACGATGCCGGGGCCTCCATGGCCAGGCCCGGTGATATTCAGGATACTCAAATCGTACTGTTTGATGATGCGGTTCAAATGAACGTAGATGAAGTTGAGCCCCGGCGTCGTGCCCCAATGTCCAAGCAGCCTTGGCTTGACATCCGCGAGTGACAGTGGCCGCCGCAAAAGCGGATTGTCGTAGAGATAGATCTGGCCCACCGACAAATAGTTGGCCGCGCGCCAATAGCCATCCATGAGGCCGAGCACCGCCGAATCCACGCCGCGTGCCTTCGTCATCCGCTTGCTCATCAATCTCGCCTCGCGTCTGATGGATCGCTCTCAGCCGACGCCGGGAGGTGCTCGGGCACATCGAGCCGCGCCACGCCGATCCGCTGGTCGGCCATTCCGTAGTAAACGTCGATACGGTCGCTCTGACCGATGTCGGTGCGCCGATCCACCGCCGTTGGAAATACGACGTTGGCGACAACGCCTTCGCGCTCGAGAAGCAGCTCAGGCTTCAAGACGGGCTCGGCGGAACGGTAGCGAATGACCTGAGGAAACTCGTGCGATAGAATAAGCACACCGGCCGAATAGCACATCTCCCGTGGGGCTCCCTTCGGTACGACCAGCTCGCTGACACCGTGATAGACGGTCAGCCAGCCGTGCCGCGTCAATATGGGCGGCGTTCCGCCACCGATCTTGAGCTGCTCCCAGTCGGCGACCGGCCTGGCAAGTCGATGATGTCGTCCGAAATGGCACAGATGGAGCGGCGCGCATGCCGCCATGTCTGTCGAGCAATACGAAATCCAGATGCTCTCGTGATCGTAATCGATGCGCCGGGGACTGGGCTGGCCCACGACCTCCTCAGGCCGGGTGCCGGGAAACAACGGCGCTGCAGGATTGCCATGGACAGCTGCCCGGATGGATCGGGGATGGCAACGGGCAAAACGCTTGCATCCTTATTGTCGACGCCCTCGAATGAGATGCCCCGGTAGTCCTGGAACGTCGCCAAGCCCAGTCGCTCCCACCGGAACAAGTCATCGGAAATAGCCAACGCAATCCTCGGACCTTCCGATGAGAATGCGGTGTAGGCCATGACGTAGCGATCGAGCGGCTCGACGAACGTGACGCGGGGATCTTCGCAACCGCCGGTCCCGTCCTTGCGCATCTCGAACGGCTCTTGGGGCTCGAGGGCGATCCCGAGCCGGTCGACACCGACCGGGTCGCCGGCCGCATTGAAGCGGACACGTGCAATGCCGATGCGGGAATGGTTGCCCCGCCCGACTAGTCTGGGAAACAGATAGAGGTGGCCGTCGCGGCCCCGCGCGGCGCCGGGATTGAGAACACCTTCGATCTCGTGAGGATTGCCTGGCTCAGGTACCATGAGGACGCCGATGCGCTTCAATTGGAAGGCACTCATGTCGCGTGCCGGCGGCTCGACATCTGATCCGTCGCGTGCGCCTTACCAGTGGGCGCATCCTTCGCAATCAGCCGCATGACGGATTGTGCGATTACCAGCTCTTCATCAGTGGGAATGACGTAGACGCCGACCTGCGCCTCATCAGCCGAGATGCATTGCGCATTGGCCGCGTTGTGTTCCTTAGCGAGGGAAACACCGAGATAGCCCAACTCCTCGCAGATCCTACGCCGGATCGTCGGAAGATTCTCGCCGATCCCGCCCGCGAAGACGAGCGTATCCAGTCCACCAAGTGCTGCAGAGAATGCACCGATCCATTTTCTGGTCTGATAGCAGAACAGCGCAATCGCCTCGGCCGCACGCACGTCCATGGCTTCGCGGGCCAGAAGCTCGCGCATGTCGGCGCTGCTCTCGGAAACGCCGAGGAGACCGGATGCTTCATTCGTCATCGTCTCGAACTGGCCGACGCTCATGCCGTCCGCACGCGCAAGATAGGAGATCACGCCTGGATCGAGATCTCCCGAGCGCGTCCCCATGACGAGACCAGACGCTGGCGTAAAGCCCATGCTGGTGTCGATGCATTGACCATCGCGAATGGCGGCCAGGCTGGCGCCGTTGCCGAGATGCGCGAGTATCACGCGCCCGCGTGTAGCAGAGGGTACGCCGAGCCGGACGAGTTCTTGCATCAAGAATTCGTACGACAGCCCATGGAACCCGTAGCGACGGACGCCGGCCGCCTCATAACGGCGCGGGATCGGCAAGACGCTTGCGACACGCGGCATCGTCCGATGGAACGCGGTGTCGAAGCAGGCGACCTGCAGCATTGCAGGATGCCGTTCCGCGATGATCTCCATCAACCCGATTTCGAGCGGAAGATGTTGTGGATCGAAGGGAACGGTCCTCCCGAGATCGGCGATCAATTCAGGTGTGACCAATTCTGGCGCGCTGTGCTGCATGCCATGGACGATCCGATGACCGACGGCCTTCACCGACGCAAACTCAGGCAGCGCCTCGAGCTCATCGAAAAAGTGAGCGGTCTGCGACCGGACATCGCCAGCCGTTACCGAGGGTGACAAGTCGACGGGACCAATGCCCCTTGCCAGCGCTATATCGGCTCGCGTCACGCTCGCCAGCTCCAACTTTCCACCTCTACTGCGCGCGGGTGGGTCCACTGCGTCGAACAGCGCGTAGCGGATGCTCGAAGAGCCGGCGTTCGTGGCAAGAATGAAGAGTGGCTCAGTCGCGGTCTCCGTCGCAGCCATTTTGCGCCCTGGGATCTCGGGATTTTGATTACCCGCCTGATGGCGGCCGTACTGCTGCCGAAGCCCAGCGAGGTTGCAGCGGATCGCGTGCCTCGACTTGCGTCGACACGTCTCACGAATCAACTGGTCCGTTCTGGTTTGACGGCGATGAGTTTCTCGACCGCATGCACCTTGCTGGCTACGAACATGACGTTGGGAATATGGATCGGGGCGTCGCGTTCAGTTGCCGTCGTTATCGTCAAGTCGCCGGCGCCGAGACCCAGCACTCCGCGAAAGAAGTCGGCATTCAGCCGTTGAAAACGCATCCCGTTGGTATCGAAGCTCTCCGCGCCTCCTCCGACAACATGCTCCTCGGTCAGCTGACCGGGTCTGATCCGCCAATAGGTCAAGCGGTCGAAGACGAAGAACATGATGAGCCAGATGACCATCAAGCCAGTCGAGAAGACGAGGTAGAAGCCGATGTTCATCTGGACGAACAGATAAGGAATGAGTGCCGCTATATCATCCCACCAGCCGAGCCATGCCAGTAGCACCGTCGCCAATGATACACCCAGAAGGGCGACGACTGAATTGACGCCCCGCATCCGCACGTTGGTAAAGACAATCAAGAGCAGCAGCACCACGATGAAAGTGAGACCGAGGGCCGAGCTGGACGCGCTTCCGCCGGCTGACCCTGTGAAGCGGGCCTGCGCAGCGTTGATCAGAGCTATAGCGTAGCCCACGACCCATGCCGGCCACCAGTAGAGGAGCGTGGAGTGGCTGTAGATGATGATCTCCTGCGGCGAGCCGGTTGAAGTGGTATTGCCGATCGGCGCGGACTCGGTCGCAGGTGCGATGCTCGGTAGCGACATGATCACTGGCCTTTCTGATCGAGAGCAACGTTGGCTGCCCCCGCAGAATGCGAGCGCCGCGGGAGGCTGCGCGCCCTACCCAGAACGTTATCGGCTAGTGCACGACGATGGTCAGCATCGGAATGTACTCACTGCAGTCGGATGCACGTCTACGGAGAATTCAAGCGCTGTTCACCACGCCTGTGAGACGCGCCGGATGCTGTGTGGTCCATCATGGGCACTGGGCGGGCCCGCACATGCTCGGGAGGTTGAAGGAGCCTGTCTGAAGGAGCCTGTCTTGCCGGTGATGCGCCTTCACCCTGGGATCGTCGCCCCCAAGCGTCGCCCGTCAGCATAGAGGCCCGATTCATGCGGCCCCAGAAGAGCGCGTCTAGTTCGACGATAGCGAAAGTGGGTCACAAGCCGTCGATGTCGCCTGCGCGCGCCATGAAGAGCGTGAGCCGTCGTCATTGAGGCGTTGCACCCCTTCCGGTGGACAGAGCGACTACGAGATCTGCGCTATTGTCTGGCAATGGGCGTTGCCCAGGTGATGGGCGACATACGCCGGCTCTCCGATCTTCTTGATCAGCGACAGTTGAGCCTCGAGCCAAGACATGTGCCCCTCCTCGTCTAGCACCGTGCCCTCGAACAGCTTGCGTGTCCCGATATCACCGGCTTCACCCGCATCCCTGGACGCGGTCGAATAGAACTTGATCGCCTCCCGCTCGTCACTGAGGTCGGTCTGGAACAGGTGCTCGAGCGAGGTAGCGCGAACCGGCGTCTTCGCGGCCTTCATAACAGGATCGCCTTTGAGGAAGATGATCCGGCGCGCGAACGCATCCGCATGGGCCTGCTCCTCGCTCATTTCCTCGCGCATCTTGGCCGCCAGCCCTGCGATGCTCCAATCATCCAGCACATGCGAGTGCAGCATATACTGATGGATCGCGGCCAACTCCATGGAGAGCGCCTGCTGCAGGTGCTCCGTCGCGCGAATCGTATTCATGTTGCGTGCTCCATTTTCTGGTTCGCAGATGCCGACCACACAGCCTTCACTTATGGAGTGCGCAGCCTTGCATGAGCTTTGCACTGATCCAGATCAGCACGGTCAATTCTCCGAAAGGGCTCCATCCCCCTCGCTAGGGAAATGTTCCTCGCCAAGCGATGGGCGCGACAACAACGCCGAGCGTTGCGACGGTGCCGGGATGAAATAGGCTCATGCCGTGGCATGTCGTTACGGCCGCCGTGCTCGCCACGCCCCTGCTTGTCGGCCAGCGGAAGTGGGGTGGATGTTGTCCAGCGTCAATGTTGATCGAGATCGTCTAATCGTCTCCATTTCCAAAGGCTATTTTACACTAACGCCTGCTTCCGTAACTCCGATCCGGTGGTGATGGCGTAAGGGTCTGGGTTGGTTTGCGAATCAGCTATTTCTCTTGTCGAGGGCGGCTCACTCGGCAGGTGATGGGATGCGAAGCTTCGAGATCGTGCAGTCGGACACCGACACGACAACCTCGCA
>CAMAYR010000223.1 GCA_945862355.1 Devosia equisanguinis | reverse complement strand
GAACGGCGGACGTGGCAACGACAGCATGAACGGCGACCAGGGCAACGACCGCATGTTCGGCGGACGCGGCAACGACCAGATGAACGGCGGACGCGGCGACGACGTCATGAACGGCGGACGTGGCAACGACAGCATGAACGGCGGACGTGGCCGCGATCAGCTTGACGGCGGCGCCGGCAACGACATCCTCGACGGCGGTCGCGGCAACGACATACTGACCGGCGGTCTCGGGGCAGATCAGCTCACGGGTGGGCAGGGTGCCGACACCTACAAGTACGGTGACGTCGCCGAATCCGTGAACGCCGTCGGCCAGTACGACACGATCCTGGACTTCCAGCAGGGATCGGACAAGATCGACCTGTCGGGCATCGACGCCAACGTCGGCGCGGCGGGCAACCAGGACTTCCAGTATGTCGCCTACGATCCCAACAAGGCGCTCGAGGCGGGCCAGGTCACGTCCTACTACGACGCGGCGGCCGGCAAGACGATCGTGCAAGGCAACATCGACAACCTGGGCGATGCAGAGTTCCACATGGAAATGAACGGCAACGTCGCGCTGACGCAGAACGACTTCAATCTATAGAAATCGTATCGCCGTCGATACCGGAGGCCGCGGGGAAACTCGCGGGCTCCGCTTCTTCGAGCCGCCGGCTCGGTGCGACCTCGACGACCTACGCGACGAAGCCCTGCCGCCGATCGCTTTCGACATCTGTGGCCGAGCGCTCCCGCGGGTCACCGTAGCCGCCGCCGCCCGCCGTCTCGAACGTCACGACGTCGCCGGCAGCAAGGCCGATCTCGGTTCCTTTCAACACGACGCGCGGTGCCCCGTCCGGAGGCTTTATCACAGCAGTATTGGGCGCCCCCGGCTCTCCACCCGCGACGCCCCAAGGCGGACATACCGTGCGCTCGCAGTTGATCGTCACCTGGCACGGCACCTCGACGCGATAGGTGAGCCGCACGCCGAGGCCGCCACGATATTTGCCGGCCCCGCCCGAACCCTCGCGCAGCGCATGCTCCTCGACCAGCACGGGATATCGGATCTCCTGAAGCTCGACAGGCGAGTTGCGCACGTCGCCCTGACAGACCGAAACGCTCGCGTCCTCGCCGTCCTCGCCCGGTCGTCCGCCCCAGCCGCCACCGAAGATGTTCATGAGCAGGAATCGCGAGCCATCCGCGCGGTAGCCGTAGAACGAGCAGCCGCCCATGTCGCCCTTGTGCGCGGCTGGGATCACGTCGGGTAACGCGGGTGCAAGCGCCTTGAGAATTGTGTCGATCACGGTCGGCAGCGCGATGCTCCACAGCCCGATCGCGGCCGGCGGCCGTGCGTTGACGATCGTTCCCTCGGGGCTGATGACTTCGAGCGCGCGAAAGCACCCCTCGTTGACATCGAGTTCGGGCGAGGTGAGCGCCTTGAACGCGACCCGCGCCGCTGCAACGCCACCCGAAAGACCCGAGTTGAGCGGCCCCGGCGTCTGAGGGTTCATCTCCGAGAAATCGACCGACAGCTTCGAGCCCGCGACCGACACCGTCACCTTAACGCGCACCGGCTCGCTCGAGCGACCATCGTTGTCCAGGAAGCTCTCAGCTGCATAGGTGCCGTCGGGCATCTTTTCCACGACAGCGCGCACCTTTGCATCCGCCTGCTCCCAGATGCTCCCGATCGCCTGCTCGACGGTCGCCCGGCCATAGCGCCCGACCAATTCGCCATAGCGCCGGGAGCCGAGCTGGCAGCAGGCGATCTGCGCGCGCATGTCGCCGAGTGCGGCGTCGGGAAAGCGCGTGTTGTCGCGAATGATCTGCCACAGCGTGTCGTTGCGGCGGCCCGCCTCGAAGATCTTGAGCGAGCGCATCTGAATGCCCTCGGCGAAGACTTCGCTCGTGGCATATGATCCAAAGCCGATCCTCATGCCGCCGATATCGACCCAGTGCGCACGGGAAGCGGCGAACGCGACGAGCGCCCCGTCCACGAAGCATGGCGCGTAGAGCACCACGTTGTTGAGGTGCTGCCCGCACACGCCTGCGTGGTTCATGATCATGACGTCGCCGGGCTCGAAGCCGTCCAGGCCATAACGCGCGATGCCGTCCTCGACCGCGACGCCGAGGTCAGCCAGGAAGATCGGCAGACCGCCACGGTTCTGCGAGATCATGCGGCCCTGCAGGTCGATCAGGCCGCAGCAGAAGTCGCGGACCTCGTAGATCATCATGTTGTAGGCGGACTTGCACAGCGCCATTGCCATCTCGTCGGCATAGGCGACGACGGCGTTGCGAACCACCTCCACGGTGATCGGATGGGCGCTCGAGTTGGGCAGGGTCATGGGTTCGATCTGGGATTGGGCGTGCCACGGATGAAATTCGAGCGGAGAGTAGATGCCAGACTGTACGCTGTCACTCGCTCCCCCGTCGGCTCCGCCGCCCGGTTTTCGCCCCGCCGCTGCCCGTCTACCCTTTCCCGGCGCTGGCTATCCGTTCGAGCAGCCGCATCCTGCGCTTGGGTGGCTCGATGGCGTCGCTGTCTACAGGAGCGGATGTAGATGACGCCTGAACGCCACCGTTCTCGCTCGTCGTACCGTCCACCGCCCCGCGGTCGGCTGCAACACCGAGCGGCGCCGGCTCGGAAAGCGACTTGATATGATCGCTGATCCGGCCGACGAGCGGCCCGGTGCCGTCGGCTTCCCCAGCAGCACCACCGGACGCGGAAATCGACGGCCGCGACGTCTGACTGATCCGATCGGCGAGGCCTCTGCGCGGTCCATCGCGGCCGCGGCGCGGATCGATCGTCGTCGGGACGGTCCCAGCCCCGAGCCGCCGCATCTCCTCCATGTAATGTGCCGCCTGCCGCGCCAGCCGTTCGTTGCTGGCCGCTAGCTCTGATCGCAATCTCTGGATCGTCTCGGTCTGCTGCGTGAGCTGCGTTTGCATCGCGCTGATCCGCGCCTTGGCCGCCAGCCTGCTGCCCTGTCCAACGCCCCGCAGATCGGCACCTTCGCCACCACCCTCGAAGACTGAAAGCGCCGCGTTGAGCCGCACGATCTCGGCTGCCTGCTCGTCGATGCGCCCAATGTACGCCTTCGCCTGGGCCTCCGCTGCCGCGCGATCGAAACCGCCAGCCTGCGCTGCCTCCCGCGCAGCCCTTGCCGCAGCCTCCGCCTCGGCCAGCTCGCGCCGGAGTTGCTCGACGTCGGGACTGGCCCCAGAAGCCTCGCCATCGACTCGGCTCTGCAACCGCTGGAGTTGGCTCGCCTGCTCCCGCGTCTTGGCGCGCAACGCCTCGATCTCCGAACGCAGCGCCAGCTCGCCGTCGAATTTCGCCTCCGCGATCGTCTCGCGCGGCAATGGCATACGCGCGGCGTGCGACGAGCTCAATCGCTCCAGCTCCGCGCGCTGCTGAGCGTTGATCTGCAGGGCCTCGTCGAGTGCGCGGACGCTGCGATTGGTCTGAGATCTGAGCCCTCCCAACTCGTCGTCGCGCTCGCTGATCATGGTGCGTGCACTCTCGAGCTGCTGCTCGAGCCGCGGCAGCCGGTCTGTCACTGTGTGCTCGAGCACCCGCCGCGCGTTGACGTTTTCCTCCAGAGCGGCCCTGATGCGGTCGATCTCGTCCTGCAACTCGGTGACCTTGGCGTCCCGGCGGTTCATCTCGATCCGCTGCCGGGCCGCAGACAGCTTCTGCTGCTCGCTCTCGGCCTCGAGCTTGTGGACGCGAATGGCGAACTGCGCGCGCAACTTGTCCGTGTCCGCGCGAATTTCCGCCTCGGTCAGCGGCACCGACCGCCGGATCTCGTCGCTTGTCAGGCGTCGAACACGCCCCCGGTATACCGGCAGGATCGTGACGGCGATCAGCGCCGAAAAAAGCACGCCCAGCGCCACCAGCATCAGGGATTGGAGCGTGAACAAGGTGGCGCTTCCCGTTCGTTCTGGAGATCGAGCCTGATGCGACCAGACGGCGCTGCGGACGTATCGAGTATCCGACGGCTGTCGCCTCGGACCACGACGTCTGCCAGACCGGCTCGACGCAGTGCAGACCGCCCGGAGTGCGATCGTCCAGGATGGCACCACCAAGGCGGAACCACCGACGGGTTGAATCGCACTCGAAATCAGCAATTAGAGGCGTTACGGCAAATTCACTTCAGCCGGGACGCCTCTAGAACGGGTTCCAGGTTGGCCTGCGAGTGTACTTCAGATAGCCGACGTTGGCCCCCAACCGCAATCCAACTCCCGATCTTATAACCGCTAGTGTGACATGCCCGTGCGTCTGAAACTGCACACTGACGCCGCCGATCACATACGCCGCTCCCTGAACGCCCCCGAAACGCTCGTAGATATCAGCGGGATCCCTGAGATTGTAGACGAGCACCATCGCCTTGGAGCCCTCGCCGCCGAAATCGTAGCCGAGCGACGGCCCTTGCCAGAACACGCCATGATTGCCGACATCCTTGGTGTAGAGCATGCCCTCGCCGTAGCGCAGCCCCGCCACGAAAGCGCCGCCTGCATCTTCGCCCAGAATATAGCCGTTTGGTCGACCCTGGCTGCGGAAGACGCGCTCGACCGCCCGCGCCAATCCCTGACTGATCGAGCCGAAGAAGCGATGCCCGGTGTCGACCACCTCGTTCCGCGAGTAGGTGCCCGAGCCTCTCCGGTCGCGGTCGTCCCAGCGCTGCTGATCGTTGGCGCCGTAACGCTCGCCCGGCGGGCCGCCCCGGCCATCGGGTTGGCCATCAGGTTGGCCATACGGGCGCGCAAACCCCTTATCGGACGGCGACGAAGCATTGGGCTCGCCGTATCCACTTCCCGGCGCGGCGTAGCCGGGCTGAGGCTGCGGTTGGAAGCCCGGAGTTGGGCCGCTGCCGTAACGGGGATCATTGCCAAAACGCGGATCGCCACCCCCACGCGGA
This sequence comes from Devosia equisanguinis, assembly GCA_945862355.1. Classification (GTDB taxonomy): domain Bacteria; phylum Pseudomonadota; class Alphaproteobacteria; order Rhizobiales; family Hyphomicrobiaceae; genus CAMDPA01. The sequence continues at coordinate 3,557 of CAMAYR010000223.1, read as the reverse complement.
TCATTGTAGGTTTCCGGCGCATCGTCTGGCCGATAGACCCCGCCGCGACGACCGGCGGCATCGCCACCGCCACGCCAGGCATCGTTCTGAGCCGTTGAGCCGTATCCGGGCTGAGCTGGCGGCGCTCCAGCACCGTACTGGCCGCTGGGCTGGCTGTAGCGCGGATCGTATCCCGATGCTCCGGCATAGCCCCCCGAACCGGCCGCCGCTGGCGGCGGCGCATAGGTCCGGGACTGATCGACCGGCCGACCATCCGGCCCGGCTTGCTGCCCAAAGCCACCCGATGGCGCAGTATAGTCCTGAGGTGGGCGGTAGGAATCGTCCGGTCGTCTCGCCCCGAGACTGGCCGGAGCCTGCCGCTGCGAATCACCATACGGATCTGCCTGATCGTAGAATGGTCGGTCCTGCGCGACGGCCTCCACAGCCAGCGGAACCGCCATTGCAAAGCTGGCGATCGCTGCGGCAAAGACACCGCAAGCCTTTCCAGTAACGTAAGAAATCAGCGTTCGCTCTGCGTGCTTGGGCATATCGGGACCCGAGATGTTTCGGCCTGCACAAGCCCTGCCGTGCACCAGCATGGGCTTCTGCAACCAATGCGTCAGCATCTTCTCAAAGTGTTACCAAAGTGTGGCCGGTAGTATCGCAACTGTGCAACGCCGAGTAGCCGGCACCAGTCTAGCCGTCCTGCCCTGTGAACTTCTCGAGGATCGCCTGGTGAGGCGTCGCGCCTTAGTTGCCCGACGGTGCGGCGAGGTGGGTGTCAACTAAGGCGCGATGAACGCCTCACTGAGCCATTGTTGATTCTAGTGGCCCTCATGTCGCGCCAAAATCGGAAGAGGTTGCGGCTATGGTACGATTTTGGCGCGACGGGCCACTAGCTTTACGCCGGCCGCGAGAGATCGGCTGGGATCAGGCTCGCCCGCCCCCATGCGACGAACGCCGGATTGAGGAACGGCTCGCGTTCGCCCAGGCGAGATTTGTCGAGATACACCAACGGCTGACCGTCGGCTCGCGTGACGGTCCCACCGGCAGCGGCCAGCACCGCGTGCCCGGCCGCGATGTCCCAGGCGCTGGTTGGACCGAATCGCGGATAGAGATCGGCCTCGCCGGTAGCGATGATCCCGAGCTTCACCGACGATCCCAGACGCTCGTCCCGCCCCACAGCGAAGCGGCCTAGAAACGCCTCGGTTTCCTTGGAGCGGCTGGACCGGCTGGAAACCACGCGCAGCGCCCGCACGTCGGGCTCTGCCGTTGCGATACGGGTCAGTCGGGGCTCGAAGCCAGCCCCCAGCCTGTCGGGCGGAATAAGCGCAGCCGCGGCCTCTCCCGGCCCGAGCGTCACGAACAGCCGCCCGCTCGCTGGCGCCAGCACCATGCCCAGGATCGGCACGCCGTTTTCCACAAGCCCTATGTTGACGGTGAAATCAGCGCCACCGTTCAGGAATTCGCGGGTGCCGTCGAGAGCATCGACGAGAAATGCCGCCGTGTCGAAATCGGGAATCTGCCCTGCCGCCACGGCCTCCTCCGCGATCACGGGCACCTGTGGCGCCGCATGTGCCAGCGCCGCCAGAACGATGGCCTCCGCCTCCCGATCCGCGCGGCTGACCGGCGACCCGTCGCCTTTGAGCTCGGCATCGACCCCTTCCGCGCGGCACCGCAGCAGGCAGGCACCTGCATCGAGCAGCGCCGGCATGAGCTTCAGGACGAGGCTGGCGTGGTCGAGCAAGGGCTTCATGGCAGCACTCGATGGTTGGACGGTTTCGCCATCATCCTCGCACGCGACGACCGTGGAAGCCAAACGGGCAGCGCCTTGGGTCCCATCCGAACAATTTAGCGGGATTGTCGCGCAACGCCTTCAACCGAATAGTCGCCACGGGAGCAGCACCGGCTTTCCACGCCGAAGCGACGCATGTATCTACCCGTGATGATTCGAGCAGCGCGGCACAGTCGGCGCAGCGAGTAGGCTTATGCGGCAGTTCAAGGCGTCCCGGGCCGGCACCGCAGCTCCCCCCGTCCATCAAGGTTTGCCCAAGGTTCGCCATGACACAGCTCGCCGCGCCTTCCGACCTCGAGCTCGCCGCGCTCATCTCCTCCAAGATCTGTCATGACGTGATCGGTCCGGTCGGGGCGATCTACAACGGCCTCGAGATCCTCGACGAGGACAACAACGTCGAGGCCAAGAGCTACGCGATGGACGTGATCCGCAACGTGACGGAGCAGGCCTCCGCCAAGCTGCAGTTCGCGCGCTTCGCCTTTGGCGCGGCAGGCTCCGCCGGCTCGACCATCGACCTGACGACGGCTGAGAACATCAGCCGCGGCTTCATCGGCGCGGGCAAGCACAAGCTCGTCTGGAAGGGCGCGCCGGGCCACATGTCGAAGGATTTCGTCAAGCTGCTGCTCAACATGGTGGCGAGCGCCCTGACGGCACTTCCCCGCGGCGGTGAGATCGAGGTGACGATAACCGGCACGCTCGAGGCGCCGACGTTCCGCCTTACCTGCCGCGGCGACCGCGCCCGCCCGCCGCAGCATCTGGGCGAATTCCTGAACGGCCCACAGCCTCCGCTCGATGCGATGACGATCCAGGCCTATTACACCTGCCGCCTCGCCGGCCTCGCGCGAATGCGCCTTGCCATCGAGCAGGCCCCCGACGGCATCGTGCTGGCGGCGTATATGGCGAGCTGAGCACGCCAACGGGTCCGTCCCCAGCCGGTCACGAATTGCCCTGCTTCCCCATGGCAGAGTTGCAGCCGGACCCATCCCCAATAGGATGGGACAACGCGGCGCGTGCAGCGACGCGGCGAGGGTGGCAGGAGATCGGGCCAGGAGTGCGGACATGTCTGACAACGCCGACGACGGCAGCGTGTCGCTCTACGAGGCGATCGGCGGCGAGGAAGCCATTCGCCGTCTGGTCGGCCGCTTCTACGACCTGATGGACACCCTGCCCGAAGCAAAAGCTTGCCGGGACATCCACCCGCCGAGCCTCGAAGGCAGCCGGCAGAAGCTGTTCGAGTACCTGACAGGCTGGCTTGGCGGCCCGCCGCTCTACACCACGAAATACGGCCACCCCCGCCTGCGATCACGCCATCTGCACGCCCCCATCGGCCCCGACGAGATAACCGGCTGGCTCCTGTGCTTCGAGACCGCCCTGGAAGAAACCGTCCCCGACGAGCGTTTGCGGGAGGCCATCCTGCCCCAAGTGCGGCAGTTGGCGGTGCATATGGGGAATAGGTAGGGTGGGTGGAGGGCCACGCTCACGACAGCTCTGCGGAGAGAGCGGACGTCGAGTCGGGCCGCCTAAACGCCTTGCCCGGAATTCCTGATGATTGCCGCTTGACCTTCAATTAGGTACTTCAGACCTGCTTCCGTAACTCCGATCCGGTGGTGATGGCGTAAGGGTCTGGGTTGGTGTGCGAATCAGCTATTTCTCTTGTCGAGGGCGGCTCACTCGGCAGGTGATGGGATGCGAAGCTTCGAGATCGTGCAGTCGGACACCGACACGACAACCTCGCACTCAGGGTTAGCCCTCGTCGGGCGCGCGCTCGGCCTGACGCGGCTCG
>CAMAYR010000222.1 GCA_945862355.1 Devosia equisanguinis | reverse complement strand
GATGGTCGCCATCTCGGCGGCGATCCATCCGCCGACGGAGAAGCCGAGAACTCGGGTCTCGGACAGCTTCAGCTTGCTTACGAGATCGTGGAGCACGAATGCCAGGTCATGTGGATCGGTTAGCCAGAGTGGGCGCTCCGAGCCGCCGTAGCCGGGCGGGGAAGGGATGATCACCTCGTAACGGCCGGCAAGCTCATCGACGAAAGGGGCCTCGGTCTCCAGCGCCTCCTCGCCATGGAGCAGAAGTAGCGGCTGGCCTTTACCCCTTCGCTCGACCTCGATCTCGACGCCGCCGATAGACAGCTTCTCCTTGCGCGCCTCGACCACCGCCATCGCCCAACCTCGCGTTCTCTGCCCCGGATGCCACGGTCGAAACCAGCTTCGACGACAGCATTCAATCAAATCTCGTATCAGTGAAACAGCGTTTCACAGCTGGGTCGGGAAATCCACGGGAAGCCCGCTACTGCGATCCTGTGTCGCTTGGGATCGGGCGCTGCTCGATCAGTGTGATGCCATAACCCTCGAGGCCGACGATGCCGCGTTTGGAGTTCGACAGCATGATCATCTTCTTGACGCCGAGATCAATCAGCGTCTGAGCCCCGATGCCGTACTGCCGGAGATCGGCGATCGGCTGCTTGGGACCCTTGCCCTGGCGCTCGAGCACGATGCGGCTGAACATGGTCGGCTCGTGATCGCGGATCAGCACGACGACGCCGCGTTCTGCCTCACCGATCATGCGCATGGAGGCTTCGAGCTCGCCGCTGCGGGTGCGGGCCTCGCCACCGAAGAACTCGCCGCCGTAGTTGTCACCGAGCGCGTCGATCAGCGGGTTGGCCTGATGCATGCGCACGAGAACGGGCTCGTCTCCCGTGATATCGCCGCGCACGAGCGCAAGATGCTCCGCGCCGGTGATGCAGTTTGCGTAAACGATTACCTTGAATTCGCCGCCGAAGCGGCTGGTGATCGTAGATTCGGTGACCCGCTCGACGAGACGCTCATTGCGGCGACGGTAGGCGATCAGATCGGCAATCGTCGCGATCTTGAGGCCATGCGTCTGGGCGAATTTTATAAGATCCGGCATCCGGGCCATGGTGCCGTCGTCGTTCATGATCTCGCAGATCACGCCGGACGGATTGAGGCCGGCGAGGCGAGAGATGTCCACGGCGGCTTCGGTGTGACCGGCGCGGACCAGGACGCCGCCGGGCTGGGCCCGCAGGGGAAAGACGTGGCCGGGGGTAACGATTTCCTCGGGGCTCGCATTCGGATCGATGGCGACGGCGATCGTGCGGGCGCGGTCGGCAGCGGAGATGCCGGTGCTGACGCCCGTGCGCGCCTCGATCGAGACGGTGAAAGCCGTCGAGTGGCGGGTGCGATTGCGCGGCGACATCTGAGGCAGGCCCAGGTCGGTCACGCGATCTGCCGACAGCGAAAGGCAAATGAGGCCGCGGCCGTGCCGGGCCATGAAGTTGACGGCAGCGGCGTCGGCCATCTCCGCGGGAATTACCAGATCACCTTCGTTCTCCCGGTCCTCGTCGTCCACCAGGATGAACATCCGCCCGCGGCGGGCGTCCTCGATGATTTCCTCGATAGAGGACAGCCAAGTCTGCTTGAGCTCTGTCATATTCACTCGCGTCGATGGTGTAAGGTGGCCGCAACGGCTGGGGCCGGTGAAGAGCAGCCCGTGAAGAGCAGCCCGCCGCGGCGCGGATTGTCAGCGCCGTGGAGCATAGGTTGCAGTGCTGCGGGTTGTCCACGTGTCGCTGCGCTTTGCGATCTTTTTCGTGAAAGGGAGACCGATCCTGTCATACACCGGCGAGAAGGTCAGGGATGCCGGCAGGGGACAGACGGGGGGTTAACGGGTGGCGCCGAGGGGCCGATCTGTCGGCTACCCGCGACCACTTGACACTGCTAGCGGTCTGCCTAAATCGCTGCCAAGGTGTCGCATTATTCGCTGGAAAGTGTTTGTCACTCGTTCAGGGGCGGCGTGGCTCGAGTTGAAAAGTTCATCGTCTCAGCCACCTGGCCATCCGTCATCAGCCGCAAGAAGCAAAGAAGTCCAAGGAGCACGCCATGCGCCGCACGTTCTCGGCGACAACCCTCGCAGCAGCAGCAGCAGTGGCGGCGCTCGTCGCGTCCGCCGCGCTCACTGGCAGCCCCACGCTGGCCCAGACGGCTCCCCCCGCCGACGTCAAGGGGCTGTGGATCACCACGGATTATCCCTCGTTGTCGTTGCGCGCCGGGGAGGAGACCAAGCTTAACGTCATGCTCGTCAACTACAACCTCGCCCCGCAGCGCGCGGACGTCGAGGTGGCCAACATTCCCCAGGGTTGGACGGCAGAGCTGCGCGGTGGCGGCCGCCCGATCGCTGCGGCCTTCATCGAGCACAACAACAAGTCTACGCTGGAGCTGCGCCTGCGCGTGCCAGCCGAGGCCAAGCCCGGTGCCTACAGCCTGCAGATTCGGGCCAAGGCGCCGGACCGGGCGCTTGAGCTACCGTTGCGCATCGCAGTCACCGAAGGGGCGGCGGTCAAGCTGACGGCGGAGCCGAAGCTGCCCGTGTTGCGCGGCACGCCGAAGTCGAGCTTCGATTTCAAGGTGCAACTCAAGAACGAAAGCGCCGACGACATCCTGGCGAACCTGACGCACAACGCGCCGCGCGGGTTCCAGGTGACCTTCAAGGAAGGCTACGGCACCCAGGAGCTGACCTCGCTGCCGCTCAAGGCAGGAGACAGCAAAGAGCTATCGGTCGACATCAAGCCGTCGGCCACAGCCACGGCCGGAAAGTATCCCATCGCGATCGAGATCGGCAGCGACAAGGCTCGGGCGTTAGCGCAGGTTACGCTCGACGTCAGCGGCCAGCCGAGCGTTTCGCTCACTGGGGAGAACGAGCGGCTGTCGGGCGAGGTCTATGCCGGTCGCGAGCGGCGCTTCACGTTCGTGCTGCGCAACTCCGGCACGGCGGATGCCCAGAACATCGAGCTGTCGGCCTCGCCGCCGTCGGGCTGGAAAGTGACATTCGAGCCGAAGACCATCGCCAGCATCGTGCCCAACGGCGAGCAGAAGCTCGAGGCGATCGTCGTGCCGTCGGAGAAGGCCGTTACCGGCGACTACATGTTCGCGGTCAGGGCAAACGGCGACGGCGTGTCCGAGAGCGTCAACTTCCGCGCTACGGTCAGCACCTCGACACTGTGGGGAGCGATCGGTCTCGGTGTGATCGCGGCGAGCCTGCTCGTGCTGTTCGGAGCGTTCGGCCGCTTCGGTCGCCGTTGAAGCGAGGGCGAGGATGACCACTCCCGTCATCGAGGCGAAGGCCTTGACGAAGCGGTACGGCACGCAGGTTGCCGTCGACCGTCTCGACCTGACGATCAACAAGGGTGAGGTGTTCGGCCTGCTGGGGCCTAATGGCGCCGGCAAGACCACCACCATCCTGATGGCCCTCGGGCTCACAGAGCCGACCGGCGGCAGCATCGCGACCGTCGGTTTCGATCCCCTCCGCCAGCCGCTCGAGGTGAAGCGCCGTGTCGGCTACCTGCCGGATTCGGTGGGCTTCTACGACAACATGACCGGCAGGGACAACCTGCGCTATACCGCGCGGCTGGGCGGCATTCCGCGGATCGCGGTCGATGGCCGGATCACGACGGCGCTCGAGCGTGTCGGGCTGGTCGCGGCGGCCGAGCGGCCGGTCGCCACATACTCGCGCGGCATGCGGCAGAGACTGGGGATCGCCGAGATCATCATGCGGCGCGTCGACGTCGCCATTCTCGACGAGCCGACGAATGGCCTCGACCCGCAGTCGACGCAGGAGTTCCTGGAGCTGATCCGATCGCTCAAGGGTGAGGGGATGACGGTGATCCTGTCATCTCACCTGCTCGAGCTGGTGCAATCGATCTGCGACCGTGTCGCGCTGTTCTCCAATGGACGCATCGGGCTGATGGGGTCCGTCAAGCAGTTGATACACGACGTGCTCGGCTCGGAGATAGTGGTGCACCTGGAGGCAAACGGCTTCAGTGGCGGCAAGCTCGAGGGGATCGAGGGCATCGACAAAGTCATCGAGCTCGCGACGGGGAGCTGGCGGATCGAAGCCAGACGCGATGTGCGCGCCGACGTGGCGCGCCGGGTAATCGAGGCGGGCGCCAATCTCGAGCGGCTGTCGCTCGGTACGGCCAGCCTGCAGGATGTTTATTCAAGGTTCTTCGAGGGCCAGCGACATGCCGCCTGAGATGCAGATCAAGGCCGAGGCCGAGAAGGGCTGGGCGCGCTCGGTCAAGGATGGGTTCGACGGCTTCACCGGCCGCGGCACGGTTCGCGAGGGCTCGCCGTGGACGGGGCTCGGCGCCGTCGTCGAGCGCGAGTTCAACGACAACCTGACCAGTGTACGGATGCGGCTGCTTCAGGCGCTGGTGTTCGTGACCGGGTTCGCGGCGGCTTACGCGGCGATCGGGCAGATCAAGGATACGGTGGGCGAGGACCCGTTCGTGTTCCTCAAGATCTTCACCGTTTCGAAGGAGCCACTGCCGTCGTTCCTGGCGTTCCTGGGCTTTCTCATTCCCATCGTGTCGATCACGCTCGGGTTCGATGCGGTGAACGGCGAGTTCGGGCGGCGCACGATGAGCCGTATCCTCGCACAGCCAATCTATCGCGATGCGCTGCTCGTCGGCAAGTTCATCGCGGGGCTGGCCACGCTGTCGGTGTTCCTGGTCGCGTTGTGGTTGTTCATGATGGGGCTCGGCATCCTGCTGATAGGGCTGCCGCCGAGCGGGGAGGAGATCGCGCGTAGTCTCTTGTTCCTGCTCGCGGCGATCGCCTACGGCGGGGTGTGGCTGGCAATCGCCATCCTGTTCTCGATCGTGTTCCGCTCGACGGCCACCTCGGCGCTGGCCAGCCTGTCATTGTGGCTGTTGTTCGCGGTGTTCTGGCCGATGATCGGGGCGATGATCGCCGGCGTGATCTCGCCGATCGATCCGTTCGATCCGCGCACGCAGATCGCGGCTTTCGAGACGCAGCAGGCGCTCGAGCGGCTGTCGCCCAATACGCTGTTTGCTGAAACGGCGATGGCGCTGCTCAATCCCTCGACGCGGACGTTCGGTCTCGTGATGATGTCGCAGCTGCAAGGCATGGTGCGGGGCGCGCCGCTGCCGCTGAGCCAGAGCCTGCTGCTGATATGGCCGCAGCTCGCCTGTCTGATCGCCGGGCTGCTCGTGCTCTTCACGATGGCGTATGTCGCTTTCCAGCGGCAGGAGGTGAGAGCTTGAAGCTGGCAGGGGCTGGTGGGATGCCAACTTCGCACGCCCAGTCTCTTTGCACGAGGCCGGTCCTGTCCTATTGGAGCTGCGACCATCGATAACAGGTCCGGCTCACGTAAGGGGCCGGTACGCCATGAGGAGGCTGCATGCCCAACACTGCAAAGACGCGCGACGGCGTCGACATCGTATACGAGATCCACGGCGACAAGGGCGCGACGAAGCGCATTGCGCTCGTCCATTCTCTTGCGATGGAGCGCGGCTTCTGGGACGGCGTGGCGGCCAAGCTGGCCGGCAAGGCAGCGATCCTCACGCTCGACTGCCGCGGGCATGGCCAGTCCGGCAAGCCGAATGGGCCCTACACCGTCGAGCAGATGGCAGACGATCTCGCCGACGTGATGAAGCACGCCGGCTGGGACAAGGCGACGGTCGCTGGCTGCTCGATGGGCGGCTGCATCGCGCTGGCCTTCGCCATCCGCCATCCCGCGATGACCACCGGTCTCGGCCTCGTCGATACCACGGCCTGGTATGGTGCCGATGCGCCGACCGCGTGGGAGGGGCGGGCAAAGGCCGCCCTCGAAAAGGGCCTCTCGTCGCTTGCCGACTTCCAGCTCACGCGCTGGTTCTCCGATGATTTCCGCACGTCCGGCAATCCCATCGTAAAGCGCGCGCTCGATACATTCCTCGGCAACGACATCCCGGCATATGCCGAGACCTGCCGGATGCTCGGCGCTGCGGACATGCGCGACAAGCTCGGCACGATCACTGCGCCCACGCGCATCGTGGTCGGCGAGGAGGACTACGCGACGACGGTAGACATGGCCAAGGCCATGCACGCCGGCATCGAGGGGTCCAGCTTCCTGGTGCTCGACAAGGCGCGCCATCTGACACCGCTCGAGGTTCCCGAGAAGATCGCGGCAGAGCTCGAGCGGCTGCTGTAGCAGAACGCGCGGGCGGGACGCGTGGACAGGGCGGTCGACACCGTGCGCGACTCGGCGCGCCGCCGTCGATCGGCGTCGGCCGGGTGATACGTTCCTGTCCTTCGACCTGTCGAGGAGTGCCCCACGCCATGCCTGCCCCATCCACTTCGATACCGCTCGTGCCGCCTGCTCTGTTCGGGATGGTGCTCGGCTTCGGCGGTTTGGGTGCTGCGTGGCGTGTGGCTAGCCGGGTGTGGGGCTTTCCGGCCGTGGTCGGCGAGGCTCTGTTAGCGTTGGCCGCGCTGCTGTGGCTGATCTGGATCAGCCTCTACGCAGGAAAATGGCTGACGGTGCGATCGGCTGCGCGGGCCGAGCTTGCCGATCCGGTCGCCTCGTTCGCACTCGGGCTCATCCCGATGGCGACGCTGGTCACCAGCGTCGCGCTGCAGCGATACGCGCCGGGCCTCGCCTGGGCGCTATTCGTGCTGGGCATCGTGGGCGGCACGTTCCTCGCGGCCTTGCTGGTCGGTTCGGCCTGGAAGGGCGGGCGCGGGCTCGAGACCATCACGCCGCTGACAGTCCTGCCAACTGCCGGCACGGCATACACCGGTGCTATGGCGGCATCCGCGCTCGGCTATACCGAGGTGGCGATGCTCCTGTGGGGGCCGGGGCTGATCAGCTGGATCGTGATCGATTCTCTTGTGTTGCTTCGCCTGATGCAGCACCCGCTGCCGGTTCCGCTGCGCGCTTCGATCGGCATACAGCTTGCCCCACCCACCGTGGGATGCCTCGCCTATCTGGCGTTTACGCCGGGGCCGCCGGACAAGCTCGTCCACTTCCTGATCGGGTACGGCATTCTCCAGGCGCTTGTTCTTCTGCGGCTGAATTCGTGGATCAGGGAGCAGCCTTTCTCGCCGGGGGCCTGGGCTTTCACGTTCGGCGTGGCGTCGTTCGCGGGCTCGACTCTTATCTGTCTGGAGCGGGATCCTGCGGGCGCATTAGGGGCGCTCGCCTGGCCGGCTTTCGTTTTCGCCAACGTGTTCATCGCCTGGATCGCCGCGCGCACGGTGGGGCTCGCCATGGCCGGACGGTTGTTTCCAGCACCTGCGCTGCCCGCCAAGTCGGCAAGCTCAGCGGGGGGGTAGGTCCTCGTCGTCCGGTGCGGTGACGGGCATGACGACGACGACCATGCGGTTTTGCAGATCGACCCGCGGCACGAAGCTGTCGGTGAAGGGGACGAGTTCTGTATCCCGCGCGGTGGGAATGCGGATCTCCAGAAGATCGCCAGCGCCGTAGTTCTGAACGGCAACTACCTCGCCGATCGGCGTGCCGTCCGGGTCGACGGCGACCAGCCCGACGAGGTCGGCGTGATAAAATTCGTCGGCGTCCGGCTCGGGTAGTTTGTCGCGCGGGACGTAGAGTTCGACGCCCTTAAGTGCCTCGGCCGCATTACGGTCGGCAATGCCGGTGATACGCGCGATGATAGCGCCCTTCGGCGTAATGCGCAGCACACTCAGCTTGTAGGAGCGCGTGCCGGTCTTGTCCGACAACGCACCGTAGGAAGCGATGTCCTCGGGGACGGTCGCGAAGGAATGCACGACCACATCCCCTTTGATGCCGTGCGCGCCGACGATGCGGCCGAGGAGGATGGTTTCGGACCCTTCGGAGCCCTTGCCAGTGCGCATCGTCGTCGGCTCAGGTGAATTGTGCATTCTGCCCGTCGGCCAGCAGCAGGATAGAAAGATCTTGTCGGTGGCATGGTGTCAGACCCGTAGGGTCCGACACCACAATCCGATAGGGATCAACCCGCTGCCTTCTCGGCTGCGGCCTTGGCCTTCTCGGCTTCGGCTGCCTCGCGCTCGAGGCGTTTTTTGCCGGGCTTGGCCTTCTCCGGATTGTTGCGCGCGGTGCGCTTCAGCAGTCCGTTGGCGTCGAGGAAGCGGGCAACGCGGTCGGTCGGCTGTGCGCCGACAGACAGCCAATGCTTCGCGCGCTCGAGGTCGAGCTTCAGGCGGTCGGCGTGATCCTTGGGCAGCATCGGGTTGAACGTGCCGATCTGCTCGATGTAGCGGCCATCGCGCGGCGAGGAAGCTGTGGCGGCGACGATGTAGTAGTACGGCCGCTTCTTGGTGCCGCCGCGGGACAGTCTGATCTTCACGGACATGGGTAGTTCCTTTCTGGCTTCGATCTGGTTCGGGTCGCGTTCTTTTCGGTCGTCGGCTGGGTCAAGCAATGCGCGACCCAGCAATTTCTGGTGTGCCGTGGAAGCTGGGTCGCGCAGCGCTCATGCGCCGCTTGACCCA
>CAMAYR010000221.1 GCA_945862355.1 Devosia equisanguinis | reverse complement strand
TCCAACGGCTTGTTCCAGGCCTGGCTCGCCGCCGAGGAGCACCGGGCCCAGCTGATCCGCATCCAGCAGGAGCAGGCGGACTCGGCTGCGTCGAAGATCACCCAGTTTATCCGCGAGATCGAAGGCCAGCTCGGTTGGACGACACAGCTGCCCTGGTCAACTGCGGCTCTGGAGCAGCGCAGGTTCGACGGCCTGCGCCTTCTGCGGCAGGTGCCAGCGATCACCGAGCTCTCCCAGGTGGATGCCAAGGGTCAGGAGCGTCTGCGCGTCTCGCGTCTCTCGATGGACGTCGTCGGCAGCATGGCCGATCTTTCCAGCGAGCCGCGCTTCAAAGAGGCGGTCGCCAGCAAGTCCTATTACGGCCCCGTCTACTTTCGCCGGGAATCCGAGCCCTACATGACGCTCTCGATGTCGGGAACGCGTCGTGATGCAGGTGTCAGCGTCGCCGAGGTGAACCTAAAGTTCATCTGGGACGTGATCACTCAGATACAGGTCGGCGAGAAGGGCTACGCCTTCGTCGTCGATGCGGGCGGGCGATTGATTGCGCACCCCGACATCAGTCTCGTTTTGCGCAATACCGATATGACCAGGCTTGCGCATGTCCAGGCCGCTCGCGGCGGTGCCGGTGACAGGCCGGCCGACCGGATCCGTGTTGCAAGCGACATCAAGGGCCAGCGCGTTTTGACGGCCCACGCGACGGCGGCGCCCCTTCGCTGGACCGTTTTCGTCGAGTTGCCGGAGGTCGAGGCCTACGCGCCGCTCTACTCGACACTCAAGCGGTCTGGCCTGCTGTTGCTCGCTGGGCTGGGGCTTGCCTTCCTGGCGGGGCTGTTCCTCGCCCGGCGTATGCTGGTGCCGATCCAAGCGCTCCGACAGGGTGCGACACGCATCGGTGCGGGAAATCTCGACGAGCGCATCTCGGTGAATACGGGCGACGAATTGGAGGAACTCGCTGAAAGCTTCAACGCCATGGCAAGCCGGCTGAAGGAGTCCTACACCGGGCTGGAGCGCAGGGTGGACGAGCGGACGCAGGAAATTGCCGAGACGCTGCAGCAACAGACCGCGACGGCCGAGATACTTCGTGTCATCTCGAATTCTCCGACCAGCATTCAGCCGGTCATGGACGCAGTGGCGGAGAGCGCAGCGCGGATTTGCGGTGCTTTCGACGCGACGATTTATCGTCGCGTGGGCGATCGGCTGTTACTGGTCGCTCATCATGGGACAATAAGGACGACACGACCGCTCGGCGAGCACGACCTGCCGCTCAGCGCTGGGATCGTTACGGGGCGCGCGGTACTGACGGGTAAGTCCGTTCACGTTGCCGATGTGCAAAGTGCCGCTGGCGACTTTCCTGAGGCGCGAGAGAATGGACTGCGCGAGGGCTTCCACACAGTGCTCTGCGCTCCATTGTTACGAGACGGGGTTGCCTTCGGCGCGATCGCGTTGAGGCGAACCGAGATTGAGCCGTTCTCACAGAGACAAGTCGAGTTGCTCCAGACATTTGCCGACCAGGCCGTGATCGCCATCAACAATGTCGGGCTGTTCGATGAAGTACAAGCTCGCACTCGCGAGCTCGCCCGCTCGGTCGAGGAGTTGAAGACGCTCGGCGAGGCCAGTCAGACTGTGAACTCGACGCTCGATCTCGACGCGGTGCTTGAAACCCTCGTCGTCAAAGCAGTCGAGCTGTCGGCGACGGAGGCTGGCACTCTCTACGTTTTTGACGAGACCACGGGCGAGTTCACGCTGAGAGCCAGCCACAACATGCCTATGGAGATGCTGGATGCTATCAAGCAGCGCTCTATTCAACTTGGTGAGACAGCTGTGGGACGAGCAGCGCAGCAGCGCACACCGCTCCAGATCCCCGACCTTCGCGACGAGCAGCCCAGCCGCGTGAAGGACATCCTGCTCGCGGCTGGTTTTCGCGCACTGCTCGCGTTGCCGCTGATCGGCGCCGGACGCATCGTCGGTGGCCTCGTCGTGCGTCGGAAGGAACCGGGCGAGTTTCCACAGCGAACCATCGACGTGATGCAGACCTTCGCCGCCCAGTCCGTGATCGCGCTGCAGAACGCGCGGCTGTTCCATGAGCTCGAGGCGAAAGGCCGTCAGCTCGAGATCGCGAGCCAGCACAAGTCGCAGTTCCTGGCCAACATGAGCCACGAGCTGCGCACACCGCTCAATGCCATACTCGGTTACACTGAGCTGATTATCGACGGCATCTACGGCGAGGTCCCGGAACGATCGCGGCAGGTGCTGGATCGTGTCCAGCTCAACGGCAAGCACCTGCTGGGGCTCATCAACGACGTGCTTGATCTCACCAAGATCGAGGCAGGCCAGCTCACGCTGCAACTGGAGGACTATGATATTGGGGACACGGTCGAGAGCGTGGTGTCGACCGTGGGCTCCATTGCCCGGACCAAAGGTCTCTCGCTGAGCCGTGCAGTCGACGGGGATATTCCGACATGCCGGGGGGACCAGCGGCGGGTGCACCAGGTGCTGCTCAATCTCGTGGGCAATGCCCTCAAGTTCACCGATGAAGGCGGCGTGCACATCATCGCCCGCGTTGCCGATGGCAACCTGGAGGTGTCCGTGCAGGATACCGGCCCGGGAATTTCCGCGTCAGACCAGAGGCGCATTTTCGACGAGTTCCAGCAGGCCGATTCCTCGAGCACGCGAGAAAAGGGCGGTACGGGCCTGGGGCTTGCAATTTCCAGGCGCATCGTGGAGCTTCACGGTGGCTCGATCGGCATCGTCTCGTCGCCGGGTCGAGGCTCCACATTCACATTCACTCTGCCGTTGCGCGTCGAAGAGAATCGGGAGGCGGCATGACCAAGCGCGTACTGGTCATCGAGGACACCCTCGACAACCGTCAGATCATTCGCGACCTGCTCGTGAATTCCGGGTACGAGGTGATCGAGGCGGAGGATGGTGGCGCTGGCGTTGTGAAAGCCGCCGAGGTGAAACCGGATCTCATCTTGATGGACATCCAGCTTCCGGTGCTGGATGGCTATGAGGCGACGCGGCGCATCAAGGCCAATCCGGAGCTCGAGGATATTCCCATCATCGCAGTCACGTCATACGCGTTGTCTGGTGACGAGGCGAAGACCAAGGCCGCTGGTTGCGATGGCTATATTGCAAAGCCCTTCAGTCCACGCGAGTTGCTCGCGATGGTCCGCAAATTTCTGCCGTAAACCCTGCCAAAGTTCACGAAGGAGCCGACAGTGAGCACTGCGCCACGCATTCTCGTGGTCGATGACGTCGAGGACAATCGCGAGATCGTTCGGGCGCGTCTGGAAAGCCAAGGTTTCACGGTGGAGACGGCAGACGATGGCGAGGCGGCCCTGGCGGCGGTCGCAGCCCATGCTCCCGATCTCATTCTGCTCGACGTGATGATGCCGAGGCTCGACGGCATCGAGACGGTCAAGCGGCTCAAGGCGGACCGGGGGCTGCCTTTCATTCCCGTGATCCTGCTGACGGCAAAAAGCGACACGAAGGATGTCGTCGCTGGGCTGGAGGCGGGTGCGGACGAGTACCTCACCAAGCCGATCGATCACGGCGCGCTGCTGGCTCGTGTGAAGGCCATGCTGCGCATCAAGACGCTGCAGGATCAGGTGACGCGGCAGGCCAATGAACTCGCCGAGTGGAACCAGCGGCTGGAGGAGCGCGTCGCCGCCCAGGTGGGCGAGATCGAGCGCATATCACGTCTGAAGCGTTTCCTGTCCCCGCAGATCGCCGATGCCATAGCTTCCGATGCCGGCGAGGCAGCGCTGAAGTCTCATCGGCGCGAGATCACCGTGCTGTTCTGCGATCTGCGTGGCTCCACCGCATTCGCGGAGACGGCCGAGCCCGAAGACGTGATGCAGGTCCTGAGCGAATACCACGAGGCGGCAGGCGAGCTCATCTTCGAGCACCAGGGCACCCTGGAGCGATTTGCAGGCGACGGCATCATGGTCTTCTTCAACGATCCGGTCCCGGCGGCCGATCACTGCGAGCGGGCGGTGCGGCTGGGCATCGGGATACGCGATGGCGTGACAGGACTTGCCCAGGGATGGTCCAAACGCGGCTTCAAGCTCGGCATCGGCGTTGGCATTGCAGCGGGTTACGCCACGCTTGGCCGGATCGGGTTCGACAAGCGCTTCGACTATGCTGCCATCGGCACAGTTACCAATGTGGCCGCTCGCCTGTGTGGTGAGGCATCTCCGGGACAGATCCTGCTCAGCCAGCGCGTGGTAACGGCCATCGAAGGGGCCATCGGCGCTCGGCTGCTGGAGGATCGCGCCCTCAAAGGGCTGCACGCACCAATCGCGGTCTATGAGCTGACAACGTCTATCGACTGATGCTCGTGTGCTCTCCCTCAGCTGACCGCCTCTCGCAGATCGATATGGTTCTCACGAATGCGTGCTGCCAACTCGCGCAATAGATTAGCCAGCAGCTTGGCGGCGATCGCTGGATGCAGCTTCAACAGGCCCCGATAGGCAACTTTCGATAGCATGAAGGCTTCGACATCCTCGTTGGCGACGATCGTGGCCGAGCGCTTCGCATCCTCGATCAGTGCCATCTCACCCACGGTTGTTCCTTGCGCAATGCTCGCCAGTCGCCTTGTGCCGCGGGCGTCGTTGGTGGCGATACGAACGCTGACGGAGCCGTTCATCAACAGCCACATGCGGTCGCCCTCGTCGCCCTGCGCGCATATCGTGGCGCCGGTCCGAAATTCCTCCCGTTGCAGCAGGGGCTGGACTGCTGCCAGCTCGTCGGCAGACAAGCCGCGGAGAAAGGCATGGTCCTCGATCCGCACGGACGGGGCCAGGGCAGCTTTCGCCGGACGCAGCCCGGGGAGATGCTCCTCCTCCATCCACTCCAGAGCCGTGTCGAGATCGGCGAACGGCTGCGGCTGACTGCCGTGCGTCGCGATTTGCGCGAACCGCGCGCCAAGTGCCGGCGTGACGTTGCAGAACAGCACCCGCTTCTTCTGCTTCATCGCCCGTTCCATCAGTGATCGCAGGATCGCCGTCCCCGTCGCATCGATATCGGTGACGCTGCGGCAGTCGAGCAGGACCATGTCGGCAGATTTAAGTAGCGACGCTACGGTATCGGCAAGTGCTTCGGAGTTGCCGAAGAACAGCACGCCATTCAGCTCCTGAACGATCCGGCGTTGTCCAGCCTCTCGCAGCACAGTTGCGTCGTCCCGGCTCCGAACGCGCTTCGACGTCAATTCGGCGCCGGTCATTTGACGGCGCACCAACGGCCGACTCATGTTGATGATGAAGACGAGGCAGGACAACGCGATGCCCAGCCCGACCCCAAGAAGCGGCGAGACGAGGATCGTGACGAGCATCACGCAAGCAACGATCGCGAGGTCGTACCAGTCCCGCTTGCTCTGGACCCAGGATCGCGCTTTCGCGATCCGTCGCGCCAGCGCAATGCTCCAGCCGTCGAACAGGTGCAGCGTATTCTGGATGACGAGCCCGATGATGGCGACGACGGGAATGAGAGCGAGAATGGGGGCACCTAGCAGCCCCACCGCCAGCATGAATGCGCCGATCGTGATCGCAACACGGCGCGTGCGGCCGCCGTTGCGGTAGGCGGCTCCCGTGTGCGAGGAGGCAACGCAGATGGCGAGGCCGCCGACAAAACCCGATGCCGACATGCCGAGCCCCAGACTGATCAGGTCGCGGGTCGGTCGCAGCTTCTCCTCGCCCAGGTTCTTGGCGACACTGAAGCCCAGCAACGTCTGCATCGTGGAGAGGATCGCCAGCACGAAGCCTGTCCCGACGATCTGTGGTGCAACAGCCAGGATGTCCGCCGCCAACGACGCATCTCGAAGTCCAAGCAAGGGCAATTGCGGAGGAAAATCCAGCTTGATGGCACCCAGAGTTCCGCCGAGGTCCAGCCCCGGCAGGAAGTGGAGAAGCCAGAAGTAGGCGAGCGCGCCGAGCACCAGGCCAGCCAAGGGGGCAGGCACCTTTTTCACGTATCGGGCCAGCAGCGCGATCAGCCCCGCCAGCACGATGCACGCAGCAAGTTGGATCGGGTTTTTGAGGAACGGCAGGGGGGACTGCTGCTGCATGGCGAGATCGATGAACGGCTTGAGCTGGAGCAGGATCACCGATCCGGCAATGCCGTTCTTGAAGCCCGCCAGCACAGGGTGAGGCGCGTACTTGATGATCCGCGCCACGCCGGTCAGTGCGATCACGACGATGAAGAGCCCGGCGACGATGACGCTGGCAGACAAGGCTGCGATCACGACGACCGGCCGCCCGCCTGTTGCCGGGTGGACCAGCAACGCGATGCAGAAGCTTGCCTGCACGGCGGCAAGGCTCGGCAGGCCGTAGCTGACCATGAAGGTCGATTTCGAGAGAATGGCGGCCAGGGTTGCGCCGATGATCACTGCCCAGAACGACGCCGCTACACCTGCCGCGAGAAAATCGGGCCCGAGTGGCGCATAAGCGATCACGCCCGAAGCGATTAGGGCAGGGATCAGGCCGAGGCCAACGATCAAGCCGGCTGATACATCCGACTTCAAAACCCCAGCAGTGGCTTCGCTCCGAGCCTCGCCCTGTGCCGGCACCGCAATTTCCGCCATCGCCTCATCCCCCATCGTCGTCTGGCTACGCCGAGCCAGGAAAGCAAGTTCGACCTTCACCTCACGATTGCTGGCTCGTCCAGCTTCGTCTACCGTCTCGGAATTCAGGCAACTGGGCATCGAGGGGGCGGGCGCGGTTCGCGCCCGGGTGCATGATGGAGGCAGCAAGCTCGCTGAAGCATGTGGCCGTGCTGCAAGACCTCTCGGAGATCGAGCTGCCGCGACTTGCCAAAGATTGTCGCTGGCGCGATTTCCAGCGGGGCACCGAGATCCTGTCGGCCGAGGCAGGCAGCACCGATGTCCACTTCATCGCCACCGGCCGGGTCCGCGTGACCTTCTACTCCCCGGGCGGTCGTGAGGTCGCGTTCCGCGAGCTTGGGCCCGGCGCGAGCTTCGGAGAGCTGTCCGCCATCGACGGCGAGACCCGCTCGGCCAGCGTCGTCGCCCTCGATGACTGTACGATCGCCTCCATTTCGCGCGAGCGCTTCTGGCGCCTGCTGCGCGACAGTCCCGAGGTATCCGCCAACGTGCTGCGCAGCCTGGCAGCGCTGGTGCGCGATCTGACCACGCGCATCGTCGGCGAGACGACACTGACGGTTTCCCAGCGTGTCAGGGCCGAGATCGTGCGCCTTGCCCGTGGCACCGGCCACAAGGGCAAGTCGGCGCTGATCCAAAAGAGCCCGACGCACGCGGCGCTGGCGAGCCAGATCGGTGCGACGCGCGAGGCCGTCTCCCGCGAGCTGTCGCGGATGGCGAGCGATGGATTTGTCGAGCGGCGCGGGCGGGATCTGGTGGTGCATGACGTGGCAGGGCTCCAGTCCAGTATCGACGGAATGCGCGACAACTAACGCAGCCCGCTCATCGCCGCAGTGCAAATGATCACAGACCCCACGTGGCGCTCGGGTTAGGTTTGCAGTGTCGCAGGTTTGCTGCGGCGGCTGCGGGTTTGCCGCGGCGTCAACGGCCCGGGCCGGAATTTCCTTTTAGCCGAAACATGAACTTGCTCGCTTGAGCCGACGAGGTGATCGAATGGCAAGATGGTGCCATGCAGTCGTTGCGGCAGTTGTCGTCGCTCAGCTGGGCTTAGGTCGCACTGTTGACGCCCAACAGGCGCGGCCAGCTGCCCCCGGGCCTGCGAAAGTCGGGTTCCTTCATGAGGGAGTGGAGGCGGCCAATGTCGCCACCGTGGATGCTCTCACGAAGGGGCTCTCCGATCACGGGTTCGTGGACGGGCAAACGGCGAGGCTGATACTGCGTTGGGGGCAAGATCGACCGGAAAGGCTGGCTGGCCTTGCCTCCGACCTAGTGACACAGCAGGTGTCGGTCATCGTTACGGGAGGTCCGGCCAGCGCGCTTGCAGCCAAGTCGGCCACCAGGACCATATCGATCGTGTTCACCGCAGTGAACGATCCCGTCCGGTTCGGACTTGTTGCCAGCCTCAACCGGCCGGGCGGCAACATCACCGGTAGCGCGGGCCTCACCACGGACCTGGATGCCAAGCGGCTCGAGTTTCTGGCACAGGTCGCTTCACCCTCTGGCATTATTGGCGTGCTCGTGAACAGGAGCCGTCCGAACGTCAATGAGCAAATCGCTGCGATCGAAGCCGCAGCACGAAGCGTGAGTCGAAAGACGATCGTCATGCCGGTTGGAACGGCGGACGAGATTGAGAAGGCAATCCCTTATCTAGCCGAACGCCGCGCCTCCGGAATTTTGATCGGTGCGGACCCATTCCTCTCCGGGCGTCGTGGTCAGCTTATCCAACTGATGGCCCGCTACAGGCTTCCGGCAATCTTTCAATGGCGAGAATTCGCAGATGATGGCGGCCTCATGAGCTATGGCCCGAGTCGCACGCAAGCGTATTTCCAGTCGGGCATTTATGCGGGTCGGATTCTGAAGGGAGACAAACCGCAAGATTTGCCGGTGGAACAAC
>CAMAYR010000220.1 GCA_945862355.1 Devosia equisanguinis | reverse complement strand
AGACGTCGCCGGCAGCGCTGTCATCATGGTCGACACCGCCGGCCTCGAGGAGAGCGCGCCCGGCACCATCCCTTCCCGGATGCGCAAGCAGACCGAGACCGCGATGCGCTCAGCCGACCTCGTGCTGTTCGTGGTCGACGCCCGCGAAGGCATCGTGCCCGCCGACGCCGCGTTCGCCCGCCTCGTCCACGCGACGGGCAAGCCCGCGATCCTGGTTGCCAACAAATGCGAGGGACGCCGCGGTCTCGACGGCATGTACGAGGCGTTCTCCCTCGGTCTGGGTGATCCCGTTCCCATCTCCGCCGAGCACGGGGAGGGCATCGGCGATCTCGAGATGGACATCGCCGCAGCACTCGGCGAGAAGCCCCTGGCCTCCGACGTCGCAACGGGTTCCGACACGAACGCCACGACGATCCGGCCCCTGCGTGTGGCGATCGTCGGCCGTCCCAACGTCGGCAAGTCCACCCTGGTCAATGCCCTCCTCGGCGAGGAGCGGATGATTACCGGCCCCGAGCCCGGCCTGACGCGAGACGCCATCGCCGCAGACCTGGTTTGGCAAGGCCGCACGATCCGCCTGTTCGATACCGCCGGCCTGCGCCGCAAGGCCAAGGTCGACGGCATCGCCGAGTGGCTCGGCAACACCGATACGATCCGCGCCATCCGCTTCGCCGAGGTCGTCGTGCTCGTCGTCGATGCGGAGCGGCCGTTCGAGAAGCAGGACCTCACCATCGGCGACATGATCGCCGACGAAGGCCGCGCGATCATCGTGGCCATCAACAAATGGGATCTCGTCACCGACAAGCAGAAGATGCTGAAAGACCTCCGCGAGACCGTCGGCGAGCGCCTAGCACAGGTCCAAGGCATCCTGCTCGTACCGATCTCGGCACTTGCCGAGCGTGGACTAGACAAACTGCTGCAGGCGGTCGTTGCAGCCAACGACACATGGAACCGCCGCATCCCGACGCCGGAATTGAACCGCTGGTTGCAAGAGGCGATGGCGCGCCATGCGGCCCCCTCGTCGCGCGGGCGGCGCATCAAGATCCGCTTCATGACCCAGCCGTCTACGCGGCCACCCACCTTCGTCGGCTTCTGCCAGCGTGCCGACGGCATGACCGAGGACTACAAGCGGTATCTCGTGAACAGCCTGCGCAAGGCGTTCGATATGCCGGGCGTGCCGATACGCCTGCAGTTGCGCAAGGGCCAGAACCCCTTCGCGAAGGATTAGCCAGCACTCATCGGCAGTTGTCTCTCAGCGTCCGCGCGCCCGGCGCTTTGCCTTCTTCTTCGCCTTCTGAGCCACTGGCTTCGCGCTGTCGTCGCTCCAGCGCTCGTAGCGCACGCATGGCAGAATGATGATCTGGCACGCCGGCCGAGCACCGTCTTCTGCTTGCGTCCGGCGCTGGCGGCTTCCCCGCGCCGCGAACTGAATGATAGTGCCCATGACCCGCTCCAAGGGATCTGGCTGCTCCGCCGGCGGCTGTCTCGTCTGCCTGTCCGATGCGGCACGCAACCCCCATGGCCGCGCAAATCGATACGACGACAGATCCACTTAACAACGGATTAATTTGGAGGCATTCCAGCGTTAATTCTGACCGCGCTGTCAGAAAAAACACAATCGCCACAATCATGAAATTCTACCGGCTCATACCGGAAAACCCAATGTTCGACCCTCCGTCGGGCATTTGGTCTGGAGGTATGCGCGCGCACGGTTGGTGTGGCGGTTGCACGCAAGCAAAAGTGTGATATCGGCCCACAGCCTCCACGCTCGTGTCAATCCTTCGGTGGGCCGATATTCAGTCGTCAAGGAAGCTGCGCCCAGCACGATCCTCGATCTCTACGATCCACACGTCGGGATCGTATTCGACCTGCCGCTCCAGATAGGCGTCGATCTGTGCCTCCGCTGCCCCTTCCGGATCGACATGTGCCGTCAGCACGCCATCGTCCTCGTGGGTCTCCATGCTGGCGGGGCGCGGCCCGAACAGCTTCGCGCGGCCATCGAGCGTGGCGACCTTAACGAACAGCGCACCCCGCTCCGCATCGCCCCGGCGAGCCACGACGGCCGGCACGCCGGCCGAACTGCACCGGCGCAGCAGCGCTTGAACCCTGAGCTGTGTCGCGATCCTCATAGCCCGCCGCCAGTACGCCGCTCGATGCTCCCGCGCAACCCCGTCAGCCCGACCGCGGCTTGAATGCGGCCACGGCGCGCTGGAGTTGCAGCAGGAGATGCGCCGATACCCGCCCCGTCTGCGGTAGATCGTTGTCGCGCTCGAATGCCCGGATGCCCTGCATGAGCTCCGCCGTCATTCGGCCCTCGCCCTGACCGGCGGCATAGCCGAGCGCTACCAGCTTCTGGCGCATTTCCCGCAACAGTCGCTCCGCTGACGTCCCCGGCACCACCTCGCCCCCCCGCAGGCCCGCCCCGCCGCTACCCGGCGATGGCCCCACGATGAGCTCCTGCAGCAGCGTCTGCGTCGGCTCGCCCGTGATCGGCAAGGCCTGCGCCTGCTCGTAGGCCATGACCGCGGCGTGGATCAGTGGCGTGGGCTTGCCGTCGACCTGACCCGGATAGAGGTTGAGCGATTTCAGCTCCCGCTGAACCGCCCGCACCGTATCGGTGATGTTGTCCGCGCGGACGTCGGGCTTCACTGCACCCACCCGCAACACGCTGCTCGCAGGCCCGCCTCCGCCCGGCTCCTGGCTTCTACCCGATTGGAACATCAGCAGGTTGGCGCAAACACTGGCGCTCATGGCCATGAACAGCCAGCCATAGGTCCTTGCTCTCTGCGGTGACATGCGACCACTCCGGACGAAATACGAGCACGCGGCGGCCGCCTGATGCGACCCAGTACGAAGTCTGCTTTCCGTTATCGATTCGTGAACCTCAAGACCGCGTTAATTTTCAGATTACGGACTAAAAACATCGTACAATTCGAGCCGAATAGTATCCCGTCGAAAGCCGTGGGCTTAACCTGAACGGGGCATTATCCACCCAGCGGACGATTGTTGCTCCGGCTCATCTGGGGAGGTTCCATGTCGCTTTTTCGCATTGGCATCGTGCTCGCAGGCGCAATCATGCTTCTGCCCGTCGAGGACCAGAAGCAGGCCGAGCCGAGTGCCACGGCCATGCGCACGACGCAGCAGTCGGCCACATTTTGCGAACGCAACCCCGCCACTTGCGCCAACGCGCGCGATGGCTGGGCGCTGTTCTTGCGTAAGGCCGAGTACGCGATGGAGTTGAGCGCGCGCCTGCTTCGCGAGCAACTCGGCCGCAGCCTGTCGAACGACGGGGCCACGCCGCCTGCTGCGCAACAAGCTGCGTATCGGCCCTCCCACACGGACTTCGCCGGCCCCGCTACGCCCGCGCTGCCGATGCGCGCCGAGCAACCTCGAGCCCAGCACCGTACCTATCCGATGGACAATCCATCGCGCTGGCGCTGAGAGCGGTCGCACTCTATGTGTGGGACACAGGCAATCTGCCGGCCTTTCCTCGCGGCCCCATGGTCATTGAAATGTCCCTTGAAGAGATCCGCTCCGACTTTTCCGTCCTAGACGATTGGGAGGATCGCTATCGCTATGTCATCGAGCTCGGCCGGATGCTGCCGCCGTTCGACGATGCATTCAAGACGGAGAGCACGAAGGTCCGCGGCTGCGCCAGTCAGGTCTGGCTCGTCACCAGCACACTGCCGCCAGAAGCGGACGGCGAGCCTCGCCTGTCTTTCAAGGGCGATAGCGATGCCCACATCGTCCGCGGACTGGTGGCTATCCTGCTGAGCGCCGTCGACGGGCTGACGGCACGACAGATCGCAGCCCTGGATGTGACAGCGATTTTCGCCGAACTCGGCCTGAAGGACAACCTCACACCGCAGCGCTCAAACGGCCTTGCTTCGATGATCTCCCGTATCAAGTCCGATGCGGCAGCAGCGCTGGCCGAGACCTGATCACATCCTCCCTGCGCCGCCCGCCAAACCCGAGTTCGCGCCCCGGGGCAGCTAGACCCGAGCATCTGAACCAAGCATCTGACAACCAGCGCAGCATTGGACCACCGTACTCGGGCAGTCTATGTTCCCGTCAAACTCGGTTTCGATGCATCAGTTTCGATAGTGGAGACACCCCATGCAGATGCGCACGCTTGGCAAGACGAGGCCGTTGGCCGCTCCAGCGATCGGCCTCGGCTGCATGGGCATGACGCCGATCTACGGCACGCCCGACCCGGAATCGGCGATAGCAACGATCCACCGGGCAGCAGACCTCGGCGCGGGGCTGCTCGATACGGCGGACGCCTATGCCAACGGCGCCAACGAGGAGTTGGTCGGCCGCGCCATCAAGGGCATTCGCAACAAAGTGATCCTCGCCACCAAGTTCGGCAACGTGCGCCTGCCCGACGGCAAGCCCGGCGCCAACGGCAGACCGGAGTACGTCGTCGAGGCATGCGAAAAAAGCCTGAAGCGGCTCGGTGTCGACGTCATCGATCTCTACTACCAGCACCGCGTCGACCCCGCCGTCCCGATCGAGGACACCATCGGGGCGATGGCCAAGCTCGTCGCCCAGGGCAAGGTGCGCTATCTGGGAATGTCGGAAGCGGCGGCGGCAACGGTCCGCCGCGCCCACAAGGTTCATCCGATCACGGCGCTGCAGACGGAGTACTCATTGTTCACGCGCGACGTGGAAGGCGACATTCTGCCGACGTGCCGCGAGCTAGGCATCGGGTTCGTGGCCTACTCGCCGCTGCAGCGCGGAACGCTGTCTGGCACCATCAGCGGTCCGCAGGATCTGGCCAACAACGATCGTCGGCACGACCATCCCCGCTTCCACGGCGAGAACCTCGCCAACAACCTGAAGCTCATTGTGCCGCTGAAGGCGCTCGCCGATAAATATCGTGCGACGCCAGCGCAGGTCGCGATTGCCTGGTTGCTGTCGCGCGCTCCCGACGTGGTGCCGATTCCGGGAACGTCGAAGGCGAGCCGGCTCGAGGAGAACCTCGCCACGCTCGAGAAGGAAATCCCGAAGGCGGAACTTGATGCACTGAGCGCTGCCATCGACGCGTCCGCTGTCGCCGGCACGCGCTATCCTGGCGGACAGATGGGAACTATCGGGATCTGACCCGTCAGGCGCCGCTGACCAGGGACTTCAAGCGCGCGCCGATACCCGAACCAAGGAACGCGCGCGCGGCGCGTTTCGCACGGACCGCCGTGGCACCTGACGTATCCCCGGCGTGTCGGCGAGCTTGTAGGCCACGCCGACCGCGTCGGCCAGGGCTACGAGGTCGAGCGGGCCAAGCTCGGTTCCGCCGGCCCTCCCGAATCCGGCCAACTGCCGATCGCCCGTGTTGCAGGCACCGCTCGAAGTGGATCGTATACGTGCCAGCGCATGAACGCTTTTGCACCCAGCTTGGCATACGCGGGAACACCACCCGCACAGATGCTATGGCCCGACTCACTTGGGTCGCTCATCACGAACTGCCTGGCGACGGATCTGCCATGGCTGCCGCGTTCAGGAAACATCCAGGGTCGGCCGGCAATGATCGGCGGAACGGCCCGAGTGAGCGAGGAGCAGAGCATGTCTAAACGCAAGCTGGCAATTGCTGCGGGCGTCCTGGTCGTAGTCGGTGGGGCCGCAGCCATCGCGGCCGTTGGGGACCATCATGGCCGTTTCGGACACCGCGACCGGATGGGCAGTGGCTTCGATCTGGCACAGGCTGGCGGCCACGGCATGGACAGTGGCGGCATGGGCCATCACGGCAGGGGTGAAGAAGGCCGCAGAGGCCACCGCTCCGGACACGGCGAGATGGACGGACGACGCGACCGGGATCAGGATATGCGTCGGGGCTTGCTCAGCCGGTCCCTGACTGCCGACGAGTTCGATGCCCGCATCCGCGAGCGCTTCGGCCGCCTCGACAAGAACAGCGATGGCGTGATCGACGCAGCCGAGATCGAGGCGGGGATCACGCGCTCGGGCGAGCGGCGCGGAGGAATGCGCGAGCGGATGAGAGAACGGTTCGCCGGGCGCTTCGACACCGACCGCGATGGCAAGGTGACACGGCAGGAGGTTCTCGATCGGGTACGTCGGCAGTTCTCGCGCATGGACCTCGACGGCGACAGCCGCATAACCGACGCAGACCTTCCCCCGATACTGCGCGGCCGAGAAATCCTCAAAGGGGATGCTGGCGCGATCGGGCGTGGCCGCGGAATGGCGGGCGGGCAAGGTCTTGGCCGTCTCCGCGGGGCCGACGCCAACAAGGATGGTATCGTGACGCTCGATGAGGTGCTGGCTGAAGCGGGCCGCCGTTTCGACCTCTCCGATCGCAACAAGGACGGTGCCCACGACAAATCGGACCGCGATGCTCTCGACAAAGAGATGGCCGAGTATCGCGTGAAACGTTTTGTTCATTCGCACGGCGGAAAGGACGGCCGGGTGACCCGCGAGCAGTTCTTGGCGTCGGCCAAGGAGCGGTTCGCCGAGCGGGATATGAACAAAGACGGCCGCATCGACCGCGAGGATGGATCGCGTGGACGCCGTATGGACCCTGGCTCCCGCCCTGGTCCTGCTGGTCCTGCCGGTCCCGATGGCCCGGGCCCGCGGGATCGTGAGCCACCGCGCTGACCCAAGGCGCATTCGGCAGGCCGCATCGCACGCGGCCTGCCATTCCCGCCGCGCAGCCAGACGATTGCAGTTGGCTTCCCGCAGATGGTACGCGAGTGTCCTTCGTGGCGACGAAATCGGCAGTATCGAGGCTCGAAATGGCCTCCTCAGGGGATCGGTCGGCAATTGTCAAAGGCGGCTGGATGACCACTGCGGAGGACGATCGCGCCCTCCTCACACGGCTCGCGGATCGCGATGCCGGTGCTTTTCGTGTTCTCGTCGAGCGACATCTGCCGGCAATTCTGGGAACTGCGCGTCGAATGCTGCGCGACGAGGCGGAGGCCGAGGACGTGGCTCAGGAGTGCCTCGTGCGACTCTGGCAGAACGGTTCCAACATCGAGGTCGGTAACGGCGGTCTCAAGCCCTGGTTGCGGCGCGTCGCCGTGAACCTCAGCATAGATCGCATCCGCAGCCGACGCCGGACGGATGTGACAGACGAGGTGCCGGAACAGGTGGTGGACGCAGATCAACTCGAAGCGCTCGAAACAAGCGACATGTCGGCCCGAGTGAACGCGGCGCTTATGATGTTGCCGGATCGCCAGCGGCAGGCGTTGGTTCTGTTTCACTTCGAGGGGCTCAGCCAGTCGGAGGTGGCGGCGATCCTCGGCGTTACGGACGAGGCGGTCGAATCGCTATTGTCGCGGGCACGGCGGGCGATTCGAACCAATTTGAAGGACGAATGGCGGCAACTGCTGCCGGGAGATGCCGGTGGGCCATGAGTGGGTCGACAGTGACGGTGGCCACTTTGGATGCGCAGGCAATGTGAGGCGAGCATGATGGACAAGAAGCACGATAGACAGCAACTCGAGGAGCTCTCTCACCTGCTCGACACCTGGGGCGGGGCCCCCACGCGCTGGCCTGTTCGGGTGCGGGCGCAGATCGCAGCACTTTCGGCGGGACCGGAGGCGGCCCGGCTGCTCGCGGAGGCGCGTGCCCTCGACATTCTGCTCGAGCGGGCCGGCGAGGCACCGGCGCCGAACCGAGGTGCAGGCGCCAATGGCCTTGCCGATCGCATCGTCGCTGCGGCGCTGGCAGCACCGCTGCCGGCGACTGCGTCAGTAAAGGCCAGTGGCGAGGTGATCGAGCTTGCGCGGCGGTCGCGCCCCGCTTCGGTAGCGCCCGGGATCGGGGGCACATGGAGCGCTGCTGCGCTTCTCGCGGCGAGCTTGCTGGTCGGCATCTATCTGGGTGGCAGCGTCAACATGCTGCCTGTTCTGCAGGAGGTTGCCGAGGTCGTCGGCATGTCCACGGTGGTCGATCCAGCCGTTGCCGTGCTCGGTGAGGATCTGGCCGAGGATGACGCGCTATGACGGACGCGACCCAGCCTGCTGCGGCACCCCGACGACGGCGCTGGCTGGGGGTTCTGCTGATCGTGTCGCTGGCCCTCAATGCGCTGCTGATCGGTGTGGTGCTGCGCGGCTTGTGGATCGCGCGAACGAATATCGTGATGACGGGCGGCAGCATCGAGCGTGCGCTGCCCGCGTTCATCGCCAGCCTGCCGGCAGCGCGCCGGGAAGAGTTGCAGCGCGCACAACTGGCAGACAAGCCCGCTGCGTTGAGGCCGCTGCGCTCGGAGCTGAGACAGGCCCGCGCAGAGGCCAATCGGATCTTCCTGACCGATCCGTTCGATAGGGCGGCGTTCGTGGCCGCACAATCGCGCCTTCTCGCCGCGGAGGCCAAGTTGCGCAGCGCAATCTTCAACGTCTTGCCGGAGATGGGCGAGCGCCTCACCATCGAGGAGAGATGGGCCTATCTGCGCTGGCGCGGCCACGGCTGGAGCCGAGGCGGTGGCTTTCGGCGCGGGGGCAACAGGGAAGGCCAGCCCAATCGACCATAACCCTGAATCGGTGACTTTGCGCACCGTTCGGCTGGCTGCTTTGCAAGTGGCTGGATCGGGGTGGCCGGTGGCAGAAGGGCGAAAGCGCGCAGGCTTCGCACTTCGCGGGGGCGACACGCCCCGGCGGC
>CAMAYR010000219.1 GCA_945862355.1 Devosia equisanguinis | reverse complement strand
TGCCGCAGCTTCGACAGCCAGCACGCCGACCGCTATCTCGCGTCCTACGAATGGCGCTTCAATCGCCGCTTCGATCTGGCCAAGAACATAGAGCGCCTCGCCCGCGTTGCGGTCGCAACCGCGCCACGACCCTACCGGTCGATCGCCGCGGTCAGGCCGGCAGAGGTGATGACGGGGTAATCACGTTTCCCGAAATGAAGCCGGCGCGCTTTTTTCGGTAGTGCTACTCGGGTATTCAAGCAGGCAATAACGAAAGCCAAAAAAAAGCCGGGAGCCGCGTTCGCTAGCCCCCGGTCTTAATCCGAAAAAGGATTGGCGCAGCCGCCTGCCCAGCGGGCCGCGCCTTATCCCTTCAGCGCTTCGCAGCCTTGCGGCCAACCGTCTTGCGAGCGGTCGGCTTCGTCGCCTTGCGAGCCGGAGCCTTTGCAACCTTGCGAGCGGTGGTCGTCGCAGCCTTGCGAGCCGGAGCCTTCTTCACAGCCTTCTTCGCAGCAACCTTAGCAGCCATAGTAAGTTCTCCCTTGTTTCAATCCAGCGGACGAATCACCTCGACCGCCTAAGGAATCATTTGCAGAAACTATTGATTCGTTGACAGTCAAAATGTTTTGCACCTCGCATTTTTTCCACTTACAAAGGCGAAGTGTTGCGCGAAATCCTCATGTTCTATGATTTTCAATGTGGTTGGCCTTGGTGCGCAGATGCTGAATTAGCTCGCGCCTCTAACTTCACGTCGAATTTGATGCGTGATGCTAGCATTCTCTTGCGGGATCAGAGGCTCGTGCGATCTCATTGCTGCACAATGGCGATCAAGAATCCGGATGAGCATGAGCAAGCGACGCCTGAACGTCGCGCCAGCAAAAGCCCTGCGATGCAGTTGGCATTGCACGCGCGTTTCGATCAGGCGACGCAATTTGCGCTCGACGGCATCGATCAATTTTTGCGAACTGGTCGAGGTCGCTGTCGTCCAAGGCGGGATCAGGCAGCGCGCGAAATGCGCTCTGGTAGATCGAGCACCGCGAGGATGTAGCCGACGCGATCCTCGAGGGCCTCGGCGATAACCGAGAAGTAATTGGGATCTTGCGGCACGATCTCGCCCATCACCTCACCGGGCTCGAACGTCAGCTCCGCCTCGTACTTGCAGGCGATCGACTGCATCCGGTTGTTCTCCGGCAGGCAGCTCATGAAAAGCCGCTTCACGCCACGGTTGCGCGCCGCGCGAATAATACGGCCCATCAACGCCGAGCCGATCCCCATGTCCTGATGCGTCGGCTCGACTGAGAACGCGGCTTCCGCCTCCTGGCCCCAGACATCGCCAAGCTTGCGCAGCTCTGCGACGGCACGAACATCGTCGTCCTCGATGTAGGCGTAGACGACTCCACCAAGCTCGTTCATGCGCTCGGCGTAGTCGCAGATGAAGTCGTCCGAAACGCTGTGGGCGAAGCGCATGCGCCGACTCACCTTGTCGAGACGCAGCATGTGGTCACGGAACTTGATCGTTTCCGTGGGCCACAACTTCCTGACGCTGCCGCTGGCAGCCGATAGTTCGCTCATGATCGCTCTTCCGTTACATTCGGTCGCTCGATCGGACGCGCTCGGGCTCGCTCTGCTGGCGGGCTCCTGCCGGTCGACACCACTCAGATAGGAAGCATGGTGCAATGCACAATAGGCGAAATCGGGGAGGAGACCTATCACCGCTGTGCATCGGTGCCCTGCGCATCGCCGCCTCGCTGAGGCCGCATTCAGCAGCGCTTGACCACGCAGCCGGCGCGCGTTAGCCGGATCGCATGTCCAATTCCGCTCTTCCCAGCTATCGCGAGCTCGTCGCCGCCGGAAAGCTCGAGGCCGACCCGCAACAGGTCGCTGCCGCGAAGGCATTGCGCCAGGTGGCGCGCGACCTGAAAGGCTGGAAGCCCGGCGGCGGGCTCGGTCTCGGCGCGCTATTCGGCATGAAGCGGCAAGAAGGGCCGCGAGGCCTTTATATCCACGGTCCGGTCGGCAGCGGAAAGACCATGCTGATGGACATGTTCTTCAGCCGCGTCACTTTCGCGCCGCGCAAGCGCTATCACTTCCACGAGTTCATGTCGCTGGCGCAAGACCGGCTGAACGAGGCCAGGAAAAGCGCGAAGGGCGATCCTGTGCTGGAGGTCGGTCGGGCGCTCGCAGGCGAGGCGCGGTTGCTGTGCTTCGACGAGATGCACCTGACCAACATCGCGGATGCGATGATCGTCGGGCGGCTTTTCCAGGCGATGATCGAGGAGGGGGCGGTGATCGTCGCCACGTCGAACGTAGTGCCGGATGGGCTTTATGCCGGCGGCCTAAATCGGCAGAACGTGCTGCCGTTCATCGAGCTCATAGAGCAGCGGATGAAGGTGATCGAGCTGGCTGCAGCCAAAGACTTTCGCCTCGCAAAGCTGGCCGGCCGGCAACTCTACTTTACGCCGTCCGATGTCGAGGCCGAGCGCAACATGCGGGCCGTGTTCGAACGCATGACCGGACTGCCGCGCGGTGAGCCGGGCGAGATCGAGATCAAGGGCCGCAAGCTTCCTGTGCGTGAAGCAGGTATGGGGGTGGCCAGGTTCGAGTTCGCCGACCTTTGCGTGAAGCCGTTGGGGGCGCTCGACTATCTCGCCATAGCGCGCAGCTTCCACACGGTCATGATCAGCGGCATCCCGAAGCTGTCGCCCCAGAAGAAGGACGAGGCGCGCCGGTTCGTGAACCTGATCGACACGCTTTATGACGGAGGCGTTTGCCTGATCGCGGCGGCGGATGCGGAGCCGAACGAGCTTTACCCCGAAGGCGACGTGGCGTTCCTGTTCGAGCGGACGGCGAGCCGGCTTATCGAAATGCGCAGCGCGGAGTACATGCAGTCGCGCAAGCACCGTGGCGGGCTGTCGCGAGAAGCAGCCGATGCGACCGCCGGCTTAGAAGCGGACGCAGGCGGCGACGCGGCGGCGACGTGATGTATCGAAAAGCTTAGACCGTCCTACTTTCGGCCGAAGCCACCAACGCTCTGCAGCATCTGCCAATTCTGGACTGCGATCAGGACCGCCAGCATCAGCATGAACATGCCGCCGGGCAGCGAGCGAAACACCAGCCATGCGGCAACCAAGAGACCAAGAATGGCGACAACCCGCACGGACCAGGCCGGCCCCAGCAGCGGAGCTAGCCAGGACTCCAGGACCTTGCCGCCGTCGAGCGGGAACGCCGGCAACAGATTGAAAATCAGCAGCAGAAGGTTCGCGTAGGAAAGCTGGCGCAGCACCATGGCCAGTAGCCCGCCGCCACCGTCGCGGGCCAACTCCGCAGCTACATCGAAAACCTGCCACAGCACGAGATTGGCAAACGGCCCAGCCAGACCGATGACCGTTCGGGGCAACACGCGCGCGGGCAGCGAGCGGTCGAAATAACAAAGGCCGCCCAGACCGTTCAGTTCTATCGCCTGGGTGCCGACGCCGAACCAGCGCCCGGACCAAGCGTGGCCAAGCTCATGCAGCAGGATCGAGACGAAGAGGCCGAGGACCAGGACGAAACCCGCCGAGATGCCGGCAGCGCTGCCACCCGACCAATAGGGCCAGGTGAACAGCACCGCGATCAGAAGGAAGAAGAAGTCGAGAAAGATCGGGATGCCACTGATCCGGAAGAGCTCGATGCGTCTCATCAGCGACTCCTATACTTCTGCTGAACGGGCTTGCGTCGTGGCGCCTAGCACCTCGAGGAAGCCAGCCAAGTCAGTGGTCCTATGGTGGACGTGCTCGGGCGCCGCGCCGGCCGGGTCGTCGCCGATCCGCCAGGGATGGTGACCGGTCTCGTCGTGCACGAGAACTGTCGTCATGCCGAGCGCGTGGGGCACCTCGAGGTTCGCGGGCATGTCCTCGAACATGGCTGCGCGCGCCGCTGCGACGTCGTGGCGTGCGATCATCCTATCGAATGCTGCGGCGGCCGGCTTGGGCGTGAAGTCGCACGTTTCGATGCTGCAGATGTCCTCGAACAGGTCCAGCACGCCGATCTTGCCTGCGACGCGCTCGGCGTGGCGGCGGGAGCCGTTGGTGAAGATCAGCCGGCGGCCCTGCAGCTGCTCGATGGACGCGCGCAGGCGGGCATTAGTGGCCACCGCGCCGAGGTCGATGTCGTGGACGTATTCGAGGAAGGGCTCCGGCTCTATCCGGTGTATCCGCATCAGGCCGTTGAGCGTGGTGCCGAACTGTTTGTAGTAGGTCTTGCGCAAATGCTGGGCCTGCTCGAACGACACGCCCAGAAGGCGAGAGATGAATTCGCCCATCCGACGGTCGATCTGCAAGAACAGCCGACACTCGGCCGGGTATAGCGTGTTGTCCAGGTCGAAGATCCAGACGTCCGTCCCGGAAAACGCCCGTCGGGGCGCCGCTGCCGCCGGCGCAGCCGACCCGGGCACGAGCGGCAGGTTATCACTCATGGGCGCTTGGCGGCCTCACGCGGCGGGCCGACCAGCGTGCCGACCCCGTGCTCGGTGAAGAGTTCGAGTAGAACGCAATGCGGGACGCGTCCGTCGATGATCGCGACGCCCTCGACGCCCGCCTCGACGACCTCGATGCAGCCCTCGATCTTCGGAATCATGCCGCCCGTGATGACCCCCTCGCGGATGAGGCGGCGCGCGTCGGCCACCGTGAGATGCGAGATCAGGTTCTTGTCCTTGTCGAGAACACCGGCGACGTCGGTCAGCAAGAGCAGCCGCATCGCTTTGATCCTGGCGGCCAGCGCGCTGGCGAAGGTGTCGGCGTTGACGTTGAGGGTTTGACCGTCGCGGCCATAGGCGATCGGCGCGATGACGGGGATCAGGTCCGACTTCGACAACATCTCGACTATGTAGGGGTTCACTTCCTCGGGATCGCCTACGTATCCGATGTCGACGGCCTTCATCAGGTTCGATTCGGGGTCGGGCAGGTGCGTGATGCGCTTGGCCCGCATCAGATTGGCGTCCTTGCCGGAGATGCCGACCGCCTTGCCGCCCTGGCGGTTGATGGCACTGACGATCTCCTTGTTGATCGCGCCGGCAAGCACCATCTCGACAATCTCGACCGTCGGTTTGTCGGTGACGCGCAGGCCCTGGACGAACTCCGACTTGATCTGAAGCTTCTTGAGCATGTTGCCGATCTGCGGTCCGCCACCGTGGACGACCACGGGGTTGATGCCGGAGAGCTTCAGGTAGACGATATCCTTCGCGAAAGCGTCAGCGAGGGCCTCGTCACCCATCGCGTTGCCGCCAAACTTGATGACGACGGTCTGCTCGTCGTAGCGAATCAGGTGTGGCAGAGCCTCCGCCAGAATGCGGGCCTGGACATGGGCGGAGATGTCTCCGGCAGATGTCCCCGGAGTTGCGCCGCCCGTTTCGCCAGATGCTTGATTCGCACTCATGCTCTCAACGTCCCTCCAATCTCATGCCGCTGTTTATCGCGCGCGGGGGACATTCCACAACGGATTTTCCAGAGCCCGGACACTTGTCGCTGCCTGAACGCCCCGATCCGGCTGCTCGATGCGATAATTTCGCCCTTTTGCCATCGTCAGCATCTGGTGTTGTGCAGAAACACCGGCTGCAATCGGCGGCTCGATGGGATAAGTAACCATGTCATAGATCCATGTAGGCGGTAGCGCTCATACAGGAGAATCAGACCAGAGCCATGATCGGGGGGACGAGGCAATGACGCAGCCCTTCGCGGATGCGCTGACCTGGGTGCCGAAGTCCCGCGCACTCGGCGCAACGCTCGGTCGGGCGCACGATCTTGCACGTGCGAAGGGCCACGCCGTCGTCACACTCGAGCATGTGCTGCTGGCCCTCATCGAGGACCCGGATGCCTCGGCGGTGCTGCTCGCCAGCGGTGTGGATCTGCTCGAGCTCAACAAGGCTGCCGCCGCGTTCATGGGGGGCCAGCCGGGGGGAACCGCGGATATGCCGGCGGTCGCACCGGCGCTTACTGCCATTCTCGAATATGCCGTGGCCGCTGCCCGCCAGAGCAAGCGATCGGAGATCAACGGCGCAATCGTACTCGCCGCGGTCGTCGGAGAGGGCAAGAGCGATGCTGCCCGGATGCTGCTGGCAGGCGGCCTCACGTTCGCCACCGCGGTCCAGGCGTTGAAGCGCGCGGGCACGACCAAAGCAACGCTGCCTGAGAGTGCCGGCGGCGATGCCCCGCCTCCGATCCCGGAGGCAGCGCCACTCGCGCGTGGCGTCGAGCCAGCAGTCCCGACGGTTCCTGTACCGGCCCCGACAGCATCGGCGAGCGTACCTCACGGCCACGACGAGGATCCGATCACCACGGCACGGCGGCGAATCGAGGCCGCTCGCAGTGGTCGACCGCCACCCGAGCACGGGCGTGCCGGTTCGGGCGCGCCGGGGGCAGCAGCGGAGGCGAGCGCACCAGCGCTGGATGGCACCGGTATTGCCGCGAGCTGGGCTCCGCCGCCGCTCATAAACGGCTCACCGTCCAATTCCCCCCGCCCAATGCGAATGCCGCCGCCGGTGCCGCCGCTAGCGGAGCCCAGGGTACGAGGCGGGGAGCCAGCCAGACCCGACGCGCCAAACGCCCCGGCACCGTGGTCGGATGGAGAGGTCATCGAGGCAGCGGTGATACCATCGAGGACAGCCCCCTCGCCGATCGACCTCGAGCGTCTGGCAGAATTCATCCCGGAGCGGATGCTGGCGAAGGCGGGAACGACTATCGAGGTGCGCGTGCCGCGAAGCGCGGTGCTGGCGACAGCCGTTGCGATCGGTGGAATGACCGCAGCGAGCGAGGGCTCGACCCTGACCCGCGCGCTCGCCGTGCGGCTGCGTGCTCCGGCAGGCGGCTATTACATCGAGAATGCTTCGCCCGAGACGCAATGGCTCGACGCCCGCTCGTCCCAGCACGAGGCCGAGGAGTTGAGGTGGCGCTGGCTGGTTACGCCGCATGGGCGAGGGCGAAAGCCGCTGCAGTTGTCGATGTCGATGCGCACGGTTGCCGCCGACGGCATCATAGTCGATACGGCATTGCCCGATACCCAGGTCTCCGTGCGGGTCGCGGATAATCTACGCGCTTCAGCCCGGACATGGATCGTCGCGGCTGCGGCGTTCGCGGGAGGGGCTGTGATCGCGCTGCTGGCGTCGGGCGACCTACTCGCTGTCGTCAGGCGGATCGTGGGCTGACGGAAGTGGCCCGGCGCTCGCTCAAGTCGCGAGCGCTGCGGCGATCTCCGCGCGCAGGATGTCGATGCCCATCCCTGTCTCGGCAGAGGTGAGCCGCACGGCGGGATAGGCTGCCGGCCGACGGGCGGCGGCCGCCGCCACTTTCTCGAGCACCGCGGCTTGGGCCGGAACGGGGATCTTATCGGCCTTGGTCAGCACGATCTGATAGGAGACGGCGGCCTCGTCGAGCATGCTCAGAATCGGCTGGTCGGCGCTCTTGATACCGTGGCGCGCGTCGATGAGAACCAGCACGCGCTTCAGGTTGGGCCGCCCCCTGAGATAGCTGCGAACGAGACGGGTCCAGGCTTCGACCTTGGATTTGGGCGCTTTGGCGTAGCCGTAGCCCGGCATGTCGACGAGCCACCCTTCGATGCCCTCGGCGGTGAAGAAGTTGAGCTCTTGCGTGCGGCCCGGCGTATTGGAGGTTCGCGCCAACCCCTTCTGTCGCACGACCGCGTTGATGAGGCTCGATTTGCCGACGTTGGAGCGGCCGGCGAACGCGATCTCGGGCCGGTCGCCGGGCGGCAGGGTGTCGAGCTTCGGGGTGCCGAGCACGAAGTGCCAGGGCCGCTCGAACAGCCGCTCCCCCGCGGCCAATTGCTCCGGCGTGAAATCGTGGTCGATGGACACGCCAACTCCGTGGGCAGGTAAGGGGCCGCGACGCTGGCTCGGCAAGCTGCGAATGGGCCGAGCCGATATGGCCCGGCCCGCGGCGGTTCATTTCTTTTTCGCGCCTAATCCCGAGAACGGGGCAAGCGCCTTCTTCAGGTTGTCCATCAGCGGAACGTCGACCTTGTGCTTCCTCATGATCAGGTACTGCTGGGCGATCGACAGGGTATTGCTCCAGGCCCAGTAGATCACCAGCCCCGACGCGAAGCCACCGAGCATGAAGGTGAACATCACCGGCATCCAGTTGAAAATCGCCTGCTGCATCGGGTCGGGCTGCTGCGGATTGAGCTGCATCTGCAGCCACATCGTAAAGCCCATAACGAGGGCCCAAGCGCCGATCGTGTACCCCAGCAAATAGACCTCGAGCGGGGCGAACGGCAACAGGCCGAACAGATTTGTGAGCGACGTCGGATCGGGCGCGGACAAATCCTTGATCCACAGCACGAACGGCTGGTGGCGCATCTCGATCGTCAGCAGCAGCACCTTGTACAGCGCGTAGAAGATCGGGATCTGGATCAGCGTCGGCAGGCAGCCCGCGAGCGGATTGACCTTCTCCGCCTTGTACAGCGCCATGATCTCCTGCTGCTGGCGCTGCTTGTCATCCTTGTGACGCTCTTGGATCGCCTTCATCTTGGGCTGGATCGCGCGCATCGCCGCCATCGACGCGAACTGCTTCTGCGCGATGGGGAAGAGGAGGAGGCGGATGGTGATCACGAGGAGGATGATCGCCACGCCGTAGTTGCCGACGTGATTGAACAGCCAGTC
>CAMAYR010000218.1 GCA_945862355.1 Devosia equisanguinis | reverse complement strand
TGTCAGACCCTCTGGGTCTGACACCGGCGGCATATCGATCATCATGGAGTTGGTGCCTCATGTCCGCCGATGCGCGAACGCAGGTGGAGGTGTCGCCAGACGTCGATCTGTCCGGTGTTGGGAACTCCGATAGTGATCTCGTGATGCTGCGCGGGCTCGAGATCTTGCGGGAGTGGCTGGCGGAGCCGGAATTCGCGGATAAGGGCGAGCTGGCCGTGAGCGCAAAAGCTGCGGATGGCGCGCGTGAAGAGGCGGCTTAGCCCGCGAATCGTGTAATGCAAGTGACCTTGTTCAGTGCCAGCGTTGTGAGCGTTCCATCCCGTCTCGCGTCGTCTAATGCGTGACCTGTGAAGGAGTGAAGCCACGATGTCTGCAGACGGACACGATTTTCATTTCGAGACTGCCGAGCGCGAGCCTGCTTTCACCGGGCTCGAGGGCGTAGAGGCGCTGGTCAGCGCGCCGGGCCTCGCGCTCATCAAAGAGCGGGTCGATGGCGGGGAGCTGCGCGCCCTGTTCGAGATCTCGCGGATCGTCGCCGCCCACGACGCGGCGCAGAGCACGACGCGATAGCGCGCGAAATCGGGCCGCAGCGGATCTCGTGATGATCGCCAATCAAACCTCACCGCCGCCGCTGGTGCTGCTCCTGGCAGATCACCTCGATGCCGTGCTGGCTGCGGGCGAGGATATTCTCAAGCTCGAAGTCGACATCGAGGCGGCCCGCAAAGCGGACGGGGTGACCGGTCCGTGGGAGCGCTTCGGCGATGTCGTATCGCGGGCCAAGGCGTGCGAACTGACGATCGTGTCGCGCGTGCTGCAAGCGCGGAACCGGTGCGCGGATCTGGCGCGCGAGACGGGGAAGAACGGTGAGGCTTTCGGCGCACTGCTCGGTTTGTTCGCCAGCGGCACGGCGGTGCTGGAGGATGCGGTGGCGGAGCTGGCCAATCGTGCTGCGGCGGATTTCGACAGTGGGCTCGATCCGCTCGCCTACCTCAGGACGAGGGGTGTGATGCCCGCCGATGCCGGCGCGCTGGCCGGCATCGCGAAGCTTGTTGTCGACGAGAGGTTTCTCGTCGCGCGTCGCATCGAGCTCGGGCCGCTGCTCGATATGTCGGCTGCCCTGCTCGATGCGCTGGATGTCGCCTACTCGTTATTCGAGGACGCGGCGGAGGCGAGCCTCGTTCGTGATGGTGGCCTCGGCTTAGCTGTCGCCGACGGCGAGAGCGTGCAGCGGTAGGCCCACGACCGGCACTCGACAGGAATATTCTCCAACGACGGACCGCTCGCGCGCCAGGGCGTCGGCTGCTGCGTGCTGGCGAGCGACCGGCGCTGCGTGGGGGACGATGGTGCGTCGTCGTCATCGTCGAGATCAGACTGGGAGCGGCGAAGCTGAGCTATCCGGGCCGCTGACCGCTGCGACGCCGACGGCCGGGCGTTCGCGACAGTTGTTGCTGCCGATGCGCGCGGGCGATCCTTAGCCGGCGTCGACTTGGGCGCGGCGGCCGTGGTGTGGGTCGATTTGGATGGCGCTGCCTTCGTGGACTTTGCCGGACGGGCGTGCCGACGGGGCGGACGGCGCCTCTGGTTGAGCTCGAGCCACGACGGCCATGACGTCGGCTGCCGGAGGAGCTGTCGGGGCGACAGCCGACGCGATCGTTGTCGGGGCGCTCGGCGGTGTCGCGGGAGCAGCCGGGCTCGACTTCTCGGCAGATGCCACGGCGATGGTCGAGGCCGGGACGGGAACCGGCGTCAGCGAGCGGCCCATCGCGCGGGCTGCTGCGGCGGATGCGAGCTCGATCGAAGCGAAGCTGCCGATTGGGCCCGGCACAGCGGCGTAGCGGCGGCCTTTGCGGTAGGTCGATTCCTGGCGGTTCGGCGCGTGGATGACGGTGACCTTGAGGCGTGCAACGCCTTGGCGAGCGAAGCCAAGCCGCTCGGCTGCGCCGCGCGAGACGTCCAGCGTGCGATTGCCCCAGTAGGGGCCGGCGTTGTTGATCCGCAAGAGGGCGGCCTGTTTCGTCGCCGGGTTCCACGCCAGTACGATGGTGCCGTTGGGGAGCTTCGGGCTCGCGGCATTGTCGGGGGCGCCCGAGCGGAACATCTCGCCGGAGGAGGTGAGGTTGCGCGGGTTGAAGCGGTCGCGCCACGGGTCGTCGTAGTGGGAGGCGTGGAGCGTCATGGGACGGCCGATGGCCCGCCGGGTCTCATCGAGGGTCATCACCCGATGGCAGGTGCGATAGTAGCAGTAGGTCTTGCCGGGGGTCTTGGCCTCGACGAGCGTGCTGGTGGCGAGGCCGGTCGGCCACATCATACCGATGGCCAAAGCCGATGCCGTGATGGTCGGCGCGATAGATCTCGGCTTCGAACGCGAAAAGTCGCTGCCGTGCGAGCGGCTGGACATCTGCGCCTCCTGGATTGGTTCAACTGGGCACCAGGAGGCGATCAACGAGTTGTCGATGCTCCCGGTACGGTGGGTCAAATGCCAGGAGCGGTGTGAATGCGACCTGTTTAAGGCCGACAAGGTTAACGCAACGGCGCGCGCACGGTTAATGCGGCGTAGTCAGAGTGGTTAATAGGTGCATGACATTTCATAAATATCCGACGTCGGCCAGTTTCGCCCGCAGGCCGGCTTCTGCTTCATCCAGTCGCACTTGGTCCGTGCTGCGCAGAACGAGCTGAGTGACGGGCTTGCCGTCGCGCTGTGAGGGGTAGCTGCCCATCGCGACGTCCGGATAGAGCTTTTGATGGGCGCCGAAGGTATCCGCTATCGAGCCCTCAGGGTGGTTCAGATCGATGGCTACCGAGAGCATTCGCTTGCCGGTCTCGAGGCGGGGCGTCACGGCTTCGAGCATGGCCTGCATGATGCTCGGTACGCCGGCCATCGTCACCACGTTGCCAAGCATGAAGCCGGGTGCGACGGAAACCTTGTTCTCGATCAGCTCGGCGCCGAAGGGAATGCGGGCCATGCGCAGGCGGCCGGGCGTGATCTCGCGGCCGCTCGCCTCGTAGTACGGGATCAGCAGGTCGAGGGCGCGCTGGTCCAGGTCGATCCCGACGCCGAAGGCCTTGGCGATGCTATCGGCGGTGATGTCGTCATGCGTCGGGCCGATGCCGCCGGTGGTGAAAACATAGGTGTGGCGGGCGCGAAGTGCGTTCACGGCGACGATGATCTCGTCCTCGATGTCGGGGACTATGCGAACCTCGCGAAGCTGGATGCCGATAGCTGTGCAGTGGTCCGCGATCCAGCCGATGTTCTTGTCCTTGGTGCGGCCGGACAGGATCTCGTCGCCGATGACGAGAACGGCGGCGGTGATGGTTTCCGAGGCGGGCGGTGCGTCGGCGGGCA
This sequence comes from Devosia equisanguinis, assembly GCA_945862355.1. GTDB lineage: Bacteria > Pseudomonadota > Alphaproteobacteria > Rhizobiales > Hyphomicrobiaceae > CAMDPA01. Next base: position 5,380 of record CAMAYR010000218.1, on the reverse strand, counting down.
TGTCGCATTCCCTTCTGGATAATGCCGGCAGTCGCCGGGTGTGTGCGCTTGCAGGTTGCTCACGACATCCCTAGCGTGCGGCTCATGCAGTTTCCATCCCCCCTCATCCGTGGCCGGTTGATCCAGCGGTACAAGCGCTTTCTCGCCGACGTCGAGCTCGATAGCGGCGAGACGGTCACCGCGACGTGCCCCAACACAGGCTCGATGAAGGGGCTGACCGCGCCGGGGAGCACCGTCTGGCTATCGACCTCGGACAGCCCGACGCGCAAATATCGGCATACCTGGGAGTTGATCGCTCAAGACATCGGCGGCAGGCCGACGCTGGTCGGCATCAACACCGGGTTGCCCAATCGGATCATGACAGAGGCTATCGAGGCCGGCAAAATTGCCCCGCTGGAGGGCTATGCCAGCCTGAAACGCGAGCAGAAGTATGGACGTAACAGCCGTATCGACATCCTGCTCGACGACGAGGGGAAGGGGGCCTGCTACGTCGAGATCAAGTGCGTCCACCTGATGCGCAAGCCCGGGCTGGCCGAGTTCCCGGACTCCGTCACCGAGCGCGGCGCCAAGCATCTCGGCGAGCTTGCCGACATGGTGCGCGAGGGCAAGCGTGCGGTCATGGTTTTCCTGATCCAGCGGTCGGACGCCAAGAGCATCTCGCTGGCGCGCGATATCGATCCTGCCTACGGCGCGGCGTTCGATGCGGCGGTGGCCGCCGGCGTCGAGGCGATCGGCGTGCGCTGCCGAATGTCGGAGACGGAGATCACTGTCGATCGGCTGGTGAAGGTGCTCGGCTGAGCGGGAGTTTCGAAGTGTGATATTATTTCGTCACGGGCGTGTGATTTGTGCTTGGTCCCGCCGTGGTCGAAAACTCTCCTGCCATCAAGGCTGGGAGAGGGTTCACAATGCGCAAGACATTTGGAAAACTTGGAATTGCAGTGATCGTGACTGCGTCGCTCGCCGCATCGGCGATGGCGCAAGGCCGCCCCCCGATCGAGACGAGGAAGGTCGACGGGACGGACAACGTCTACGTCTTTCGCAATCAGAATCACATGGCGATGTTCGTGGTGACCAAAGCCGGAGTGATCGCCACGGATCCGGTCGCCTACGGCAAGCCGAATGGCGGCGAACAGTATCTGGCTGAGATCCGTAAGGTGACGAGCCAGCCGATCAAGTATGTGATCTACAGCCATCACCATTTCGATCATATCTCGGGGGGCAAGGCACTGAAGGACGCCGGCGCGCGCTTCATAGCCCATCGCAACGCGACGGCGCGGCTCAAATCATTGAAGGACCCGAACACGGTGGTGCCCGACGAGAGCGTCGGTGACCGCGGGCGGACCATCAAACTCGGTGGCACCACGCTCGAGCTCAAGTATTTCGGGACGAACCATTCGGACAGCTCGCTCGTCATGCTGCTGCCGAAGGAGAAGCTGATGTTCGCTGTCGACTGGATCTCGGCGGGCACCTTCCCGGGGCGTGGCATGACCGATAGCCAGCCGCTGCTGTGGATCGAGGCGCTAAAGCGGGTGAAGCAGCTGGATTTCGATCGATTCATTCCAGGTCATCCGGGCAATGGCGGGCGAATCACCGGCACGAAGACGGACATCGACCAATTGATCGACGTGTTGCAGGTCGCGTCGGAAACCGTGAAAGTCGAAGCTCGCGCCGGCAAGTGCTGGGACCCGGCGGAGAAAGAGCTGCAATTCCCGAAGTTCGCGAAAATGCCAGGTTATGAGAACGGCCGCTGGCTGACCGTGCAGAGGTTCTGCAGCCTGTGGGGCCGGGGCACCTGAACTGCAGGCGCTGGTGGCATTCATCGAAATTACACGACAACCGGTGGCGCGATCCTGCCGCCGGTTGTCGGCTCGGTGCTCGTCGCGCCACTTCCTCTCTTGCGCCGAGGCGATGTCGCTGCTGCACCGCACGTCTAGTGCTGCGCGGCTTTGCCCAATTGGTGTGCTTGTCACCGCGCCATGCATATGTGACGGGCGAGCCGGCTGAATGACAGGCAGAATCGGTCAACGGCGTGGCGCCGGCGCAACTCACGAACAAGTGGCTTGACTGGCCATCCGAACGGTCCGATTGCTGCCACAAAATCGTCTCCATGTGTGGCGTCGTCGGGCGCAGTCGTGTCGGCATGTCGTTTACGCGACTGCCGCGACACGGCGTTTTGCGATTGGCATGAATGGCGAGGACCGATTCAATGATCGGCTGCAAGATCCGGGTTGACCCAGCATGATGACGAACTCACATCGATGGCTTCTGGCGAGCACGGCTGTGCTGGTCGGCGCTATGAGCCTGCCGGGGAGCGCCAGCGCGCAGTTGTTATTCGACTGGGGTGGGCAGGAGAAGGTCAACGACAGCGGTCGGCAAGCTGTCCGGATCAATGCGGACGCCAAGCCGGGCGAGATCATCGTCAGCTTCTCGGACCGCAAACTGTACCTCATGACGGCGCCGGGCCGTGCCGTCAGCTATCCAGTCGCCATACCGCGCGAGCAGGATCGCTGGGAAGGACGCACGAGCGTTTCGCAAAAGCGTGAGAATCCGTCCTGGACGCCAACGCCCTCCATGTTGAAAGAGAATCCGAGGCTGCCGCGGTGGGTGCCCGGCGGGCATCCGCTCAATCCGCTCGGCAATCGCGCGCTGTATCTCGGCTCCAGCTACTATCGCATACACGGCACCGATGCGCCTTGGACCATCGGTACGGCCGTTTCGAAGGGCTGCATCCGGATGTATAATAAAGATGCACTGGATGTATACGAGCGCACGAAGGTCGGCGCGAAGGTGCTGGTAACCTGGAAGAATTTCGAGATCGCGCCGGATAAGGATCAGCCGGAAGTGGCGTCTCGGCAGGATGCGCCCGCGGTCAAGGGTGGCGTATCGAGGCCGGCGGCGGTCGCGGCTACTGCTACTGCTCCGGGTGCGGCGTCGGCTGCGCAGGGCGTCAGCCGGCCGGCGGGCGATGGCGGCGCACCGACAGGGCAGGGCTCGCGGTTGGCGGAGTCGCGCTACAGCGACATCTTCGGCACCCCCGAGCCGCCGGCAGCGCGACGTCCGGCCAGCCCCGCTTCGGCTGGAGGTGAGGGACAGCCCGCACGTTCGTCGCGTCCGTTGCGGTCGCGCGAGGCGCCAGCCGAGGCCAAGGCGACACCTGCGCCGCGGCGTGGCCGGGAAATGCCATCGGAGACTGCTGAATCGAAGAGCGAAGCAGCAACTTCGTCCGCGGCTGCGGCGGCGGGCAAGAAGGAAACCCGGCAGAAGCCGGCTGCGGTCGAGACCGGTGCATTGCCAGAGCGTCCATCGCGCGTGAAGGCTGCCGCACCCGACAAGGCCGCAAGCCAGCCCGTTGCTGCGGCCAGACCGGCCGAGCCCGTGGCGCCACCCGCTCCGAGCGCTGCGGATATCGCGACTAAGGCTTTGGCTGCGGCCGAGCGCGCTGCTGCTGCGGCCGAGCGCGCTGCTGCTGCGGCCGAGCGTGCGGCTGCGGCAGCCGAGCGTGCGGAACGCGCGGCACTCGCGAGGCCCGTCGCGCCTGCCGTGGTGCCTGCTGCTGCAACTGTTGCCGCGCCAGCGCCGCCTCCTGCGGCCGCCACGCAGCCTGCGGGTGGAAGCGACTGAGCTTGCATCGGGCTCGATCGGGACATTGGAATTCCATCCGGAGGGCCTCGCCGCAGGCGGCAAGGCCCTCCGTTTCGTTTTGGATTGGGCGTCATAGCGTCGATGGCGCAGCCGCTGCTCCTTGGTAGAGGGCTCGGTTGCGCGGCGGTCTCGAGTGCGGTTGACGAACCGCGGCTTCCCGCGCGACATAGCGGTCGATTCATAACCTCTAGGCTTCCCGGGAGCTGCCGCATGATCATCGATTGCCATGGCCACTACACGACCGAGCCCGGCAAGCTCTTCAATTTCCGCGACAAGCAGCTCGCGGGCCTCGCAGATGCCTCGCGCAAGCCCAGCTCCGACAACCTCGGCATTACTGACGACGAGATCCGCGTCTCCATCGAAGGCGCTCAGCGCAAGCAGCAGAAGGAGCGCGGCACCGACCTCACGATCTTCTCGCCGCGCGCTTCTGGCATGGCGCATCATGTCGGCACGGAAGCGGTCAGCCAGCAGTGGACGCGGATCTGCAACGATCTGGTGTATCGCGTGACGGAGCTGTTCCCGACGAACTTTATCGGCGTGTGCCAGCTGCCGCAGCATCCCGGCGTCAGCCCGGCGAACTGCGTCAAGGAGCTCGAGCGGTGCGTGAAGGAGTTGGGCTTCGTCGGCTGCAATCTCTCGCCCGATCCGTCGGGCGGCTATTGGCAGGATCCGCCGATGACGGATCGCTACTGGTATCCGATCTACGAGAAGATGTGCGAGCTCGACGTACCCGCGATGGTGCACGTTTCCTCGTCGTGCAATCCATGCTTCCACGCGACCGGCGCGCACTACATCAACGGCGACACCACTGCGTTCATGCAGTTCATCTCGGGCGGCGAAAAGCTGTTCAAGGACTTCCCCAACCTGCGGTTCATCATTCCGCATGGTGGCGGCGCCGTGCCGTATCATTGGGGCCGGTATCGCGGTCTGGCGCAGGACATGGGCAAGCCGCCGATCGAGGATTGGCTGCTCAAGCACGTCTACTTCGACACGTGCGTCTATCACCAGCCGGGCATAAATTTGCTGGCTGAGGTCATTCCGACCGACAACATCCTGTTCGCCTCGGAGATGGTCGGCGCGGTAAAGGGTATCGATCCGAAGTCGGGGCACAACTACGACGACACGCGGCGCTACGTCGACAAGCTGGCGGTGTCGGCTGCCGATAAGGAGAAGATCTTCGAGACCAATGTCTACAAGGTCTATCCGCGCGTGAAAGAGCGGATGAAGAAGGTCGGGCTGGCGTAAGAGCGTCCGCGCCGGCGCCGAAGCGACCAAGCCCGAATTGCGTGGGCGCCTCATCTTCCCCCTCCCCGTACTTCACGGGGAGGGGGGCGGGGCATTCCCTCGGGCGTCGATCCGATGTTGAGGTGCGATGGGCTCAAGAACGTCCGTCATTTTGCGCCGCAGCGAAACGTCGAGACGGGCCAATAGTCACCGTCGCCTGTCCAGTGTCCCGCGACTTGAAGATCGTCGGCTCACGGGTAGGATAGCCGAATGTAGCAGATCGGCATGGGTAGTCGCGCTCTACGGAGTAACTGTATGCCAGCCGAGTATGTCCTGGATGGATCTCGAATCTTCTCGCTTGAAACCTTCCTGCTTCCGTAACTCCGATCCGGTGGTGATGGCGTAAGGGTCTGGGTTGGTTTGCGAATCAGCTATTTCTCTTGTCGAGGGCGGCTCACTCGGCAGGTGATGGGATGCGAAGCTTCGAGATCGTGCAGTCGGACACCGACACGAC
>CAMAYR010000217.1 GCA_945862355.1 Devosia equisanguinis | reverse complement strand
CCAGCGTCGCAGTGCCAGCCGCCGGGGCGTGTCGCCCCCGCGAAGTGCGAAGCCTGCGCGCTTTCGCCCTTCTGCCACCGGCCACCCCGATCCAGCCACTTGCAAAGCAGCCAGCCGAACGGTGCGCAAAGTCACCGATTCAGGATTGAATTTGCGATGGTGCTGGCAAAGACTTTTCGTCAGCCATTTCAACCAGATTTATGGCGCCAAGCGATTCCACGGCCATTTCTCCTACGTTTTGTGCCCAGTCCACGACACTGCGTTGTTTTTGAGTATCGTGAGATCTTGGGGCGGACCGCGGCCTGAAAAGGCCGCGGTCGGGTGCTATCGCGCCGGCAGAAATGCCCGCGCGACCGAGCCCCGCGAACGGCGGGTCTCGGCCCATTCGGGTGACGCCCCCTCCGCCGGGCAACGATCCTGGCATAGTTACGATGGCACAGCATCATGGCGACATTATAGAACTGATTACAATGCCTTTATGGACGGGCTCGCTCTGACTCACCAAAGGGATGGACCATCCTTCTCCGCCGTCGTCGCTCGCCCCAAAAGGGGCGAGGGCGAGCGACGACGGCTCCGAAGGGATGAAGGACAACTGCATGCCCGCGGGCATCGCGCAGATATGATCAAAATTTGGATTTCACGGAAATGCACGGATCTTCCCGCGACTTCCCGCGATTGCACAATTTACCCTCTTTCGAAACCGACTTGATAATGGGATAATTTCAAAGTCTCAGCGCAATGAAGGTGTCGCGCCATGTCGTCGAGTCAGCACCCAGATATCGATTCCCGCCGGTCTTATTCAAGCCCGAGTGAGCCACTTTGGCAATTCAGTCGCGAAGCGGCCGACGAACGAGCACGCGTGTCCGCCAAGACAGCCAATACATCAGCCGCGCCCGAAAGCGCTTCATCTGGATTGGCTGAGCCGACCACGGCGCGTGCGCAGCGCGCTTCCAAAGCCTCGAAGGCCTACACCGAGCTCGTCGTCGATGCGCTACGCGACCAGTTCCGTTCAGGCGAAGTACCCCACCCGCCCACCCAGAGGCGGCCAATGCAGCTCAAGTACCTCAAGCGCGTCGTCGATCGGCATGGCGTGGTTCGCATCTATTACGCCCGCGGGGGCAAGCCGCACATCCGCTTGGACGCGCCGGAAGGCACGCCTGCCTTTATCGAGGCCTACGAAGCCGCACAGAAAGCAAAGACGATACAATGGCGCATTGCGCGACGGCCCTCCAAGTCGCACCGCTCAATGCGTGATCTCGTCGACCTGTACCAGCGCTCCCAGAGCTATGCCCACCTCGCGCCGCACACCCAACGTGTCTACGATCGCGTGTTGCACCGGTTGCTACATGTCGAGGGGCTCGCGGACAGCAGCGCTGCGTCCCTTGGCAGCAAGCGTATTCAGCAACTGGTCGACCGACACGCCGAGGCTCCAGCGGCAGCGGCCGACCTGCTCAAGAAGCTCCGCATCCTGTTCCGATGCGCCGTCGACCACGGCTGGCGAGCCGAAAATCCGACACGCTGGGTGACGATCCATCGGCGCGGCGGGAGCGTCGCCCGCCGAGCAACCTGAGATTTGGTGCAACCGTGTCGTTTCTCCGCGTTCGCTATCTTACGGCAGGCCTAGCCGTCGCAGCAGCGTTCCTGCTCGACATCGTCTGCGATTGGGGCCAGGTATCTGCCGTTGTCGTCGCGCTTGGTCCCGGCGACGCGCTGCTCGGCGTACTGGGCCTTACCCTTGCTGCGATGACGGGTGCCGCTGGCGTGCTCATTGCCGCCGACGTACGCGCAGACACGGCTGCCGCTCAAGCGTGGCACGAGATCCATGCCGAGGCCGTAGTGATCGCTGCGCCTGCCCCGACGGCGCCGACCGACTCTGTCGTCGGGCTCTACGTCGCCGGGCCGCAAGATGAAGGCTTGCGGCAGATCTTGCTGGCGCACCGGTTGATGGTGCCGGCATCGCTCAACGGCATTGAATCGCTGGCGCCCGAGCGCGGCGATGCAAGCGCCGTTACCAAGCCCACTGGCGCCGCCATCAAGCCTGAGCATCATGCGGTTCGAACAGTCTCTGCCGCTAACGGGCTCGGAGTACCACTGGCCGCGCCTGCCGCCGGACAACGCAAGCTCGGTCCTCAGCTGATCAGCAGCAACGCAAAGAGCGCGCTCGGGCGCAATCAAACCTCCGCTGTTCGCAAAGTGCCGGTGCTGAAGCGCATCGCGAATGCGAACACACGATGGGATTGGCCTGTTTTCGCAACCGCCCCCACCTCCCGTGTTCCCGGGAGCGACTTTGGCTTCAGCGCGATCGTGCTCGCCGGTCGCAACGCACGAGATGAGACCTCCGCGCCCAGCGACGTCGCACCGGAGCCAGAAACCACAGTGCAGCCATGCTGCCGTGGGCCGCCGCACGCCTCGTTCCGGCGACACGTCGCCGACGGGGCCGTACATCTCGGCAAGCCATTTCGCGAAATTGATCGTTCGCGAGCAATCCCGCCTGCCGATCTCGTCGTGATCGACAATCTCGGCGATCGAATCCCCGTCTGCCAAGCCGAACTGGAGGTGCTCGAGGCGTATCTCGAGGACGTGCTGGACGATATGCTCGGTTCTTCCAAACCGGTGATAAAGTCGACTTGATCGACCGAAGTCGGCACGGCCGGGACCATCATGCCGCGACTTTTCTTGGCCTCTTTGGTCCGTAGAGTCTTGGTCCGTAGAGTCGGGCCGATGGCACAATCAGGACAGGAGCGTCGCGACATGCGTACCAGCGGCACACAGCGCGCATCGGCCCGGCCAACTGGCAGCGAGGCCTCGGCCACGCGCGCGGCTATCTATCTGCGCGTTTCGACCGGCCGGCAGGCGGAGCACGACCTGTCGATCCCCGACCAGAAGGCGCAGACCGAGGCGTGGATATCGCAGCGCGGCTGGCGGGTTGTTGCCGAGTACGTCGAGCCGGGCGCTTCGGCGACCGACGACAAGCGCCGCGAGTTCCAGCGCATGATCGAGCGCGCCTGCGACGGTGAGAATGCGTTCGATGTCATCGTCGTGCATTCGTTCTCGCGCTTCTTCCGCGACGCATTCGGCCTCGAGTTCTACCTGCGCAAGCTTGCCAAGCACGGCGTCAAGCTGGTCTCGATCACCCAGGAGCTCGGCGACGACCCGGCTCAGGTCATGATGCGCCAGGTGATCGCGCTGTTCGACGAGTACCAGTCGAAGGAGAACGCCAAGCACGTCCTGCGTTCCATGAAGGAGAACGCTCGGCAGGGCTTCTGGAATGGCGCGAGAGCGCCGCTTGGCTACAAGGTCGTCGAGGCCGGGCAGCGCGGCGCACGCACCAAGAAGAAGCTCGCCGTCGATCCGGTCGAGGCCGAGACGGTTCGGCTGATCTTTCGCCTGTTCGTCGAAGGCGATCAACGATCCGGGCCGATGGGCGTCAAGGCGATCACGTCCTGGCTGAACGCGCATGGGCATCGCACGCGCACTGGAGGACTCTGGGGTGTCGGCCGCGTGCACGCGCTGCTGACCAACCCCGTGTACGCCGGCAAACTGCGCATCAATCGCCTGGACTCCAAGTCCCGCCGACTGAAGTCCGAAAGCGAATACGTCTACTGCGACGCCCCGCCCATCATCCCCGCGGCATTGTTCGAAGCCGTGCAGAAGGGTCTTGCGGCTCGCAATCCCAACGTGGCGCCGCCGAGGGCAGTGAGCGGCCCTATTCTGCTCACCGGTCTCGCAGCCTGCGCCACCTGTGGCGGCGGGATGACGTTGCGGGCCGGCACATCCCGAACGGGACAGGTTTATCGCTACTACTCGTGCGCCAACGCCATGCAGAAAGGAAAGCTAGCCTGCAAAGGGCGATCGATCCCGATGGCCAAGCTCGACGCGCTCGTGACCGAGCACTTGGCCGCCCGCCTGCTACAGCCTGAGCGGCTAATCACCATGCTGACGGCCCTGGCAGGTCGCCGCACGGACCGTCAGGCAGCACTCGACACTCGTATCGCCGCGCTGACTAGCGAGGCAGAACTCGCCGACGCCAAGTTGCAACGCCTCTACGATCTCGTCTAAAAGGGCCTCGCCAAGCTGGATGATGTGCTGAAAGACCGGATCGAGGCGCTGCAGGCCAGCCGAGAGATCGCCCTTACGGCACTCGACCGCGCCAGATCAGCCTCGCGCCCGACGCACGACGTCAGCCCCTCCACCGTGGACCGGTTCGCCCGCGCCATGCGCGAGAAGCTGTCAACAGGTGAGGTCTCCTTCCGAAAAGCCTACATCCGCTCGATCGTCGACCGCATCGAGGTGGACGATCGCTGCATTCGGATCATGGGCCGGAAAGACGTGCTGGAACAGGCCGTTTTGGCCGAGGGCGGCACTGCTGCGCCGGTGGTTCACAGTTTTGTACCAAAATGGCGCGCCCGGCAGGACTCGAACCTGCGACCACTCGCTTAGAAGGCGAGTGCTCTATCCAGCTGAGCTACGGGCGCTATCGGTGCTCTATGAAGGTCAAATAGCATTGTCGGGCCGACGACGAAAGGGAGCGGTCGCCCCACGTACACAAGACGAAGTCACCAGCGGAGAACTATCCCTGGCGTAATGTTGGTTCAAATCAGGGGCTGGATTTGACCGAGACTTGAAATGCCGCTGCTGAGTAAGCACGTGCCTTTTAATCATGTGGTCGCGGGTTCGATCCCCGCCCGGCTCACCAAAAAAATCAAGAGGTTGTGCGCTACTAGCGACCTCTACAAAAATGCCCTAGCGACCATCTGGCGACCACGATCCTGAGGGATTCTGGTCGTTCCTGGGGGTGTGTCATAGGGGCAGCCCCGGCTGGTCGAGGTCGGCGAGGATGCGTTTGGCCGCATCCCGGAGTGGCTCAAGCTGCGTACTCAGCACCTGCCACACTTCGGCATCCGCGACTTCATGGCGGCGATCGTAGTGCATGCGGGCGCCCATCTCCCTGACTGTTTCCCATGGGGCCTCGGCATGCTGCCCTTTCAGGGCTGCCGGAAGATGGCTGATGGCAGTGTCCAGGATCACGAGAACGAACTGCAAGGCGGCACGGAAGGCCTGTCGTGGCTGAAGTGCTTGAGCCGTCGCCCCTTCATTTCGTCCAACGCCAGATCGGCATTCGTTGCGATGTCAGCCAGGTACTCGCATGTTGTGCGGCTCATTTCGTGCGGTACGCCTCTTTGCGATGGCCGATGTCTGCACGACGACAACTACGATGGGCGCCCGTATTGCCTCATCCAGGAATGCTCCCAAGATCTTGATTGTCCGCCATCTGAGAGAAAGAACTTGTTTTCTTGTTGTCAAGAGGGGCGCTGCCCCTTCAGCGCGCTTCTATCCTTTCCGGCATGGCAGCCCTCTGGTGGCGCGCGCAGACGCCGTCAAGGTTGGCCGTCGCGCCGACTTTGCCACTCACTCCGACCTCGGCAGGCCACACCTTGATGGTGGCGAGCACGCCGCCACGCTTCGTGCAGCCGGATTGTTTCCCCAGTTTCCGAGCGCCATTTTGGTCGAGCCATGGATCATTGTGATGCGGGCTTGTTTTCGGCAGAGCTTTCGGTCCGGCCGAACACCAACGCATGAGCCATCACCGCCCGCCAGACCTTGAGCCGGCGCTGGAGCGTGCGCAGCACCGCGTCCGGATAGCTGGCCGGATCGCCGGAATGTGTCGTCTTGAGGCGTGCCAGGAGTTCGCGCGCCGTTTGTGACGGAACGCGTATTGTCTCACCTTGATTGTCGCGCGGCAGCAGATGGTTCCCGGCCGTTCAGCCGGAGCTGAGGGCATAGGCATGCCTTATAGCTGCCGACTTGCTGCGGCGCAGCGCAACGGCGGTCAGTGCCATCGGAAGTCGAGCGGGCCTTGTTACTCGTCAATCCCGACGTGCTGCCGCGCAGGAGCAGCGCTTCAAAAGTCGATCATCGGCTGAGTGCACCGTTGCGCGGCTGACGCTTGCGCGGAGCCCGGGCAGACGCCGGCAGAGGCCGGGGTGGCCAATGCCGTCCGGCCGGTGCACACTGCCGCCGATCCCGCCACCGCGTATCAAGGATAGGCCGATGGAAGATGCCCCCGCCCGCAAGGCACGTACTCGCGCTGCCAGCCCCGGTCATCCGCGCAGCGGCACGAAGGCGCACGACGTCGGCTGGCGCTCGCTGCGCGACTGGCTCGGCGTCGTCGAGAAGGCCGGGCAGCTGAAACGCATCGCGGCACCGGTGGACCAGGTCGAGGAGCTTTCGGCAATCACCTACATGGCGACGCGGCGGGAGGACGCCCCGGCGCTGCTGTTCGAGACCGTGCCAACCGGCCACGGCAGCCACGGACGGGTGCTGAGCAACATGCTCGGGGCCAGCGCGGCCCGTTATGCGCTCGCAGTCGGGATCGACCCGACCCTTTCGACGCGCGACATGATCCAGGCGACACGCGGCGTGATGGGCCGGCAGATCGCCCCGATCGAGGTGGCAAAGTCGAAGGCGCCGGTCAACGAAGTCGTGCTGCGGGCGGGAGAGTTCGATCTCAACGCATTTCCCGCGCCGACGTTCTGGCCGGGTGACGGCGGCCGCTACATCGGCACCGGCAACATCGTGTTCACGCGCGATCCCGAGACCAGACGCATCAATGTTGGCTGCTACCGTCAGATGCTGCAGGGGCCCAACCGCATCGGTCTCTACTGCTCGCCGGGAAAGCACGGCCTGCTCGACCGCGAGTCGACGTGGAGCCGCGGCAAGCCGCTCGAGGTGGTCGCGGCCTATGGCATCGATCCGGTGCTGTTCATGCTGGCTGCACAGGTGTTCGGCATGGACGATAGCGAGCTCGAGGTCGCAGGCGGCATTATGGGCCGCGGCATCGCGCTGACTGAGGCGGAGACGGTCAGCCTGCCGATCCCGGCCGATGCCGAGTTCGTCGTCGAGGGGCTCGTGCATCCCGGGCTGCGCATGGACGAGGGGCCGCTCGGCGAGTTCACCGGCTACTACGGACGGGAACGCTCACCGCAGCCGTACATCGAGGTGACGGCCGTGCACCACCGTCGCGACCCGATCATGACCGCCGCGCTGATGGCCCGATATCCTTCCTGCGAGATCGGCGCCTACTACGCGATCATGCGCTCGGCACGGATCCTGGATGATCTGCAGCGCATCGGCGTGGCTGGCGTGGTCGGCGCCTACGCGCACCCCGCGGCGGCCTCCGGCTGGGGCATGGTCGTGGTAGCACTGCAGCAGAAGTACGCCGGGCATGCCGCGCAAGTGCTCGCGCTGGCATCGCAATGTCCGGCCGCGGCCTACTACACGAAATGGGTGATCGCGGTCGACGAGGACGTCGACCCGACCGATATCAACGACGTGCTGTGGGCACTCTCGACACGATGCCATCCTTCCGAGGACATCGACCTGCTGCGCAACACGTGGTCGACCGGCCTCGATCCGAGCCGGTTTCCGCCGGACATGCGCCCCTACGGCTCGAAAGTGCTGATCAACGCCTGCAAGCCGCACCGGTATCTGGCGGAGTTCCCGCAGACGACGAGCCTGCGCCGATCGGTCTACGAGCGCGTCGCCTCTCGATGGGACGAGCTCGGGCTCGAGGGCAAGCCTCCGCAGCTGACATCGTTCCACAGCGAGCCTACCAAGCGCTGAGCGATCGTATTCGCGGCGGCAGCAAGCAGAGCCGAGCTGCGAGTGCAGGGGTTTGCGGGTTTTCTCGAGGCCGGTCCCCGATGTGAGGCTCGTCTGGTCGCCGCAGTCGGCGCACTCGAACGTGGTACCCTGCCTGATCGTCCACACGCGCCGGCTCTCGCACCGCGCACACGCCGGCTCGCCGTCTCAGCGCGCCTGGATCAAGTAGGCGCGACAGTCCTCCTCGGTCGTAAAACGCTTCTCGAACTCCGTCGCAGTCTTCGGAAAATCACGCAACAAGTCGTTGTTGTTCTTCGCGGTCATGGCACCATCCCTTGTTGGCGCTCACATCGCACGACATCGCGCCGGAAGTATGGGATAGGGATGTGCTCAGCTCGCAATATCATCGGATCCCAATCAAAATCGCGGGCTCGACACCCCTGACCCGGTAACGGGTTCTCCCCATCGGCGGATTGACCGCCTCGCATCACACCATCATCACCCTCGCAATTCGAATGTGATCGGCCGCCGCTGCCGCTAGCTTCCAACGCCGAGAAATGGTCGTGAATGCCGAGCTTCACCTGCGCCTGCGCCATGGGTGCCCCCGCCGATTCGGATGGCACCCCATGAATCATACCGAATCAGGGTCTGGGAATCCCGCAAGATAGAAAGCGCCGCGTTTTCGAGCGATCGCCCTGGATGCTATCGCCCCGGTACTCGATCGTGTCGGCATTGTGAGGTATGATCTTGCTTCGTTGCCATTCGCGTTGAAGGTTCAGATTGGAAGTCACTGGGGGGCAAGCCAGGATTCCTGTAACATTTGGCACAGAACGCTGAGGTGGGGCCGGATATGGCAAGCCTATTGATGGTCTTGATCACCGTCCGACGAAATAGATGCCAAACAGCTTTTTCCAACAACTCCGTGCGCTCATGACGGCCACCGGCAGCGCCGTGCAAGCGGCAGCTGGTGTCGGTCGCCGGCTCTGGGGCACACTGTTCCGCAAGTACGTCGGTCTCTTCCTGGCTGTGGTCGCTGTCGCGCTGCTTTCCAACGGCTTGTTCCAGGCCTGGCTCGCCGCCGAGGAGCACCGGGCCCAGCTGATCCGCATCCAGCAGGAGCAGGCGGACTCGGCTGCGTCGAAGATCACCCAGTTTATCCGCGAGATCGAAGGCCAGCTCGGTTGGACGACACAGCT
>CAMAYR010000216.1 GCA_945862355.1 Devosia equisanguinis | reverse complement strand
CACCGCTTCAAATCAACTGCACCCGCTCGTGCCGCCGCACGTGTCGCACTTCAGGCAGGTACCGTTGCGCACCAGCGTGAAGTTTCCGCAGGCACTGCAGTCCTGTCCCTCGTAGCCCTTGAGCTTTGCTTCCGAGCGCAGGTCCGCCTTGCTCAAAGGCTTGAGCGCCAACGCGCCCTCCGTCGCGTACACGGTCGTCGACTCCGTCCGCGAGTACAGCGCCGTCGGTCCGCCCGTATCCAGCGCGACGGCGACGTCACTCTGCATGTTGGCAACCGTCATGCTCGACATCGAGCCCGGCAGTGCGCTATCGCCACCCCGTCCGGCCGTGCGCCCCACGATGCCGCGCACCAGCCCGGAAGAGATCAGCTTCTGCACGACGGCCGCTTTCGCGCCCTCGGTCTCCTCCAGCTCCTCGTCGGAGGAGCCCAGACCGGTCTCCCCGACGATCTCGCGCGGATCGACATGGGCAAGATCGCTCCGGCCCAGGTACGACACGGCGAGTTCTCGGAAGATGTAGTCGAGGATCGACGTCGCGTTCTTGATCGTCTCGTTGCCCTGCACGAGGCCCGCCGGCTCGAAGCGCGTAAACGTGAACGCATCCACGTACTCGTCGAGCGGCACGCCGTACTGCAGGCCCAGCGAAATCGCGATGGCGAAGTTGTTCATCAGCGAGCGGAAGGCAGCGCCCTCCTTGTGCATGTCGATGAAGATCTCGCCGCAACGCCCGTCGTCATACTCGCCGGTGCGCAGGTAGACCTTGTGTCCACCCACCGTCGCCTTCTGCGTGTAGCCCTTGCGACGCGTCGGCAGCTTGTCGCGCTCACGCTCATCCGAACGCGCCGCCTCCATCTGCACGATGCGCTTCTTGAGCTGCTCGACCATGTGCTCGGCCGCTGCCAGCGCACGCTGGGAAGCCGGTTTGTCGCCTAGCATCCGGTCGGCGATCTCCTCGGCCTCGTCGACGTCGTCGGCGAGCAGCTGCGAGTTGAGCGGCTGAGACAGCTTCGAGCCGTCGCGATAGAGCGCATTGGCCTTGAGCGCCAGCCGCCAGGAGAGCATGTACGCGCTCTTGCAGTCGTCGACGTTGGCGTCGTTGGGCATGTTGATCGTCTTGGAGATCGCACCGGAGATGAACGGCTGCGACGCCGCCAGCATCCGGATGTGGCTGTCCACCGACAGATACCGTTTACCCTTACGCCCGCACGGATTGGCGCAATCGAACACATGGTAGTGCTCGAGCTTGAGGTGCGGCGCACCCTCCACCGTCATCGCGCCGCAGACATGCTCGTTGGCCGCGTCGATATCCCTTCGCGAGAAGCCCAGGTGCAACAGGATCTCGAAGGTGTGATCGTTGAGCTTCTCAGCGGGAATCCTGAGCGTGTCCGTCAGGAAAGTCTCGCCCAGCGTCCACTTGTTGAACACGAACTTGATGTCGAACGCGGTGCCGAGCGCGCCGTCGATCCTGGCGAGCACGTCGTCGGTGAAGCCCTTCGCCTTGAGCGAGCCGTGGTTGATGGCGGGCGCTTGCCTCAGCGAGCCGTGGCCGACCGCATAGACCTCGATCTCCGCGATCTGGGCCTCCGTGTAGTCGAGCTTGCGCAGCGCAACCGGCACGGCCTGGTTGATGATCTTGAAATAGCCGCCACCGGCTAGCTTCTTGAACTTGACGAGCGCGAAATCGGGCTCGATGCCGGTCGTATCGCAGTCCATCACGAGGCCGATCGTGCCGGTCGGGGCGACAACGGTGGCCTGCGCGTTGCGATAGCCGTGCCGCTCACCGAGCTCCAGCGCGCGATCCCACGCCCGCTTTGCCGCCTCGACGAGACGCTGATCCGGGCACGATGCATGATCGAGCGGCACTGGCGCCGTCGATAGCTTCTCGTATCCCGCCACCTCTCCATTCGCCGCACGACGATGGTTGCGGATCACGCGCAGCATATCCTGTGCGTTGGGCCGGAAGCCGGGGAACGGTCCGAGCTCGGAGGCCATCTCCGCGCTGGTCGAATAGGCAACGCCGGTCATGATTGCGGTGATCGCGCCGCAGATCGCACGCCCCTCCGCCGAATCGTAGCCGATACCCGACGACATCAACATGCCCCCGATGTTGGCATAGCCCAGCCCCAGCGTGCGGTAGCGATAGGAAAGCTCGGCGATCTGCCGTGACGGGAACTGCGCCATCAGCACGGAGATCTCGAGCACGACGGTCCAGAGCCGGCACGCATGCTCGTAAGCCGCGATGTCGAACGCCGCTGCAGTGGACGTGTCGCCCTCGCCTTTGACGATCCCGAACGCGAGCAGGTTCATCGAGGCGAGATTGCACGCCGTGTCGTCGAGGAACATGTATTCCGAGCACGGGTTCGACGCGTTGATCTGACCCGACTTCGGGCACGTGTGCCAGTCGTTGATCGTGGTGTGGAACTGGATGCCTGGATCGGCGGATGCCCACGCGGCATGGCCGATCTTGTCCCACAGCTCCTTGGCCTTCAGTGTCTTCGTCACCTTGCCGGTGGTACGAGCCGTCAAGCTCCAGTCCGCATCGTTTTCCACCGAGCGCAGGAACTCGTCGGTTACGCGCACCGAATTGTTCGAGTTCTGGCCTGAAACCGTGAGATACGCCTCCGAGTCCCAGTCGGTGTCGTAGGTCGCGAAGTCGATGTCCTTGTAGCCCTGCTTGGCGAACTGGATCACCCGCAGCACATAGTTTTGCGGAACCTGATCGCGCCGGGCCTCCTTGATCGCCCGCTTCAGAGCCGGGTTCTTCGCCGGATCGAAGCAGTCGTCGCCGGGCGCCTCGCAGTTGACGCACGCCTTCATCACGGCTTTGAGCCGCTTCTGGCAGATCTTCGAGCCGGTCACGAGCGCCGCGACCTTCTGCTCCTCCTGCACCTTCCACTCGATGTAGGCTTCGACGTCGGGATGATCGACGTCGACGACGACCATCTTCGCCGCCCTCCGCGTCGTGCCGCCCGACTTGATAGCGCCCGCCGCACGGTCGCCGATCTTGAGGAAGCTCATCAGGCCCGAGGAACGGCCGCCGCCCGCGAGCTTCTCGTTCTCACCGCGCAGCCGCGAGAAGTTGGACCCGGTGCCCGAGCCGTACTTGAACAGGCGCGCTTCCCGCACCCACAGATCCATGATCCCGTTCTCGCCGACGAGATCGTCCTCGACCGATTGTATGAAGCAGGCGTGCGGCTGCGGATGCTCATAGGCCGAAGCCGAGCGCGTCAGCTCGTTCGTCTCGAAGTCGACGTAGTAGTGTCCCTGGCCGGGACCGTCGATGCCGTAGGCCCAGTGCAGGCCGGTGTTGAACCACTGCGGCGAGTTCGGCGCCGCCATCTGCCGCGCCAGCATATAGCGGTGCTCGTCGAAGAACGCGCGCGCGTCCTCCTCGGTCGTGAAGTAGCCGCCTTTCCAGCCCCAATACGTCCAAGTGCCAGCGAGCCGGTCGAACACCTGCCGCGCGTCGATCTCCCCGCCGAACCGCTCGGCCTGCGGCAGCTCGCCGAGCGCACGGTCGTCCGGCACCGATCGCCACAGCCACGACGGAACCTGCGTTTCCTCGACCCGCTTGAGGTGCCGCGCCACGCCGGCCTTGCGGAAATACTTCTGCGCGAGAATGTCTGCAGCCACCTGGCTGAATTGCTCGGGCACCATGAAGCCTTCGAGCTGGAACACGACCGATCCGTCGGGGTTCTTGATCTCCGAGGTCGCCCGCCGGAAGGGGATGCTCTCGTAGGGGCTCTTGCCGGCCTCGGTGAATCGACGAGCGATCTTCATATTCTATGTTCCCCGCGCATGCGCTGTTGCTTTCCCGTGACCGAAACGGCCCCCGGGCGTCTGATTTTCACGCTCGACGCAACATTCCGGACCGCGCGCCTTCTCCCTCGCGCAGCACACGATGACATCCGCATCCGACGGAAATCGCCGCATGGATCAGTCTCTGATTGTCCGGCCACAACGCTCGCATCTGATGGGCAACGGCCCCGACGCGTTTACGCAACATTAACCCATTCCGAGTGCTGACCATCAGCACTACCGATTCGCGACGGCTGGGCAACCAGCTGGGAGAGGCCTGCCGCAAGGCCGCCGCGATTTCGTCGAAGTTGGCTGATTCGGCATCGGCAGACAAAGGCTAGTTATGTTGCCCATCCTACCGGTACTACATGTTGTGCCTCGCCCGACCGGTTGAGAATCGGTGGATAGCCTGCGGATGAAGCCGCCGCGAGTAACGGGCAGCGTCTTGCCACGTCTTCGTTTTTCCCGTCGCACCCCACTCCGCCCACAACGTCGGATAACTTTTTGCCTCCCAGCGGCAACTCACCTCAATCGGCCCACATCGCGTTGCACTTTTGCCTCACAGCCGCCTGCCTGGACACTTCTGGTCGCCTCGGCTAAGTCCTCCAGAAGGGGTTCGGTCGTCTGAACCGAGCTGACATGGGACGGAGTCCTCTCACGCATGGGCATTCTGTCAGAGATCTTCTGCTGGTGGGGCGGCAACACCTGGGGCACCCGGGTCACGATCTGGCGCCAGGGCAAGCTTGTCGGCAGCGACGAGCTGGGCAACCACTACTATTTGCAGAAGCGCGGCGTCGGCCCGCTCGGCGTGCCGCGGCGCTGGGTTGTATACAAGGATTTGGCTGAACCTTCGAAGGTGCCGGCCGAGTGGCATGGCTGGTTGCACTACACTGTCGATCAGCCCCCCACCGCCGAAAGCTATACGCCCCGCCCCTGGCAACGGCCGCATCTCATGAACATGACCGGCACCAGCGAAGCCTACCGCCCGTCCGGAAGCATCGTGACCAAGGCCGAGCGCCCGCGCGCGACGGGCGACTACAAGCCCTGGCGTCCGAGCTGAGTCCGCTTGGTCGAAACACCGTCCAGCCGAAACACCGCGTTGCCAAGACCACTGATTCTTGGACATGGTGCCGTCAACTTGTAGGGCGATGGTCTGGACGGGTGCCATTCGCCTCTCTCCGAGCACCCCTCGCCGCACAATTCCGCAGGAATCTCGATGCGACGCAACATTGCCACGTCGATTGGTTTGAGCGCCTGCGCAGCGGCGGCTGCACTCGCCTTCAGCGCCGACGGCGCGCGGGCCCAGCGCTTCGAGAACCAGGTCGCCGTATTCGCCGCACTGGACAAGGTGACTGCGCGTATTTCCAGGCTCGAGGTGCCGCTCAATCAGACGCAGGAGTTCGGCTCCCTCAAGGTCACCCCCCGCGTCTGCTATTCGCGCCCGCCAGATGAGCCGCCGAAAACGTCCACGTTCGTGGAGGTCGAGGAGACGCTGCTCGACGGAAAGAGTAACCGCATCTTTTCGGGCTGGATGTTTGCCGAGAGCCCCGGCCTCAACGCCGTCGAGCATCCCATCTTCGATGTCTGGCTGACAGGCTGCGAGAAGCCGCTATCCACAAGGCCGACGGGGCGCGCCGGCACCGCGGGCAATACCGGCAACCAGGGCGACGCTCCTGTCACGAGGCGCAGACCGCCGCGCTGAAACGTCCGCGCCCACGCGACCGCCCGCCCGACTGCAGGCCCTGCTATTTCGCTTGAGCGCCACTGCCGGCTTGCCCGGCACCCTGATGCGGAAAACCTGCGCGCATGAATTGAATGACACGCCAAGTGTCGTCGCGGCTCAGCTTGTCCTTGTAGGCAGGCATCTCACTCTCGAACTGCTTGCCGCCATCCCCTATCGCCCACAACAGATATTCGTCGACCGACACCGGCCGTTTTATCATATAAGCGAGCAGCGCTGGCGATGGCGACACGGCACGCCCGGGCTCGCCCCCGCCCATGCCGTCACTGCCGTGACAGCTCGCGCACTCCTGCACATAGATCTTGGCCCCAGCCGCAATTACCGCAGGCGTTGGCTCCACCGTCGCCTTCGCGCCCAGATACTCGCCCGGTACGCCGTACTGCATGTAGGTCGTGTGCCTGAGCAGCCGCACCATCATGCTGCGCGGCATCCGGCCCGGCCCCCAGAGCTCGCGGACCATCCAATCTGGCTGCCAATAGTCGAAGCCGCGCGGGCGCGCACCATCTGTCTGGGATAACGCGAGGCCGCCCGCCAGAACGATCGACAGGACGATCGCCAGCGTGAAACAACCCGCCATCGCGAGCCCCCGCACGTTACCTGGCACGAGTCTTTTTGACCCCACCCGCATCGTCCCTTCCTTCTCTTGGTAAGCCCCGCGAACGAGGGCCCCGTCTAAAGGGGATAGGCAGCCGGGTCCACTCCGCAAGTCTCGAGGAACTTACGGATCTGGACAACCTCCTCCTTGGGCAGGTCGTGCGAGACGTGTGTGAACGCGGCGCTGTGCCCATTTAGCGCGACGCCGATGCGATTGCCGGACTTGTTCTCCACCTCTGCGCCCAATTGCTCGAGCACATGCACGACGGACTTGTAATCCAGGTTATTGTTGATCGGATGCGCGAAGATGGAGTGCAATGTCTTGCGATGCCTGTGGTTCATGGTTCTGCTGTTCCCTGGTGAGCACGGGTCGAACATTGCAAGCTCGACGAATGAGCGCTTTGCGCAACATCAATCCCGCAGCAGAGGGGCGCCCATGCTGAGGCGCGACTACCGCCGGATGCGCAGCCCCACCCGCACCTCGTCCGCGTCCCAGTCGCCGCTTTGCGCGTTCGTCCGCAACGCGGTGTGCTGATAGCGGCCGTAGATCACCGCTTCCGGCGCCAGGTAGTACTCGAGCCCCAATCCCATCTCGGTCAGGTTCTCGTTGATCACGATGCCCTGGTAGCTGGTCGTCGAGAAGCCTGCGAATGCCGAGCCGATGAGCGGCCGCATGAACGCGTGCCTCACCTCGACTTGACCACGCCTGTTCACGCCGCCGGACGCCGAAAGCGACGTTGTCTCCACGATATCCGTGCTCGCCCGCAACAGCACTGCAGTCAGTCCGCTCATACGCCAGGCCAGGTTTGCGTCGATGACCATGCCGTCGGCGGCGGCTAATCGGCGGTCGATTGGCGACTGCCGACCGTAGCCGACACTCGCCTCTCCGCGCAGCACCTGGCTCGTATTGCCGAAGCCGACCCCGAGCCGGTAGCGCTGGCCATCCGAATCCCGCCTGATGCCGTCGACGGACGAGACCGCCTCGAACCGACGCTGGTTGAGCCCTGCTTCGGCAAAGCCGATGAAGGTAGGCTTGAACGTCCACGCCAGCCGCGCCGTCTCCTCCGTCGAACGCACGTTTCGATCGCGATTGCTGACCACCGTGCCGTCGGCTTGGACCACGCCCTCATATGTCCGCTCCTGCGTCACGCCGCGCAGTTGAACCGCCAGCCTGTTGAACCCTTTGGTCGATCTGCAGCCGCGCCTCGTTCGTCTCGACATCAGCCCGCGCTCCGCCCCGCAACCGGCTCTCGAGCGTGCCGCGCGCCTCCTGAACGACATCGCGGAGCAGCCCGGCGGCGATCTGCGTCCGTCGCGAAACGTCGAGCCGGCCACGCGCGTCGATCGTGTAGGCCCTGTCATCCTCGCGCGGATGTTCGTCGAAGAATGAAAGGCCCACGTTGGCGCGTAGCTCCACCGCATGTGTGCGCCAGTTCGAGACGGCACGAAACGAAGGCCTGAGTTCGAGCGCCTGGTCCGCGCGCGCCGGCTTGCTGCGGAACAGGTTCGATACCCACGCCGAACCGATGTCCGCTTGCGGAAAAACCGTGAAGGAGCCGAGCCGGATGCCTCGCGGCTGCCACGGCTCGAAGCGGAACAACCGATCCGGTCGGCGATCCTCGATCGGCGCCAACTCGACCCCGAACGCCTCCGCGTCGTAGCCGGCGGGCGGTCGCTCGAATGGCTGGGAATCTTGCGGGAGCCGCGAATCCCAGAGAACCGGATCCTGACCGTCTGGATTGAGGTACGCCTCGGGTGCATCTCCCCCATCCGTGATCGACTCCGGCTCGAGTAGAGGCTCGACCTCCCCGTCGCGAATGGCAGGCCGCGCGCCCGTGGGCGCAACGACGAGATCGGGATCCTGGTCGGCCGGCGAGCCGTCCACCAGCGCTTCGTTCTCGGGCGCAGCCGATCGCAAGCGCGGCGCCTGGCTTTCCTCGGCAGGCGGGGCTTCGACGGCCCGCGAACGCTGCGTTGTGCGCGGCCTCATCGCCGGCAGCGGTCCGTCGTCCTCTCGCAGCACGGGCCGCAGGTTCTGCGCATCGGCTGGCTGAGCGGCAAATCCGCCGACCATGGCAATCAGCGCGGCAAGCGCCACCCCCGAGCGACAACGCAGCGTCCAGGCTGCGTCCGCTCGGCGAATAAAGGTCAAACTGATGAAGCCTCGGCCGTTCAAGCGGCGCGCTCCGTTGCGAATGATGATTCGATGTCGGAAGGAGAACGCGCGACACAAGCTTCTACAAGCTAGGCGAGCCCGGTTAACGAGCGGTTCATTTCGAGACGGGCCGAGGTTGATCGAAGGTGCTCGAGGGGCTATGCCTTGTCGCATTGTATGCGGTCTCGATGAGCAACCAAGGGGTGCTGCTGCTCGTCGAATGAAGTGTGATCATCCGAGGTAGAGGGAATGTCCCAATCAATGTTGAAATAGGCAGCGCGGCGTTGCTCGCCCCGAGACCGTAGGCTCCGGGTGTCGATTCCTTGAAGGAGAGCAACGCCATGCCAAGAACGAACACACCACGCACGCTCGCCGTCACGCCCCGCATGGAAGAAGCGTGGCAAGCCGTGGACGCCTGCTTCGGACGTTTCTGCCTAACCGCCGGCATCGAAGCGCTGCACGCGATGATGGCCGCTGACGTCGAAGATCTGTGCGGTCGCCGGCATGCTCGGAGCCCAGAACGGCGCGGTCACCG
>CAMAYR010000215.1 GCA_945862355.1 Devosia equisanguinis | reverse complement strand
CGGCACGGGCGGCGCTACGCCGTGATCGTCAACGAGCTGGGCGAGATCGGAATCGACGGGGAATTGATCGTCGGCAGCGATGAGGAATTGATCGAGCTATCCAACGGCTGCGTGTGCTGCACTGTGCGCGGGGATCTCGTGCGAACGGTACGCACGCTGCTCGCGCGAATTCCGGCGCCGGAGGCGATCCTCGTCGAGACGACCGGCGTGGCAGCACCCGCGCCCGTGGCGCAGACGTTCCTCGGCGATCACGTGTTGGTACAGCGCACGCGGCTCGATTCGATCACCACGCTGGTCGATGCGCGCCACATCGACGACCGCCTCGACGACAGCCGAGAGGCGATCGAGCAAGTCGCGTTCGCCGACCAGATCGTGCTCAACAAGATGGAGCTTGTCGAACCTGCCAAGCTCGCGGCGATCGAGGCGCGGCTGCGACGGCTCAACCCGCTCGCGCCGATCATCCGTGCCGTCAGGGCCGACGTGCCGATTGACGAGCTGTTGGGGCGGGGAGCGTTCGACCTCGAGCGCATCGTTTCGCTCGAACCGCACATTCTCGAGGCGCAATCAGGCTGCGACGAGCCGGGCCACGTCCACGACGAGCATTGCGCGCACGACCACACGCACGTCGGCTCGACCGGCTCGCACATGGCCGGCGGCGATATCGCGAGCGTATCGCTCAGCGTCTCGCGGCCGCTCGATCTCGACAAGGCGCAGACCTGGATCAGCGCGCTGGCCGAGGAGCGCGGCCGGGACATCCTGCGCATGAAGGGTATTCTCGATATTGCCGGCGATGCGCGGCGGCTCGTCGTGCAAGCGGTTCACATGCAGCTCGAGGGCGACTTCCAGCGCGAATGGCGCGAGGGCGAGCCGCGCGTCAGCCGGCTCGTGCTGATCGGGCGCAATCTCGATGGCGCCGCGTTGCAACGTGAGCTCGAGGGATGTGTGGCGGGCGCGTGAGGTCGCGCTTCACGTCCTCGGCGCGGGCCTTGAAGTGCGCGTGGCAAGCGTTGATGTCGCTCCACGTATTCAGGATCGCGATGACCGGCTTGTCCTTCCAGTCGTCTGCATCCAAGCCCATCTGGCGCAAGCGCGAGCGATGGCCGAACGAGCGGAGGTCCTCCAGGCCCAACCAACGATGGGAACGGAGTGCGTCGGGAGACTTGCGGGTGTTCATCGGGCCTGCCGCTGGGAAGGGGGGACGACGGCGCTTCTTGCCGCTGCTAGTGGCCCATCGCGCCAAAATCGCACCATAGCCGCAACCGCTTCCGATTTTGGCGCGACATGAGGGCCACTAGAAGTAACGATGGTTTAGTGAGGCGTTCATCGCGCCTTATACCCTCGAGCGAAAGTTTCGACCCACTACATGGGTCTTCACTTTCGCTGCGGCGCTTGCGCCGGGCCGCAGTCGCGGCCTCGCCGAGCGGACAGAGCAACAAGTCACGACTTCCGCTCGGCGGATTTAGTCGACACCACCCTCGCCGCACCGTCGGTCAACGAAGGCGCGACGCCTCACCAGGCGTCGCCGTACCATATGCGAGCAGACGAGGGCGAGCGAAGGAACAGCTGGTTGCGCCGCAGGCGGAAGAACCCGCACGGGCGCTTAGGTTGTTTCCCCGGTATCGAAACCCCGACTTGCGCCAGTATCGTCGGTGGTGAACTATACATTCAAGCGCGGGTGAAACGTAGCGCGCGAAAAAACCGGCGACCAGCCACAGCGCATTCCACTTTCGTCGCTGTTGGTGACTTCAGGGAGGAGAATGCATGAGAGCCTTCGGCTTCAGCGTAGGATTTGCATCCGCTTGTGCATTGGGCGCAGCAGTAGCTCCAACCGGGCTCGCTGCACAGGAGATGTTCGCGGGCAAGACGATAACCATCATCGTGGCGTCCGGCGCCGGCGGCGGTCACGACATCTTCGCCAGGATGCTATCGCGCTACTGGACGAAATACCTGCCCGGCAAGCCCACCATGATCGTGCAGAACATGCCGGGCGCGGGCGGAGCGCGCGCGGCGGAGTACGTCTCCACGGTGGCGCCGAAGGATGGCACGGCGGTGTCGCACACCTTCCCCGGCGCCATCCTGTCGCCGCTGCTCGATGAGACGGGCAAGTTCCGCTACGATCCGGCCAAACTCACCTACATCGGCTCCGGCGATACCGACACGCGCCTGTGCGCGGTGCTGAAGACGTCGAAGATCCAGAAGCTCGAGGATCTCAAAAGCGCACCCAGCGCTTTCGGCGCCAGCGCGCCGGGCGGATCCACGCACGACTATGCGCGCATGGTGGCGACGCTGGCAGGTGGACAGGTTCGCGTCGTCAACGGGTACACCGGCACGCCGCCGATCACGCTCGCCATGGAGCGCGGCGAACTCGATGGTGTGTGCGGCTGGGGATGGTCGATCTTCAAGTCGGAACGGTCGAACTGGAAGACGAGCAATCCGTTCCGCTTTCTCGTGCAGATGTCGCTCACGCCGGACCCCGAGCTGGTGGCGCTCGGCGTGCCGGACTTCAACAGCTTCCTGTCCGGCATCCAGCGCAAGGCGGCCGAACTCGTGATCAGCCAGCAGGCGTTCTCGCGACCCTACATCACCGCGCCGGAGGTTCCCGCCGATCGCGTGAAGGCACTGCGCGACGGCTTCCAGAAGGCCCTCGCCGATCCCGAGTTGATCGCTGAGTTCGCGAAGATCAACA
Organism: Devosia equisanguinis; assembly: GCA_945862355.1. Lineage (GTDB taxonomy): Bacteria > Pseudomonadota > Alphaproteobacteria > Rhizobiales > Hyphomicrobiaceae > CAMDPA01. The sequence continues at coordinate 6,188 of CAMAYR010000215.1, read as the reverse complement.
TCGTCAATCGCCCGGTCTCGGGGGAGGCCATGCAGAAGCTGGTGGCGCAGATCTACTCGTCGCCGAAGGAAGTCGTCGCGGAGGCCAGGCGATCCATCAAGCCGGCAGGGAAATGATTTTCGTTTCGCCGTGATCAACCGGATGGACGATGCGATCCTGGATCGTCCGTTCGGCTGGACAGCGCCGTTTGAAGTTTGCAAGCGGACCCGTCCAAAACTTTCTGGCGACCAGAGGCTGCAGGAACGCGCGCAGGGCGGCGATGCTGGTCGCTGCCATCTTCTCGAGGTCGGCTATCCTGTTCGCCGGAACGGATTGTTGCCGCACCCAAGGACGGAACCGCATAGTCTTCGCCATCAACTCCCGATGGGAAAAGGCGATGCGCGATCCCGCCGAAGCCGAAGTGAACTCACCTCGACCGAGGCTCGTCGAATATCCGCAGAGCCGGCAAGGCCGGACCGAATGCAGGCAGGAGCATCTGCAATCGAGCAACTGCGGCGCGTTCTCACCTCAATGAACGCGCTTACAACTGCGGGCCGGCCTCCTCGATTGCGAGGCGAGGGGCGCGGCTGAGGCGGCGGACATGGCATTCGCCAACATGACGCGCGACATTGCTCCGGTTTTGCGCTATCGGCTCAACGTCGAAATGACCATGCAGTAAGGGGGTAGGTCATGGCGGTGGGGGAAGGTACTCACGCGGTCTCGCGCGTCTCGGGCGTAGCGCGTGTGATCGAGTACTTGTTCGGGCGCAACGCGCTCATCGGGCTCGCCTCGGCGATGCTGCTGCTCATTTCCGGGTATGCGACCTGGGCGGGTATGCACGACTTCATCGTCGGAGTGTCGAGTGCGGGCAACGACGGACGCACAGCGCCCGGCGGAATCAACGTCAGCCACGACAACCTCGTCGTGGCGATCGTCGTCGCGCTGACATTCCTGATGTGGCTCGCCTTGCGCGAGAGCTTCGGTGCTGGCCGGACGCTCAAGGAGCGGGCCATCACGTTCCCGCTCTATGTGTTCCTCGCGCTTTGGTCGATCGGCTTCGGCTACGGCTTCTGGTGGAGCCTGATCGCCGGGCAGGAGGCGACACGTTCGGGCATCATGGGCCCGCAGGAGGATGCGCGCGATGCCGGCAGCGCCATTTCCGCTCGCATCAACGCGGTCAAGTTGCAACTCGACAGCGTCGTGAGTTGGTCGGACGGCCAGATGTCGCGAGAGGAGACGAGCGGGGGAAGCTGCGGTGTCTCCTCCGGCGCGGGGCGCGGGCCGCTCTACAATGCACGCCGCAGCGTGCGCGATTCGATCTCTACCCTGCGCGACGGCGTCAACAAATCGTGGATCGAGCCGACCGAGGCCGAGACGAAGTCGTTGCTCAGCGCGGTCGCCCTGCCGGAGACGGGTAGCGTCGAGGAACGGCAGCGGCAGTTCGAGGCCAGGGCGGCAGAGATCAGAGGCAAGGCGCGCTCGATCGCCGACCGGTCGAATGCGCTCGGCAAGTCGACCGCCACAGAAATGCGCGCGCTGGCCGCCGCCGTGGCGATCCAGCCGGGAGCGCAAGGGTTCTCCTGCTACGACCCGACGCTTGCGCAGCGGCTGCGGCAGGCAGCCGATCAGGCCGACCAGCCTGCTGGGCTGCGTTTACGGGAAGCCGCGTTCAACGAAGGCCCGGCAGGCACCGCTAACGCGATCAAGGGGCTGTGGCAGAACGTCGGAACCTACGGCGTGAACCTCGTGCGCTACGTGCTGGGCGGCAAGGTCGAGGCATCGACAGCGGAGGGACAGGCGATCGGCGGACGCGACATGATCGCGCTGCTCGCCACCATCGGCATCGACCTCGGCCTGCTCGTGCTCGCGCTGCTCGACCCGCCGAAGACGAGGCCTGAACGCTGGGAAGGCCTGCGTGACGAAGCGGAGAACATCCGTCAGGTCTCGGAGCAGACGAAGCGGCAGATCCGACAGGCGATCGAGACGGCCGTGTCGCGCAACAGCGGCATCACGCTGGAATGGGTGCATGGTCATTTCATTCATCACGCGGGGACCTCGTTCTTCGTCATTCCAAACCTGTTCCGCGTCGATCAGAGCAATACGAAGGAGCAGCAGCAGGCCGTGGCGATGAACCAGCTCGCCGGCGTGTTCTCCGACATGAAGCTGATCCGGGCCATGGGCGAGAAGGAGCTGAAGGAAGCCGGTAAGGAGGAGGCGCGGGCGAGCTACACCGATCTCAACTCCTTCAAGGAAGCCTTCCGCGAGCAGGAGAAGAAAGAGGGCCGACCGGTTCGAGAGTTGCGCGAGGACGAGCGGCGGCGCATCCGCAATCACGGGCTGTTCTCCAAGGCGGAGCGCGCGCTCAGCATCGCGGGCTGGAGCGAGCGTGCGAAGAGCGACGTGGAGGTATTCCGCATCGTCGACGTGGAGGGCCTGACACCGCTGCTCGATGTGCTGACCGATCCGCCCGGCAAGGCAACGGCGCCATTCCCCGAGGATGCCGCCCCCGCCCAGCCCAAGCCGCTCGCCATTTCGGGGCCGTCGGCGCCGACGGCCTGAGCCCCAGGAGCGACACCCATGTCGAACGACACGCCAACCGGGCTGACCGTCACGATCGCAGGCGGCGTTCAAACGCTTCGGCTGACGCGAGCGGCGAAGAAAAACGCCCTGACGTCGGCGATGTATGCCGGGCTCAGGGTGGCACTGGAGGATGGCGACCGTCGCGCAGACGTCGCCGTGCACGTCCTGATGGGGTCGGGCGGATCGTTCTCGGCGGGCAGCGACGTGGCCGAATTCGCGGAGCGGGCGAAGGGGCGGGCGGATCTATCGGGGCCGATCCTCGATTTCATCCGCTACCTGCCGCTGGTCGAGAAGCCGCTGATCGCGGCGGTGGACGGCCTAGCCGTCGGTGTCGGTACGACGCTGCTGTTCCATTGCGATCTCATCTACGCGACGCCAGCCTCCACGTTCCGCACACCGTTCCTCGATCTGGGGCTCGTACCGGAGGCTGGATCGAGTGTGCTGGCACCGCGGCGCATGGGGTATCCCCGCGCGTTCGAGCTTTTGGCGCTGGGAGAGACGTTCGACGCGGAAAGGGCCGTGGCTGCGGGGATCGTCAACGCCATCGTGGCAGCGGGCGAGCTCGAGGCGGCGGCCGCAAAGTCAGCGCTGCGGATCGCCCGCAAGCCGCCTGAAGCGCTGGCGCTCTGCCGGCGACTGATGCGCGGCGAGATCGACCTCGTGCGTGGGCAGATCGAGGAGGAGGCGCGCATTTTCGCCGAGCGGCTCAGCTCACCGGAAGCGCGCGAGGCGTTTGCCGCGTTCCTCGAGAAGCGGGCGCCCGATTTCGCCAATGTCGAGCGACGCGGCTCCTGATTTCGGTCACACGGTGCGGTAGAGTTCGCTACCGCCAAAGGAGACCGCATGGCCGCTCGCGCTCATCTTCTGCTCACGATACTGCTCGCGACACTGCTCGGTGCCGCGAGTACGGCCCATGCCCAGGGCGAGGATCAGCTCACAATCGCGGCAGCCGCCATCAAATCGCTGCCGGCGGTGACGGATCGTGTCGCGCTCGCGGCGGAGGTGACGGCAGAGGGCCATTGGACCTTCGTGAGTGCCGGCGGCGAGCGCTTCACCGCCGCGACGCCCGATGAGATGAAGCGCGTACTTCCGACGCTCGCGCCAGAGGCCACCAAGCCCGGTGCGCGCCTCGGCCTCGTCGTCACTGAGGGCACGGCCTTCCGCCAGCGTTCGCACCTGCTGGCGCTCGCCTTCGCCCGTGCGGCCGGCGCCGATCTGATGGTGGTCGTGGGGCGCGACGTCCATCCGCTGATGCGGCGCGGGGAGCGACCGAACGAAAGGCTCTATGCGCAAGTTCAGCCGAGCACGCTGATCGAGCTGACCGAGCGGCGGCATTTCGACGAGGCAGTCTGGCAACTCGCCCATCCGCTGCGGCGGACGAGCGTGCGCGTGCTGGCGCTCGAGCCGGGGGGACCGGAGGCCGTGACCGCCGCGCCGAGGCTCGATCCGCAGTCGCGGCGGCCGTTGACCGACCAGATCGCGCCAGGCGCGCTATCGGCCGCGCTTCGCACGCTGGCCGGCCAGACGGTGATCCTGACCGCACGGCGCGATGGCGAGCGGCTCGCCTTCCGGCCATCGAGCGGGCCGGAGCAACTCCTGCCGCTGAAGGAGATCTGGGCAGCGGCGGAAGCGGCCGACGTCAATCTCGTGCTGCTGCAATCTGCCAGTCCGCGGCAGCCGGGGTCGCAAAGCTGGTGGTGGGGGCGAATCTCGGTGGGGCGGCTCGACGGCGCGCTGAAACGCGATCGGCTTGCCGACTTCCTGGCCGCCATCGTGGCACCAGAGACCAAGCTGATGGTGAGTGTCGAGGATCTGGGCGCGGGGCGCATTCGCCTCAAGGCCGAGCCTTTGCGCGATGAAAGCCGGCCGCGGACGGGCATCGGCGAGGCATTGAGCGAGCTCGCCTCCAGCTTCGTGGGCCAAGTGGTCGTCAGCGGTGTCGAGGCGAGCTTCAGGGACCGTGCACGGCAGGGCGAACTCGACCGCCGGCTGATACCGTTCGTGCCGTCGATCGTGCAGTGGATCTATCTCGGCCTCGCGGGACTGGGCCTTTTCGGCCACGCGGTGGGGCGCGGTTGGTGGGCACGTGTATGGCCACCCGAGAAGCGCGAGAATTACGGCAACGCGTTCGGCCATCTGGCAGCGCGGATAGCGAGGGGGACGGCCTACGTCGCGCTGTTCATGCCGTTCGCGGCACTGGCGAGCGCCCCGGCAGCGCTCGTTCGCCTGCTCGGCCGCGGGCGCTCGCGAAATTCAACCACCACGCCGAGCGAGACGACAGCCGCCTGAAACTCAGCGGCCGCGCAAGTAGCGGTAGGTTGCCTTGACGTCGAGTGGCAGCCAGTCCGCGTAACGGGGAATGTCGGCGTAGTCGGGCAGCTTCACCTCGCGCATCGCGGCGTCCTCGGACACACCGGCCTTGATGGCCTTGTCCACGCCGGCCCTGAGCGCGATCAGCATGTCGCGGAAGCGCTTGACCTCGGTGAGATCGGTCGGCGGGCCGTGACCAGGGATGACCACGTCGATGTCGAGCGTCAGCACGCTGCCCAAGCGGTCGATCCAGCCGTCGAGGTCGCAGTCACCGAGCCAGGGGAAGCGGCGATAGAACAACAGATCGCCGAGAAAGATGACCTTGCGGGCAACCATGTGGACGACAATGTCGCCGTCGCAGTGCGCAGGCCCCCAATAATTGAGCCGCACGACGTCGCCTGGAACGCGAAACTCGAAGGTGTCCGCGAAGGTCTCGGTCGGTGGGGCGATCACCATCGTGTCGTAGTCGGGCAGCGAGATGCGATTGCGGAACCAAGGCTGCGCGGGGTCGCTTTCCGGCACGAGGTCGAAGAGGTTCATGCCGAACATGAAGCGGATCTTGGTGGCGTAGTCGCTCACGGTCCAGTGCGTGCCGGCGAGCGGCCCGAGGGCCGTGTGCATCGCTTCCAGCGTCTTCTGGTGCGCGAGAATCGGCACGTCGGCGAACATGATGTTGCCGGCCGTGTGATCGAGGTGGCAGTGCGTGTCGATCAACTTCACCACGGGCCGGCCGGTTGCGGCCGTCAGCGCGCCGCGGAATTGCTGGGCAAGACGCGGATACTGCTGCGCGTCGATGGCAACGAGGCCGTCGGGCGTCTGGAAAGCGCCAGCGTTGCTGTCGCCGCCGGCGCCGATCCAGGCGAAGACGCCGTCGGCGACCTGCAGCAGTTGGGGTTGTGGCTCCATGGTGGGTCTCCCTTGGTTCTGCACTGACGGAGTAATCCGACCCCATCATTCTCGACCGCGTCCGGCATTCCAGCATCGAAGTCGGAGGCCCCACCTCGCCAATCGAGCCAACCGGACGCACCTGAACCTTGGCCTCACCTGGAACCATCTCGTCGCCCCGACCGGCCCAATCTGATCGCATCCCGCGATCTTGAGAACTACTATACGGAAGCCAGCACTAAGCTCCGATCTTGGTTGCGCAAACGGAGCAATCCAACCTTTGCTTCAAACCTGAATCGGTGACTTTGCGCACCGTTCGGCTGGCTGCTTTGCAAGTGGCTGGATCGGGGTGGCCGGTGGCAGAAGGGCGAAAGCGCGCAGGCTTCGCACTTCGCGGGGGCGACACGCCCCGGCGGCTGGCACTGCGACGCTGG
>CAMAYR010000214.1 GCA_945862355.1 Devosia equisanguinis | reverse complement strand
ATGCTGCAGCCACTCAACGACTTGATCATAGGCCCGGTCGGCCTGAGATTGAGCATCGGCCATGGCAGTCCCCATCGCGAATCAGAGGGACCTGCATAGATTCAGCAATCTCTCGCCTTGTCACTCACGGACTCATGCGATTGCCCTGGATTTTCAAACGCCTCGCATCGACGAGATCAACGAGAATCGTCTAGGGAGAAGAACGCATGAAGCGCTCAGGCCTAGCGGCAGCATTGGGCCTCGTCGGCTTGATGGCCGCGGATGTCGCGCGTGCTGAGGATATAGCGGCATTCTATAAGGGAAAGACGTTCAACATCGTCGTCGGCTCGGCGCCCGGCGGCGGTTACGATGCCTACGGCCGCCTCGTGGCCGCGCACCTTGGCCGTCACATTCCCGGCAATCCGGCGGTCGTCGTGCAGAACATGCCCGGCGCTGGCCAGAGCCTCGCTGCAAACTACGTCTATTCGATCGCAGCCAAGGATGGCACAGCCATCGCAGCGACCTCGCCAGGGGCCCTGTTGTCCCCCCTCGTCGGTGGGCCGAAGGTGGCATACGACCCACTCAAGTTCAACTTCATCGGGAGTGCGAATCACGAGGTTTACGCGTGCTACATCCGGACCGACGCCCCGGTGAAGTCCTTCAAGGAGGCGTTCGAGAAAGAGATCGTGATCGGCGTTTCCAGTGGTACGACCCGAGACATGCCGACCATCACTCTGGCTTTGCTCGGCCCGAAATACAAGATGGTCACGGGCTACAAGGGCTCGCGCGATGTCAATCTCGCCATCGAGCGCGGGGAGGTGCATGGGCTGTGCGGTCTCAGCTACGCCAGCTTCCGTACCCAGAATCCAAACTACAAGAAGGAAGGCAAGCTGAAGGTAATGGTGCAGGAGAGCATGGTCGGCCATCCCGAGCTGAACAAGGATGGCGTACCGCTCGTGTCGAGCTTCGCCAAGACCGATGACGACCGCAGGGCGCTCGCGCTCGTATTCAATCAGGGGCTGTTCGGCCGACCGTTCGTCGCAGCGCCGGAGGTGCCCCCCGAGCGCATCGCCGCACTTCGCAAGGCGTTCGAGGATACCATGAAGGACCCTCAGCTGATTGCCGATGCCAATAAGCGGAAGCTGGACGTCGACTGGTTGCCCGGCGTTGCGGTGGAGAAGGCCTTGAAGGAGGCTTACGCGACCCCCAAGCCGCTGGTCGACCGTGTTCGCGGCGTCCTGGTGATGCAAAAGCCGAAGAAGAAGTAATCCGTCGACGACGAGGCCTCGTGCATGGTGGCGGCCTGTGACCGGAATCTTCGGTCCAGGCTGCCCACGGCGAGGCGTCTCAGATATCCAGATCCTTCGCGAACGCGGCGTGCTCCTGGATGAAGCGGAAGCGCGCCTCCGGCTTCGAGCCCATCAGCGCGTTCACGGCTTCGGCGACCGAGATCTTGTCGCCCTCGGCGATTTCCACACGCAGCAGGATGCGCTTGGCGGGATCCATCGTCGTCTCTTTGAGTTGAGATGCGTTCATCTCGCCCAGCCCCTTGAAGCGGGAGATCTCGACCTTCTGGCTCTGCTTGAACTCCTTGACGATCAACTCGTCTTTGTGCTTTTCGTCGCGCGCATAGAGCGACTTCGCCCCCTGCGTGATCTTGAACAGCGGCGGCACGGCCAGGAACAGGTGGCCATTGTCGATCAGCGCCGGCATCTCCTGGTAGAAGAACGTGATCAGCAGCGAGGCGATGTGTGCGCCATCGACGTCTGCGTCCGTCATCACGATCACGCGCTCGTAGCGCAGGTCGTCATTGTTGTAGCGCGAGCCGAGCCCCGCCCCGAGCGATTGGATCAGGTCCGACAGCATCTGGTTCTGGGCGAGCTTCGCCGATGAGGCGTTCGCCACATTGAGGATCTTGCCGCGCAGCGGCAGCACCGCCTGCGTCTTCGGATTGCGCGCCTGCTTTGCCGAGCCGCCGGCCGAATCGCCCTCGACGATGAAGATCTCGGTTCCCGCCGCCGTCTGGATCGCGCAATCGACGAGCTTGCCGGGCAGCCTGAGCTTGCGCGTGGCGGACTGCCGGCCGATCTCCTTCTCGCGCTTGCGCTTGAGCCGATCCTCTGCTTGATCGATGCACCACTCGAGCAGGCGCGTCGCCTGTTGAGGGCTGTCCGCCAGCCAGTGGTCGAAAGCGTCCTTGACCGTGTTCTCCACGATCCGCGTGGCCTCCACGGTGGCGAGTCGGTCCTTGGTCTGGCCCTGGAACTCCGGCTCGCGGATGAACACCGACAGCATACCGGCGGCAGTGCCCATCACGTCCTCGGCGGTGATCTGCGCCGCCTTTTTGTTTCCGGTGAGCTCACCATAGGAGCGCAGCGACTTCGACAACGCCGAGCGCAGGCCGTTCTCGTGGCTGCCGCCGTCTCCCGTCGGCACGGTGTTGCAGTAGGAGCGCAGGAATCCGTCCTCGTTGGCGACCCATGCGATCGCCCATTCGACGGAGCCGTGCTTGCCCTCTTTCTGGACGTTGCCGGCGAACACGTCCTTCGTGACGAGCACCGCATCGCTGATCGAGGCGAGGAGGTAGTCCTTCAGACCGCCGGGAAAGTGGAACACTGCCTCCGGCGGCGTGTCGTCCTTGATCAGCTCGGGGTCGCACGACCAGCGGATCTCGACGCCGCCGAACAGATAGGCCTTGGCGCGCGCCATCGTCATGATGCGATGTGGCTTGAACGCGCAGCCCTTGCCGAAGATCTTCTCGTCTGGCTTGAAGCGCACCTTCGTGCCGCGCCGATTCATGATGGAGCCGAGCTTCTCGAGCTTGGTCTGTGGCTCGCCACGGCTGAACACCATGCGGTAGAGCTGCTGGCCGCGTGCGACCTCGACCTCCAGCCGCTCGGCCAGCGCGTTGACGACCGAGATGCCGACGCCGTGCAGGCCGCCCGAGGTCTGGTAGGCCTTGCCGTCGAACTTGCCGCCCGAGTGCAGCGTGCACATGATCACTTCGAGGGCGGACTTGTTCTTGAACTTCGGGTGCGGATCGACGGGAATCCCGCGGCCGTTGTCCGACACGGACAGATACCCGTCCGCCTCCATGCGCACCTCGATGAACGAGGCGTGCCCTGCCACCGCCTCGTCCATGGCGTTGTCGATCACCTCCGCGAAGAGGTGGTGCATCGCCTTCTCGTCGGTGCCGCCGATATACATGCCTGGGCGGCGCCGGACGGGCTCCAGCCCCTCCAGCACCTCGATGTCGGCAGCCGTATAGTCGTCGGATGCGTCCGCGGATTTGCGGGTGCGTGCAGCGGCAGTCTTGTCGGTCATTTCGGCTTCCAGCCTGGCGAACAGATCGCGTTGTGAGGCCATGGCGCACCCTCGCTCGGGTTCCGGGGCGTCGGACGCAGTTACAACTCGGGACAAGGAAACTTAGCCGAGAGCACGCGTCGAGCGCATGGGCCACGCCGCACGCAACGCGCCGAATCTCAGCTTGCGAATGCCCCTCGTAAGTCGCACGCCCCCTTGTGGATTGGCAAGTGGGCGCACTTTCGAGGTGTTGCCCGAAGGCCAGCGCAAACGACGGCGCCCGCCGGCGCCCGCCGGCGGACTGCCTATGGACAAGCTACCGCTGCCCACCGAACGCCCGGCCGTAGACCTCCGGCTTGAAGCCTACGATCACCTGCCCGCCAGCGACCACCACCGGCCGCTTGATCATCGATGGCTGTGCCAGCATGAGGTCCACCGCTTTGGCCGCGTCGAGCCCCTGCTTGTCGGCCTCTGCGAGCTTCTTGAACGTCGTGCCGGCCCGATTCAGCAGTACTTCCCAACCGACCTTGGCAGCCCAGTTCTCCAGCGTGCCGCGGTCGATGCCGGCATTCTTGTAGTCGTGGAAAGCATAGGCGACGCCGTTCGCGTCGAGCCACGCCCGCGCCTTTTTCATGGTGTCGCAGGCTTTGATACCGTGGATCGTGATGGTCGTTGGCATGGCGGTCTGTGTCCGATGCAGTGTGTCAGATGCGGTTGGCGGCTCGAACCGGGGGCTGGAGCCTCTGCGGCTGCCAGTCACGAGGCAAGCCAGTCACAGTGGGCCGCAATAGGCTGGACTTCCCCCCGTTCCCCGACGCAACATCACGAATGCACTCGAGGGGCACTACTTGTCCAGCACACGCGGCACAACGCGCGGCGGACCGGTCGGACGCCCGGTCGAACGAGGAGGTTCAGGCATGGGCGATGCAAGACGCGAGATGAAGCTCGGCATGTTTTTCGCGCCGGGCGGTCACCACTTGGCTGCGTGGCGCCACCCGGACGCCTATCCTGCCGGCTTCAGCCTCGACAGCTACGTCAAGGCCGCGCGCACCGCCGAGCGCGGCTGCTTCGACTTGCTGTTCGTCGCCGACGTGTTCTCGCTGACGCCGTCCGCCAACCGCGCCGATTCGTTCCGCTTCGAGCCGATCACGCTCCTTTCGGCGCTGGCGATGGCGACGAGCCGGATCGGCCTCGTCGGTACAGCGACGACCTCCTTCAACGAGCCCTACAACGTCGCGCGGAAGTTCGCTTCTCTCGACCACATCTCCGGCGGCCGCGCCGGCTGGAATATCGTGACCTCCTCCTCGCCGATCGAGGCATTGAACTTCGGCTACGACGCCCACATCGAGCACGCCGAACGCTATGCGCGCGCAAGCGAGTTCGTCGAGGTCGTGCGCAAGCTCTGGGACAGCTGCGAGGACGGTGCGCTGGTGATCGACAAGCCGGCCGGCGCATTTTTCGACAAGAACCGCGTGCACCAGATCGATCACAAGGGCACGTACTACAAGGTGCGCGGGCCGCTCAGCCTTCCGCGCTGCCCGCAAGGCAATCCCGTGCTCGTTCAGGCGGGCTCGTCGGAGGCCGGCATGATTCTGGCTGCGGGCGTGGCCGAGGTCATCTTCACGATCCAGCGCACGCTCGAAGGCGCGAAAGATTTCTACGCGGGCATCAAGGCGAAAGCCGTCGCGGCAGGCCGCGATCCGGGCCATGCCCTCGTCATGCCCGGCGTGCTGCCCTACGTCGGCCGCACACGGCAGGAGGCCCAGGACAAGCACGACTTGCTTCTCTCCCTCATTCATCCCGAGGCCGGCCTCTCCGCCCTTTCCAAGCTGATGGAGGTCGACCTGATGTCGTCCGACATCGAGAAGCCGTTCGCGTCTCTCGATATCGCCGGCTTGACGCAAACCCGTGCGCTCGGCGTCGTCGAGACCGCGCGCAAGGAAGGCTTGAGCATTCGCGAGGTCTACGAACGTCTGGTGGTGTCGAAGGGGCATCGCCAGATCGTCGGCACGGCAAGCGACATCGCCGACATCATGCAGGAGTGGTTCGAGGCGAGCGCCTGCGACGGCTTCAACCTGATGCCGCCGATGATGCCGAACGGCCTCGACGACTTCGTGGAGTTGGTGATCCCCGAGCTGCAGCGCCGCGGCATTTTCCGGCAGTCTTATCGCGGCAACACCCTGCGCGATCATCTGGGTTTGCCCCGTCCCGCCGGACGTCGGCAATCCTGATGCGTGCCGCGGCCGGAGATTAGCAGCCGGGCTTGCGCGAGGCGCAGGGGACGCGTTGCCGCGCACCCGTTGCGGCTGCGGCAGCGGTACGCCATTTGATTTGAACGCTGTATGCTCAGGCCTTCGATCGATGCCTTCGATCGGAGCCTACTCGCGCAGGCGCCGCGCCCTTTTCCCCGCAGACATCAACCGGCGCGAAGCGCCCCGGAGCAAAGCCGTATGATGGGGTGGTCCATATCTCTCGGAAGGATAGCCGGAACCGAGGTGCGCATTCACCTCACATTCTTCCTGCTCGTCGCGTGGTTCGCCGCCGTTGCCGGATCGCAGGGCGGCCAGGCAGCGGCAGCCGAGGCCGTCGTGTTCATTCTGGCCGTGTTCGCATGCGTGCTCGCCCACGAGTACGGCCACGTCCTGACCGCGCGGCGCTTCGGCATCGGCACGCGCGACATCACGCTGCTGCCCATCGGCGGTGTCGCAAGCATCGAGCGGATGCCGGAGAAGCCTGGTCAGGAGCTGCTCATCGCGCTGGCGGGGCCGGCGGTGAACGTCGTCATCGCCCTGCTGCTCTTCACGGTGTTCGGCGCGCACCTCGATCCAGAAAAGCTGGCGGCTGGCGTCGAAAATCAGAAGCTCGATCTGGTGACGCGGCTCGCTCTGGTCAACGTGATGCTGGTCGTCTTCAACATGATCCCGGCCTTTCCCATGGACGGTGGCCGTGTTCTGCGCGCATTGCTGTCCTATCGGATGGATCGCGCACGCGCGACGCGCATCGCGGCGACCATCGGCCAGGCAGCAGCCTTCGGCCTCGGCTTCCTGGGGCTGTTCGGGAACCCGATGCTGCTGTTCATCGCCTTGTTCGTGTTTCTCGCGGCGAGCCACGAATCCTATGCGGTCGAGCTGGGCGAGGCGACCAAGGGCGTCGCCACGCGAAAAGCCACCATCACGTCTTTTGCAACGCTGGAGACCCAGGCGACGGTGGGCCAGGCGGTCGAGGCGCTGCTTGCCACGACCCAGCGCGAGTTCCCGGTCACGGATGGCGGCGGCAAGCTTCGCGGCATCCTCACGCGCGACGGCATGATTCGCGCGCTGGCGGCGACGGGGCCGGATACGCCCGTGCTCGATGTCATGGAGCGCGACGTCGTGACGGTGAACTGCCGCGCGCCGCTCTCGGAAGCCGTCGCCGCGCTGCAGACGAGCGGCCGGCCGCTGGTCGGCATCGTCGACGACCAGGCGCAGGTCGTCGGCATCATCACCCTCGAGAACCTGGCCGAGTACATGATGGTCGATCAGGCGACCAAGGGTTGGCGCAACGCCCGCTGAGCCACCGCGGCTCGCAAGCCGCCCGCAGCGAGGCTTGGCAGCGGTCTTCGGCCCGACGATCGCTCGCGGTTTCGTCCACAACTCTCGTCCACAACTCTCGTCCACAACTCTTGGCCACGCCTTCACGCCTGCGCGGCGGCTTCCTCGAGCCGTTCGATGGCGGCCTCGATCTCGTCGAGCGAGACGGGGTCCGAGCCGGTCGCGGGCGCGATACACTTGTTCGTCTCGTTGTCGATCAGGTGCCAGCCATCCCGCGCAAACGTGCCCGAGCCGCGCCGGTGTGGCACGATCCTGTACCCAGTCGTTCCGAGCCTGTTCGCCCGCCGCCTGAGCCGGCGCACGCGAGCGCTGGCGGTATTGCTGGTGCCCGGTCGGCCAAGTCCCACGTGATCACTCCCACTCAATAGTCCTGTTCGGTATATGTTATTGTTCATCAACGAGTTAGCCAGACTTTGCAACTGGTTTGCAGCGCACCATGCTCTGCATGCGGATAGGATGGTGCGGAGTCAACACTAACATGCTGATTTATATGATGCTATGCCGGATAATGAGCAAATTTCGCATGACACTGTAAGTCGCAAGTCTCAGCAGCACTGCTGACACAGAGATGATGTCACTGCTGACACCATGACACCCTTATCCCACACCCAGTGCTGCCTCTATCTCAGCAGCAGTTTCCTTCAGGATTTGATCATCAGCATTCACTTGAAGTGCGAGAGCAATCTCTTCCTTTGCCTTCACCAGAGCTTCCTTGTCTTTGGTGATTGTGTAGATTGCGAGATACGTCTTTGCGACTTTATACTGGGATACCGACCAGCTTTCAGCATCGTCGTCTCTCTTTATCGTGTATTGCTCCTCCTTGAAACACTGAATAGCGGCACTGTAAGCATCAGCCGACTTAGATGCTTCACCAATCTGTAAATACGCAAGCCCCTTGTTGTGTGAGGCATCAGCAAAACCCCTTGGATTAGTCTCTAGCCCGGCTTTCTCCCGGCCGGTGGTCTGAGGCTATCACGGCGGCCGGCTGAGCGACGAGCGCGGACGGTGGTTTGCTCAGGCCGCACGTCATCACCCCGCCGATCTGGCAGCTTGGGCAAGCGCATCGATGTTCCTTCCGTGGTTGAAGCTCTGGCTCAGTCAGCGCGTCGGCGCTCACTGGCATAATCGCCGCTGCGCCAGCACGAAGACGTCGCGCGCCGGACACGCCGAGGCGAACGCCAGCTTGACCCGTCTGACGCTCACCGTGACGAGCGCGCCGATCTTCAAGAGTTGCAGCCGGATCGTGCCGCACGTCGCACGCTCGAAGTCCGTCCCTACCAATCCGATGCGGCGCACCGCGCACATCAGCACGTAGGTGAACGACGACAGCCACAGACGCAGCTGGTTCGCCCGCATCGTAGGTGCCGGCGTGCGGTCGGCGAACAAGTCGGCTTGGCACTCTTTGATCCGGTTCTCCATCTCGCCGCGCTGGCAGTACGTCTTCCTCCGGTGAGCACCGCCTTGTCGCGACTGGTTCCATGATCGAGTCTGCCGCGCTGATGAGGATCAACGTGGTGTGAGGAAGTGCCCACAATGTCGGATGTGGACACAAACGGCGAGAAGCGGCGGCGTCGGAACAAGCGGTGGCCGTCCGCGCTGAAGCGCGAGATCGTAGCGGCGACCTATCTGCCTGGGGCTTCGGTCTCGGTCGTGGCGCGCCAGTACGACGTCAATGCCAACCAGGTTTTCCGCTGGCGTCGGCTCGCGGAGAAGTCGGGTTCGACGACACCATCATCTTCATCATCGTCGAGCGGGCTCGTTCCTGTAACGATCACGCCCGAGCCGGATCGTAGGGGCGGTATGCGACCGGCACCGTCCGCTTCGGACGCCATCGAGATCGAGGTCGGCGGCGACTGCCGTGTGCGTGTCGGTTCGAGCTTCGACGGTCGCGCGCTAAGGCGCGTGTGTAAGCGCCGGAGACAAAATCCCTCAGTGAGGCAACCGAGTCGGTCGGTTGCGCCGGAGTAAAAGTCCGGCAACTGGAAGCCCTGTGCCGCGTTCGGCCGAGGGCGGGGGATGTTCGACGTGGACGACTATTTGAAGGTTCGCTAC
>CAMAYR010000213.1 GCA_945862355.1 Devosia equisanguinis | reverse complement strand
GACACGGCGATATGGCGTGGATGTCCAACAACGTCGACCGGCGCTCATCGCCGACGACGCTGTGGCCAGAGGCGCGCTCGATCGTGATGCTTGGCCTCAGCTATGCGCCCGAGGCCGATCCCCTGGCCATTCTAGAGCACCGCTCGCGGGGGGCGATCTCCTGCTATGCGCAGGGCAAGGACTATCACGACATCGTCAAGCGCGGCCTGATCGTCGTCGCTCGGCATCTGGCGCAAGCAACCGGGGCGGATGTCAGGGTGCTCGTCGATACCGCGCCGCTGATGGAGAAACCGCTGGCAGCGGCGGCCGGGCTCGGTTGGCAGGGCAAGCATACCAACCTCGTGTCGCGGACTGCGGGCTCGTGGCTGTTCCTCGGCGCGATCCTGACGACGGCAGATCTCGAGCCCGACGCGCCAGAGGCCGATAATTGCGGTTCCTGTCGGCGCTGCCTCGACGTCTGCCCGACGGACGCGTTTCCAGCGCCCTACCAGCTCGATGCGCGCCGCTGCATCGCCTACCTCACGATCGAGCACAAGGGGCACATTCCCGCCGAGATGCGCGAAGCGATCGGAAATCGCGTGTTCGGCTGCGACGACTGCCTCGCCGTGTGTCCGTGGAACAAGTTCGCCGAAGCTGCGCGCGAGTTGCGGTTTGCAGGGCGTGAGGGAACCCAGAGCCCGCCGCTTGCCGAGTTACTGGAGCTCGATGACGCGGCGTTCCGTGCGCGGTTCGCGGGCACGCCGGTCAAGCGGACGGGGCGTGACCGCGTCGCGCGTAATGCGCTGATCGCAGCGGGGAACTCGCAGGATGCATCTTTGGTTTCCGCAGTGATGCGGCTCGTCGAGGACGCATCACCCTTGGTTCGGGGTATGGCCGTCTGGGCGCTGGGGCGGCTGGCACCGGAGGAGGCGCTCGGCCAAGCCGACGAGCGAGCGGCGTCAGAGACTGATGCACACGTGAAAGCAGAATGGGCCTCGCTTACGAGACAGGCAGAGCGCCACACGTCGCCGCTGTTGTGATGAGGCGCCTCGAGACGCTCGGCCAAGTCACACGGCGACGAATTTTTCTCGCGGCACGCCTTCGAGATTGTGGCCCTCGATGCGAATGACGCGAACCGTCTCGGGGAAATTCGGCGCGTGCACCTGGCCGATGGGGTAGACCACCGCCTTGCCCGCGACCAGATCATAGGCCTTCTTCTGCTTGACCTTGCCCGCCTCACCGGCCTTCGGCGGCTCGAGTAGATCGTATTCCGTCATGTGGATCTTGCCGGTGACCTGGCCATAGATCGCCCACGCGGGGCCGTGGTCGTGCACGCGGCCCTGGTGGGGGCCGCGATAGCGATGGGCAACGATGCAGAAGCCGAGATCGGGATCCTCGTCGAGGACGTTGCGCTCGGGATCATCGGGACCGCTGAGATAGGCCTTGATGACATCCGGGTTCGAAAGTAACTGCTCCTCCAGCAGCCGGCGCACCGTGTCGAGGCCCTGCGGCCCCGCGTCAGCCTCGAGAATGCTCCGGCACTCGCGGCCGAAGGCGCGGATGGCATCGTCCATGTTGGCGCTCCCTCATCGATGCTGACGACGACAATAGCTCCACGGCGCAGGTCAGCACAATCGGGCGCTTTCAGCGCAGTAACAAGAGGGGGCATTCGAGGCTCGCCGCCAGCGGACGCAGATCGCCCTTCTCGGAGATGAGCAATCCGCCGAACCGGGCGAGGATGAGCCCAGGCATGAGGCGACGCAGGGCCTCGGCGGCGGCGGCCTCCGCACCGAATGTCAGGCAGGCGCCTGACAGCTCGACATTGGGATGCTCGTGCAAAATGAGACGCGTGGCGTTGTCGAGCTCCATCAGAGCGACCTCATCGGTGGCGACGAGGAATACCGCGATATGCTTCTCGTCGACGGCTGCCAGCCGTTGCGCCGCGGCGACCATCGCGGGCAGCAACTCGGAATACTCCAGAGCGATGACGATCGGGCCAGCCGTGCGAGCGGCTCTGGGACCGACGACGAGCAGCCCAGTCGCATCCAGGACGGTGTCGAGCAGCTCCTTCAGTGGCGGACAGGCGGGCGACGTGAATGGCTCGGCTAGCGCGACCGCGTTCCAGGGACCGCAAGCTGCACAAACCGCCGATAGCGCTGCGACGGATTCGTCGCGAACGACACGTGGGCGGACGGGAACCTCCGCAGCCAGCGCCTTCTTCTCGACAAGCGCGTGGAATGCGGCGGAGGCGGCGCGGAACTCACGCTCGAGATCCTCCCGCGAGATCTGGCGGCGTGCCCGACCCGAGAACGAAATCTCGCTGGCGAAAGGAAAGTCAGCCAGCTCGAGCAGCTGCTGGCTCTCCACGTACAACCCCTCGATCTCCGACTGGAAGGCGCGGGCCAGCCACACGGCGGCATCGAGTGCAATGTGGCTCGGCTCGCCCGAGCAGAGATGGACGACGACGCGGCCTTTATCCTCGCCCTTCTGTGCAACGTGGATCATGGGGCTTTTCCGCCTCAACTGTTCGCATCGCGGCCGTTTGCCGAGCCGTAGCCACCGCCGCCGCCGTCCGCATCACCCGAGCGTCGTCCGAAGGCCTTCACTCGCTCGGCGAAGGCGCGCAGCTTCTCCTCGACGAGATAGTTCACGGTGCCGGGCTCGAACTTCCCATCACTTTCCCGCTCGCCCGCCTTGATCCCGGTCAGAAGCTCGATGCCCTCGTCGACATGTGAAACCGCGTGGATCGCGAACTCGCCCCGGCCGCAGGCCTCCACCACGTCCTCGCGCAGCATCAGATGCTGGACGTTGGCCCTGGGGATCAGCACGCCTTGGCGGCCGGTCAGCTTGCGGGCGCGGCACACGTCGAAGAAACCCTCGATCTTTTCGTTGGCCCCGCCGATGGGCTGGACCTCGCCCCACTGGTTGACGGAGCCGGTGACTGCGTAGCTCTGCTTGATCGGCACCTCCGACAGCGCGGACAGAAGCGCGTAGAGTTCGGTGGAGGAGGCGCTGTCGCCATCGACGCCGCCATAGGACTGCTCGAACACCAGCGAAGCCGCCATTGCCAGCGGAACGTCCTGGGCGAAGCGGCCGGCGAGGTAGCCCCACAGGATCATCACGCCCTTGGAGTGCAGTGGCCCGCCGAGCTTGACCTCCCGCTCGATGTCGGTGACGCGGCCCTGGCCCGTGCGCACGCGCGCGGTGATGCGCGAGGGACGGCCGAAGGCGAAATTGCCGAGCTGCAGCACGGATAGTGCGTTGATCTGACCGATCTTCTCGCCGTCGGTGTCGATGAACACCACCTCGCGGTCGATCGTCTCCTGGGCCCGGTCGCGCAGCCGGTCCGAGCGCTGGATGTGCTCGTGGATGGCGCGGGCCACGTCGTCGCGGCCGATCGCTTCGCGTCCGGCGTGGCCGGCCCAGTAGTCGGCCTCGCGGATGACGTCTGAGATGCGCCCGATCTCGACGGACAGCCGCTCGCGGTCGGAGGCAAGGCGCGCGCTCTCGTCGAGGATCAGGGCTACGCCGCTGGCCTCGATGGGCTTGAGGTCATGGGTTCGCACGATCGAGGCCATGACGCGGGCGTAGTCGCGGTAGTTCTCCTCGGAGCGCTTGATGGTGTCGTCGAAATCGGCCTGGACCTTGAACAGGCCACCGAAGTCGGGGTCGTGCTGGCTCAGCAGGTAATAGAGCTCGCGGTCGCCGGTGAGGACGACCTTGACCTCGAGCGGAATCGGCTCGGGATCGAGCGACTGGGTCGACAAAGCGAAGCCGGCGGTCTCGGCGGGCTGCTCGATGCGGATCTCGCGAGCCTTGAGGGCGCGCTTCAGGGCCTCCCAGGCGAAGGGGGACATCAGTAGCTTGCGGGCGTCGACCAGCAGGTAGCCGCCGTTCGCGCGGTGCAATGCGCCCGGCTTGACCAATAGGAAGTCGGTCATGAGCGCGCCCATCTGGGCGACGTGATCGACGCGGCCGACGAGATTGCCGTAGTTCGGGTTCAACTCCTCCACGATGGGGGCGTGGGAACGGCCCTCGCCATTGCTCACGACGACGTTGACCATGTACCGACGAAAGCGGGGATCGCGCGAGGTGTCCACGGGCTGCTTGACGATCTGGCTCTCCTCCTCGCTGCCCGAGAGGAAAAGCCCGACGTTGCGGACGAGGTCCTTGTGGGCTGCCTCGAGATGTCCGATCACGTCGGGAACGTCGGCGAACGCGGCCTTGATGTCGTCGAGGGCCTCGATGACGGCGATGTCGGCAACCTCCTCGTTCAAGTCGGAAAGCCGGTTGCGGCGCTGCTTGTCGGACTTGGGCACGGTCTCCAGGATCTGCTCCAGCTCCTTCTGCAAGCCCTCGATCTTGGTCTGCACGCCTTTCTGCATCTCCTCGGGCAGGGCGGCGAAGACCTCCGGCTTGACGATCTTGCCCTCGTGCATCGGCGCCATGCCGAAACCGGTTGGCGTGCGCATGATCGCGATGTTCTGCGTCTGCGCCTTGCGGCTCAGAGCCTCGAAGGCTTCCTCCTGGGTGGCGCGGAACTGGCTGTCTATGGAGCGGCGGCGGGTTTGATAGTCCTCGCCCTCGAACATCTGCGGCAGCGTGGTGCGCAACTCGTCGACAGCGGCGATCAGGCCCTTCTCGAGCGCGCGCGCGCGGCCGGAGGGAATGCGCAAGGCGCGCGGCCGATTGGGGTTGTCGAAGTTGTAGACGTAGACCCAATCGAAGGGTGCGGGCAGCTTGGCGGCCTTCTCGGTGAGGAAGGCGCGGGTCGCGGTGGCCTTGCCGGAGGCCGGCGGGCCGAGCACGAATATGTTGAAGTCGTTGGCCTTCATGTTCGCGCCGAACTCGATGGCGCGGAGCGCGCGATCCTGGCCGATCAGGCTCGAGATCGGATCAAGCTCGGCGGTCGTCTCGAAGCCCAACGAGGCGGGATCGATGGTGCGGCGCAATTCCTCGGCACGCAGTGGCGTGTGGGCAGCGGCGACGACCAGCGCAGCCTCGCCGGCACCGTCCTGGCCAACGACGCCGCCGCGATCCGTCGCCGTCTTGTCGTCCTTGCCACGCTTGAAGAACATCCCAACATCCCTCTATTGAATTGGCTCGAGCAGGCCGGTCCGCTGCATCCAGCGCTGGCGAGCACGAAGTGCGGGAGCAGACCTTATCAGTCCTTCCGCACAAACCTACCCGTAGACATGGCAACTCCATGACTGAACACACGACATGTGCAGTCTTGTCCAGCGACGGCCGTCAATCGGCGGCGGCGGCGGCCATCGCACGGGGCACGCAGCGGCTTCTGCTCAACCTGGGTTTTGCCACTGTGCCGGAGCTGACGCTGGCCAACGGCCGGCGCGCCGACGTGGTGGCGTTGTCGGACAAGGGCGAGATCTGGATCGTGGAGATCAAGTCTTGCGTGGCGGACTTCCGCGCGGACGGCAAATGGCCAGAGTACGAGGCCTTTTCCGACCGC
Organism: Devosia equisanguinis; assembly: GCA_945862355.1. Lineage (GTDB taxonomy): Bacteria > Pseudomonadota > Alphaproteobacteria > Rhizobiales > Hyphomicrobiaceae > CAMDPA01. Next base: position 3,546 of record CAMAYR010000213.1, on the reverse strand, counting down.
CTTCTGTTCGCGGTAGCACCGGGATTTCCGATCGAGATCCTGCCCCAGACGACGGGCCTCATCATCGCTGACGCTTACGGCGGGGAGGTGCTGCGCGAGGCGCCGTCCACGCCGCTCGCCGCAGCGCGCAGAAAAGCGATCATCCAGCGTTTCGCCCGGGCTGCGGCCGTGCGCCTGCAGGCGTCGGCTGATCCGGATTTCGTGCGCGAGCGGGTCGATTAGCGTGCGGGCGACGCCCGGACCGCAGTTTCAGTCGCGGTAACGGTAGTGGCCTCAAAGCCGGCTTGTCTGCTGGTCGTCGCCTGCTTCGCTGCGCAAAGCCTTGATGAGCCCGAGGTTCTGGGCAACCCGCTGGCGTCCGGCGCCAGCCTTGGCAGCACGCCGCAACATCGACTCGGCCTGGTCGAGCTTGCGCTCGAGAATGAGGCTCATCGCCAGATTGTTGAGAACTGCGGGATTGTTCTGTGACAGCTCGAGCGCCTTGGCGAAATGACGCTGCGCCTCGCGCTGATCACCTTCGGTGGAGGCTGCGATGCCGAGAGCGGAGAGCACGCGCCAGTCCTGCACCGGACCGCTCGCCACCTTGCGCAATACGTTCAGTGCCTTGCCGGACTGGCCGAGCTCCAAGGCCAGCAGGCCCTGCTCGACACCGAGGGAGGTCTCGGCCGGGTTGGCCTCGCTCGCCGACTCGAGCACGGCCAGCGCCTCGGCCCGCTTACCGGCCCCCTTGAGGGCACGGACATAGGCGCGGGCCAACGTCGGATCCTTGGGGTTTTCGGCACTGGCTTTCGCCAACTCCCGGACAGTGCTCATGCGGGGTGCCGTCTGGGAGGAGCGCGTCTGCGTCGAGCCCGACGTCGAACCCGCAATGGAAGATGTGGTGATGTCGGCGACGGCGGTGGTGACGGGCGTGGCGGCCTTCTCTGGCACGGCGCCTGCCGAAAGGCCGCTTGGCAAACTAGCTGAGCACGCAGCCAAGCCCGTGGCGGCGACGAGCACCAGCCCGCGTGCTGCTGCGATGGCCGCGCGCGTTCTGCCTCTGCCGGTCTCTATGTCGGTGTCGGTCATCGTTGCATCTCCCATTTCCTTCGGGAACGCACTGCACTGCGCGGCCGGTATTGCGCGGCCGGCACTGCGCGGACCGGGCCAGCCATTAACGGACGGTAAAGGCTCGCCCCACACACTCAGCGGTAGTGTGATTCCCGTCGGCGGATGGTCACAAGCTTGGAGTTCTCCCGGCTTTCCACATCGCGCGTACTCGACACGAACTGTGATTTCAGCCAGCTGCACCGGCGCTCCATCGAACAAGAGCTCCAGGGCGGAAGCAGGAGACGGCGATGGCGGGCTCAGCAAAGCACCATTCCCTGGACATGCGCACGAAGCTCGAGTTCCCGTTGTGGTACCGAAGCTTCGCCAAGACCTACACCGCCTGGGCCGGTGCGCCGAGCGACCTCAAAACGCCACTGCTACTGCAGGGGCCGGCGCTCGCCATGGCGGAAAGCTGGCTGCTCGCGGCACCGGACAAACTTTCGGAAAGCCAGAAGCGGTTCATCGTTCGCAGCATCGCCCAGCGGGCCCGCGGCGGGCAGTCCGCAGGCGTGGCAGGGGCGGCGAACGCAGGCAAGCGCTGGCTGTGGCGGCGCAGCAGCGACCGCAGCTTGTGGCACCTTTATGCCGTCATCGCGCTCGGGTTGTGGATGATCTCGCCCGACATCGTCCGTGACTTGATGGAGCAGGCGCTCAACCCGCCCGACATCTACAAGGACATCAGAGGCAGCGAGGTTGCCGGGAAGGCAGCCAACCCTACCGGCCGACCCACGGTGGGGCAGAAACAGGCGGGAGCCAACGCCGTCAAGGACGCGCCGGCTCCAATGGAGGTTGCGGAAGCCGCGGTGGAGGCGGCACCGGACGGCGATGTCGACGAGACGCCGCCGATCATCTTCCATCAGAGCCCGGCGGCAGTCCGGGCCGAACGGCTGGCAGGGGCGATGCAGCAGCAGCTCGCCGGCGGGCAGAGCCGGGCCGCACTGCTGATCGGCATAGAAGCCGCCGAGGCCGCGTTGGAGGCGGGTGAGACCGGCAAGGAGGCGGCCAGAACTCTAACGGCACTTCTGACACGCGCCCCGGCCACCCGTGACAAACTCGCGCCGTTGGCGCTGCGCAGTGCGGCGGAGCGGACCGCCGCATTCTGCGACGAGCGCACTCTCCTCACTCTCGACGTGGAAAATTCTCTGGCAGTATGGCGCCCCGGAAGCAGTCGGCGTGTCGCCAGCCAAAGCCTGTATGGCGCGTCGCTGGACAGCGCGGGGCTAGACCGGCAGTGCAGCCGCGTTCTGGTTGCCGACCTCGACTTCAACGTCGAGGTCAGGCCTATCCTGGGCGGGCGCACGATCGCGGAGCTGCACGGCCACGAGGCGACGATCACGGCGGCCAACTTCAGCCCGGACGGAAGCGCAATCGTCACGGCCAGCAAGGATGGTACGGCGCGAATCTGGAACGCGCGCTCTGGTCGCATGCGCCATCTGCTCTCCGGACACGACTGGCACGTCACCGGCGCAGAGTTCAGCCCCGACGGCCGGCGCGTGCTGACGGCGGCATCGGACAAGACTGCGCGCATCTGGGATGCGGCCACCGGCAAGGAGATCGTGAAGCTCGACCATCACGGCGTGGTGACGAGCGCCCGTTTCAGCGCAGACGGCCGCTTCATCGTCACTGCGGCATGGGACGGGTTCGTGCGCATCTGGGACGGTGCGACGGGGAAGGTCCTACAGATACTTGGTCAGCCGGGCGGTCTCGATGCCGCGGAGGCCAGCCGCGACGGCCGCCACGTTGCGACGGCGCTGAGCGCCGGCGGCCTGCAGGTGTGGGACGCGCATACGGGCAGGGCGCTGCACGCCATCAACGCGGTCGGTGTCAAGCAGATGATGTTCACGGCCGATAGTCGGCGGCTCATCGTGCTTTCCTGGACCAACGGCGTCGAGATCTACGATGTGGCGAGTGGTGCCCTGGTGGCGGGGCTCGCCGGAGCGGATGAGAAGGTGGTCGCGGTTCGCCCCGTCGAGGGCGGACGCGCGCTCGCCGGCATCACCGAATCGGGGCTGCGCCTCGTCTGGCCAGTGGTGGACAATCTCGCCGACGCCATAGCGCAGGCGAAGGCGATCGCGCCGCCATGCCTCACTCACGACGAGCGAGCCACGCACGGCATGGAAGGAGATCCGCCGGTGTGGTGCGCGGGGATTCGTCCGCGCGATGCCGCGCTTCCAGCGACGCCGGGCGGCGATCGGCAATAATATCAACACCTGTTTTCCCGACAGATCGCCGCCGATGCCACCGACGATTGGTTCTATTGAAGAATACCTCATTCCTGCCTTCCCAGAATACGCCACTCGCCCCGCTAGATCCTGAATCGGTGACTTTGCGCACCGTTCGGCTGGCTGCTTTGCAAGTGGCTGGATCGGGGTGGCCGGTGGCAGAAGGGCGAAAGCGCGCAGGCTTCGCACTTCGCGGGGGCGACACGCCCCGGCGGCTGGCACTGCGACGCTGGCG
>CAMAYR010000212.1 GCA_945862355.1 Devosia equisanguinis | reverse complement strand
CTGGCCGTAGATCGCCCAGCTGTGTCCGTGATCGTGTGGGTTGCCGACGGCATTGGGTGTGTAGACGTGCCCGCAGATGCAGAAGCCGAGCTTGGGGTCCGCGTACAGGATCTCGCGCGGATTGCCCCCTTCCGGCCGATCTTTAAGGTTGGCTGCGATGAACGCCTCGTCCTTCAGCGCGCGAGTGACGTATTCGCACACCTTGATCCTGGCCGCCCGGCTGCTGTCGGCCTCGAGCGCCGCGCGGATGTCGTTGGCGAGTTCTGGAAGGGTGTAGCCCATTGATGGATCTCCTCACCTTGGTCGTGTGCCCGGGGGGCCGACCTTGCGGCGCAGTATATCCCGATTTGATCTCGGCAGTAGGGCCTGACACCAGTCTGACGCCTGCCTGACACCGGCTTGGCGTCAGTGCGAGGAATGCGGAAACCAGCAGGTTCCCGCATCGGCGGATGTGGGGCCGGAAAACAGCGGTGGAGGTGTGGTCTCAGTCCAACCAGCCGAAGAAGCCTCCGCTTTGACTGTAGGACCGGACATTCCTCGACCTGGAGTTCCGCCCTTGCCTGGCGCTGTCGAAGTTCGCCACCCGGCGAGACGATGCCCGGCTCACGATGGCGTTGCGCACTGCATCGAGGTCCTGGCGCTTGCGGGCGACCTGCTCGATGCGGCCTTCGAGCCCGCCCTTTATCCGCGCTTCGTGACCATAGATGTCGCGCAGCACGCGCGGCTTGCCGGCGTCGTCGACCAAGACGGTGAAATAGGTCATGTGCACGGGGACCTGGCCGGCCACCCGGACCTCGTTCTCAGGCTTGCTACGGGCGAGGCTCGCCACCCGCTGCGACGACCAGCCGGCAGTCTCCTGGAACAGCACCTCGGCAAAGCGCATCGGATTGCGGACGCGTACACAGCCGTAGCTGAATGCGCGCGACTCGGCATTGAACAGCGATTTCGACGGGGTGTCGTGCAAGTAGACGTCGTGTTTGTTCGGGAACAGGAACTTTACCTGTCCCAGTGCGTTGCTGGGCCCCGGCGGCTGCACGATGCTGACCCGTCGGATGTCCACCTTCCGCCAGTCGATCTGCGAGGCCGAGACCATCCGGCCACGATAGGACATGCGATAGCCGCGGGCCGCGACCGGATCGCGCCCAGCCAGCAGACCCGGCAGGAGGTCTTTGACCTTGATGCTCGGTGGCACGCCCCAACCGGGCTGGAACACCACCGTCTGCATCTCCTTGGAGAAGATCGGCGTCTGGTTCGCGACCGTGCCGGTGACCACCCGCTCGGCGTGGATCTCGCGGCCTTCCTTCATCACCCGCATCTGGAATTCGGGGATGTTGACGGCGACATGCAGCCGGCCGAGGTCGTCCGGCATCCAGCGCCACTGCTCCATGTTGACGAGCACTTTGTCTGCAGTGAGCGGCGGGGGCGCGGCGGGCTTGGCGACCTTCTTTTTTTTCTTCTTGCGGCCTTTGCGCGGGCTTTCCTGGGCTTCCTCCGCAACCGGCTGCGGCGCGGGCTCCGTCTGATATGTGCCCGCCTTGAGGGCAAGATAAAGCTGGCGCAGCCGCTCGAACTGCGGATGGCGCGGATGCAACCCGCGCAGATAGGCATCCGGTGCCTCGGTCGCGGCCATGCCGGCTAGCACGCTGCCGGGCGCGATGAGGTTGGCCGACCGGTCGATCGCCTCGGTGAGCTGGGTGGGGTCCATGCGGCCGCCGCGGGCGTGCCGGGCATACTTCAGAACCGCGAGCGAAAGCAGCGCTTCGGCTTAGGCGAGCCATGCGGGATCGGCGCCGGCCAGGGTCGGCGAAGGCAAAGAGAAGCTCGCTGCGGTGAGGCCCCAGTCGTCGGCCTTGGCGATCTCCTCGAGCGCCGCGCGGGCTCTTGCGCCAAGTAAGCCCTCTTCGATCCAAAGCGGCTTGTCCGGGTTGGCCGTATAGTAGGCCTGCAGCGCTGCGATATCGTCCGCGTGAGCCTTTTCGCGGCGGGCGACGTCCACGGCCGCGCCGGCAGCTTGCTGCGCCAGTGTCGGCGGTGCGGGCGGTGCGGGCGGCTCGACGGCGGCGGCGCTCTCTATTGCCGGCACCGCGCTCATGACCTGGGCGAGAGCGGGTCCACTGACGATGAGGCTCAACGCCAGCACCGACACCCCGCAGACACCAAAACGCATCGTTTCAACCCCCCTGGAAGATGACACGCCAAGCTATCTCAGCGCCCAGCGGCTGAATAGCGGCACGGAGCTTTAACACTTCTACGCTGCAGGCAATTGCAAAAATGGCCGGCAACAGGGGCTGCCGGCCACACACCATCGCGACCCGCGACGAATGGATTGGAACGCTCTGCGCACCAGGCCCGGCAGGTGCGGTCCGGTCCGCGGGCCGAGTACGCGAAAGCGCCATGACCACAACGGCAAGACCTGTCGAGGTCGCGCCTTTCGTTGCAAAAATTCAGGTGGCTCGCGGCTCGAGGCCGTATTCCTGCATCTTGCGATAAAGCGTGGAGCGGCCGATTCCGAGCCGTTTGGCGACCTCGGTCATATGTCCGCGATAGCGGCCGAGCGCCAGTCGGATCATGTCGGCCTCGATGTCGTTCAGCGGCCGGACCTCGCCGGCGTCGTCGACGGCAGGGATTCCGAGCGCGCCAGCCGCGCCGGGCTCCTTGATCTCCATGGTGCGCGGAACAGTATTTTCAGCGCCCAGAAGCGCTGGACCTGTGTAGGCGGGCTGCTTCTGCAGCACGGTGGGCGCGGCCGGGATCTCGGCCACGAAGCCGTCGACCTGGGCCGCGATCTGCGGGAACTCCGCCACTGTCAGCTCGGCCGCGTCTGCAAGCACCACGGCACGGAACAAGGCATTTTCGAGCTGGCGCACGTTGCCCGGCCAATTGTAGGTGGAAAGCAGGCGCATCGCGGTCTCGTCGATGGCTGCCACCCGTTTGCCTTCCTCGGCGGCGAACCGCGCGAGGAAATGCTGGGCCAGCTCGGGGACGTCGTCCAGCCGGTCGCGCAACGGGGGAACCCAGACCGGGAAAACGTTGAGCCGGTAGTAGAGGTCCTCGCGGAACTTGCCTTCCTTGACGAGCTGGATCATGTCGCGATTGGTCGCCGACACCAGCCTGAAGTTCACTTTGACAGGCCGCTTGGCGCCGACGGGGTCGATCTCGCCCTCCTGCAGCGCGCGCAGCAGCTTGACCTGGGCATCGAGCGGCAACTCGCCGACCTCGTCGAGGAACAGCGTGCCCCCGTCGGCTTCCTGGAACTTGCCGATGCGTTTGTCGGTGGCGCCGGTGAAGGCGCCCTTCTCGTGGCCGAACAGGATCGACTCGACCAGGTTTTCCGGGATCGCCCCGCAATTGACTGTGATGAACGGCTTGGAGCGCCGCTCGCTCTCTCCCTGGATGGCGCGCGCGATCAGCTCCTTGCCGACGCCCGACTCGCCTTCGATCAGCACGGGAATGTTGGAGGCGGCGGCCCGCTTGCCGAGAGCAATGACGCGCGTCATGGCATCGCCCCGAATGATGAGGTCGCCGAATGTCAGCGTGCCCTCCGCGCGCTTCTTGATGCGCGTGATCTCGCCGGTCAGCGCCTCGATCTTAAGCGCCGAGCGCATCGAGACCTCGAGCCGTTCCGGGCTCGCTGGCTTGACCACGAAGTCGACCGCGCCGGCTCGCATCGCGTTGATGGCGCTGTCGATCGAGCCGTTGGCGGTCAGCACGATGACCGGCGGGGTGGAGGGCTTGCCCTGCAGCTCGGCCAGCACGGCAGAGCCGTCTGTGCCGGGCATGACGAGATCGAGCAGCACGAGACTGATCGCGCCGTGCTCGGCAGCCTCAATGAGTTGAAGAGCCTGATCGCCGGAGCTGGCGGTCTGGGTCTCGAAGCCGAACCGTTTGACGGCTTCTTCGAGAATACGGCGCTGGGCCGGATCGTCATCGACGATGAGTACGCGCTTGGGCATGTCTACTCTACAGAACGCAACAGACGCGACCGGTGACCGGGCCGACAGGGCCCAGAGGATGAGTTGGTCCGTGGCCGATCACCAGGCGGACAGCCCGAATTTGCACGAGATGGGTAAATGTATCGTTTCGGAACGCGCCGAATTTTTCGGGTCGTACTTTTCGAAGTCAGTGCCGCGTGCCGGTAGGAGCGGTTGCCGAGTCCGTCCCAGCGCCTGATGCCGCCGAGCGGAAGTCGTGACTTGTTGCTCTGTCCGCTCGGCGGGGCCGCGACTGCGGCCCGGCGCAAGCGCCGCAGCGAAAGTGAAGACCCATGTAGTGGGTCGAAACTTTCGCTCGAGGGTATGATGCAATGCAGTATGGCCTTGCCGCGTTGTTGCAACTTTTCGTGCCTCCGCCCTACGATAACGCGTCGATCTGGGGATGGCGGCTTGCAGCCTCCGCCTGTCGTCGTCGCGCAAGCACGAGGTCACCCATGGCATTCTCACGCTCACGTCGACGCTCGATTTGGACCCGGAGCGCGGCAGCGCTATTCGCAGCCGGCTTGGTTGGCTTCGTCGCGCTGTCGGCTGCCGGCCGGGCCGAGACCGAGCGGCAGGAATGGGACCACGACTGGGTGGCCCTCACCATTGCCCAGAACGGTTCGTGGGGGGCTGCAGCCAACGGCAACTTGACGCGCGCAATGATGCAGGCGATCCGCCAGTGCTTTGCCAAATCCGGCAAGAGCGGCAACGATTGCGGCGCGGAGATCACCACTGTTCGCGCGGCCTGGAGCCTCGCCTATGCCTGCGGCGACTACACCTTCGTCGCCAACGGCGACACCTCGGCGGACGCCCGGCTTGCTGCGATCACGCGGGCAGCCGAGTTGCGCGACATCGTGGGGCTCGAATTGCCGGCTTGCGCGTTGGTCGTGGCAGTCGGCGCCGACGGCCGCGCCGCGCCGCCCGACAGGCGCGAAATTCTAGCGCTGCCCGCCAGCCGCCGTTGAACCGCCGCGAACGCCCGCGCCCCGCAGGATCTGGCGCACCCGCGACGGCGTTACCGGCAGCCGCGTTACGGCGCCGGGCATTCCGATGGCATCGTCTATTGCCGCAGCGAGCGCTGCGCCCACCGCATTGGAGCCCGCCTCGCCGGCACCCTTCAGCCCGAGCGGATTGAGCGGGCTTGGTGCGTCCTCGGAGATCAACACGTCGATGACGCGCGGCATTTCCGCCATCGTCGGCATCAGATAGTCGGCGAACGTCACCGAAGTCGGCTGCCCCCGCTCGTCGTAGGAGAGGTCCTCCAGCAGCGCACCGCCCAGTCCTTGGGCTAGCCCGCCGTGGATCTGTCCCTCGATCAGCATCGGGTTCACCGCGCGTCCGATGTCGTAGGCGACTGCGAGCCGCTCGACGCGAATTCCGCCCGTATCTCCGTCGACTTTCACCACCGCGAGGTGAACGCCATAGGGATAGTTCATATGATGCGTGTGGAACCAGCCTTCGGCCGTCAGACCGGGCTCGCGATCGCCGCGCTGGGGCGAGGCCGGGCCCAAGGCACGCGCGATCTCCGCCAGCGTCACCGACGGTCCTGCACCAGCCTTGGCGCGAACCGCGCCGTCTTTGAGCTCGAGCGCATCGGCGGGTGTCTGAAGCAGCTCGGAAGCGACGTCGAGCGCCTTCGCCTTCAGCTTCTCGCAGGCGATATGCGTTGCCGTGCCGGTCATCACGGTGACGCGCGAAGCGAACGCGCCCATGCCGTGGTCGATAAGGTCGGTCCGCCCGTGATGCACGCGGATCTCCGAGGGGGTGACGCCGAGCCCATCTGCCGCGATTTGCGCCATGGCCGTCTCCATACCCTGGCCGACAGAGGCAGCGCCCGTCACGAGATCGATCGCACCGCTCTGATCGACCGTGACGCGCACGCCGTCGAACGGCCCAAGCCCGCTCTTCTCCACAAAACAGGCAAAACCTGCACCAACCAGCTCGCCGCCCTCGCGCCGCGCCTGTAGCATCGCCTGCAGCTCGTCCCAGTTGACGAGGCCGAGCGCGCGTGTAAGCAGCAGGTCGTAATCGCCCGAATCGAGCACCAGCGCCGTGCCGAGCGTGTCGATGCCGCGCGCGAACGGCATCTCGGCCGGGGTCACGAAATTGCGCCGGCGTACTTCCGCGCGATCGAGCCCGAGCCTGACCGCTATCGCATCCATCAGCCGCTCGCGCACGAAGGTGCTCTCGTAGCGGCCCGGCGAGCGATAGGTGCCGCCCGGTGTTTTGTTGGTGAGCCTTATTCGCCCGCGTGCGCGATAGGCGGGCACGCGATAGGGGTTTGGCAGCATCGCCGCGGCGAGATCGGGTACAGTTGCCCCGTGCGTGCGGATGTAGGCGCCCTGGTCGTGGAAGAACTCGTCGTCGATGCCGAGCACGGTCCCGTCTTTCGCCACTGCCGCGCGCACGCGATGCGTCTGCTGCCGCGAATGATTGGCCGCCACGAGATGCTCGCGCCGGTCCTCGATCCACTTGATGGGCCGGCGCAGCCGCATCGCCGCGAGACAGACGAGGACATCCTCGGGATAAAGCTCGCCTCTGATGCCGAACCCGCCACCGACGTGGCCTTCGAACAAATGCACCTTCGAGGGCGGCCTGCCGAGCATCCGCGCGATGGTATCGCGGTTCCAGTGTGGCACCTTCGCCGCGCCGTGCATCTCGAGAATGTCGCGCGCAGCATCGTAGCGTGCGACGGCGCCGCGCGTCTCCAGCGGCACCCCGGAATGACGGCCGATCGCAAGCTCCATCTCGACGATGGTGTCCGCCGCGCGGAACGCCGCTTCGAGATCGCCGTAGCTCTTTTCGATCACGGTCGGCTCGGTCGAATGCTTGTCGTCAAAAGCGACGGGTGGTGCCGTCGCATCGAGGCAAACGGAAAGCTCCTCGATGTCGGGCTCGATCGCCTCGGCCGCATCCTCGGCAACATAAGGATCCGTCGCGATCACGACTGCGATCGGATCGCCGACGTAGCGCACGCGCGACTTGGCGAGGATCGTCTGTCGGTAGGGCTCGAGGCCGGGAACCTTGGTCAGCCGGAAGTCGATGGGTGCGATGTCGGCGACGTCTGCGTGCGTCCACACAGCGACGACACCGGGCAGCGCGAGCGCCGGTGCCGTGTCGATGCCGCGGATGATGCCGTGCGCCACCTGCGATCTCACCACGCGCATGTGGAGTTGGTGGGGAAACGAAACGTCCGCCGCGAACCGCCCCTCGCCCCGCACCAGGGCCAAGTCCTCGTGCCGCGTGATGGAGCGGCCGATCCAACTCGAAGCCGCCTTCTCACCCGGCACCTTCATGAGGCCTCGCTGGAGGCCGAAGGTGAGGTGTCGTTACGCATCGCCACCGCTGCCGCGCGCACCGACTTCAGGATGTTGTGATAGCCCGTGCAGCGGCACAGGTTCGAGGAGAGCACATGCACCATCTCCTCCTCCCCCATGTCGGGCTTGGCCTCCAGCGCGCCGCACGCGAGCATCAGGAAGCCCGGCGTGCAGAAGCCGCATTGCAGGCCGTGGTTGTCCATGAACGCCTGCTGCAGGGGATGGGGCGTGTCGCCCTTTGCGAGCCCTTCCACTGTGCGGATGGCCCGCCCGTTCGCCTGCACCGCGAACATCAGGCACGAGCGCACAGGCTGGCCGTCGAGCAGAACGGTGCACGCGCCGCACACGCCGTGCTCGCAGCCGAGGTGCGTGCCGGTCAACCCGCAATCCTCGCGGATCGCGTCGGCCAGCGTCTTGCGCGCCTCCACCGAGATGCGCTGCGTCGCGCCGTTGATCTGCAAGGTGACGTCGTGGCGGTTTGTCATGCGTGCGTCTCTGTCATGCGTGCGTCCAGGCTCCGGGAAGCGCGGCCCGTCGTTCGGGTACTCTGCAGACGCTAGGTGGCCGGCCCGCCCTGTGCAAGGCCCGCCATCTGCAAGACCCTGCACCCGATATGCCTGCCCGGCCTATCTGGTGTCCGTTCTGGTGTCCGTTCTGGCCTGGACATCGGGAGCGCAGGTCAATTAGCTTGCTGGCAGCGCATCGGGGCCTCGCCCCTCAGCCTGAAACCAGAAGCAAGGGAAATGGCATGGCCAATCACCGAGACGGTGACCCGGACAACACGCACCTGTCCTCCGCTCGCTTGCCGGGACGAGGCTACCACGACATCGGCGGACTGCCGGCTGGCCCGATCGAGCACGAGATGGTCGAGACACGGCCCTGGGAGAAGCTGTCGATCGTGATCGGCAACACGCTTGGCGCGAAGGGCGCCAAGGTTATTCGCACCGACGAGGTGCGCCGCACGCGCGAGGAAATCGGCGTCGAGATCTACAATGAGCTCGGCTACTTCGAGCGCGGCATGGAATCGCTTTCCACATTGCTGATCGAGAAAGGCGTCGTCACCGCCGACGAGCTGCAAGCCCGGATGAAGGTGATCGCCGCGCGCATCGCGGAGGAGGGCCGATGAGCGCAACGGACATGGGCAGGTTCAAGCCGGGCGATGCCGTGGCGGTGGCGCGGGTCAATCCTCCCGGGCATCGCCGCACGCCGTTCTACGTGCGCGGCAAGGTCGGCGTGATCGAGCGGTTTTGTGGCGAGCATCCCAACCCGGAGGAACTGGGCTACGGGTGGAACGGCGAGCCCAGGAAAGCATTGTACCGGGTGCGCTTTGCCCAACGCGACGTCTGGCCCGACTACGATGGTGCGCCGCACGACACGTTGGACGTCGACATCTACGAGCATTGGTTGACGCCGGCGGCCACGCCTGCGCCCGGCAACCGCTCAGCATCGAAGGGGAGCGCCGCATGAGTGGCAACCACGACCATCATCACGACCACGACCACGATCACGCCGGTCACGATCATGCCCACCCCGGCACTCAGCCCGACGACATGTCGCCGCCGGGCAAGTACGAGCTGATGACCCTCGCGCTGAAGGAGCTTCTGATCGAGAGAGGCGTCCTCACGCCCGAGCAGATCCTGCGCGGGCTGGAGACGCTGGACGCCTGGCAACCATCGCGTGGCGCCGACGTCGTCGCGCGCGCCTGGATCGAACCGGAGTTCAAGCAGCGCCTGCTAGCCGACGGCAATGCCGCGGTGAAGGACTTCGGCGTCGAGATGGGGGACGTCAAGCTGACCGTCGTGGAGAACACAGACACCGTCCATAAC
>CAMAYR010000211.1 GCA_945862355.1 Devosia equisanguinis | reverse complement strand
CGTGTCGGTGTCCGACTGCACGATCTCGAAGCTTCGCATCCCATCACCTGCCGAGTGAGCCGCCCTCGACAAGAGAAATAGCTGATTCGCAAACCAACCCAGACCCTTACGCCATCACCACCGGATCGGAGTTACGGAAGCAGGTACTGGTGTCGAACACTTTGCCGACGATCTCGGCGATCGTCGTCTTACCGTTTCCTGCGGGGCCGTAAATAAGGATGGCGTTGCCAGAATTGACCGCAGGCCCCAAACGGTTCAAAAAACGGTCGGGGATGACGAAGCCAGAAAAGGCCGCCACTAGCTTTTCGCGTGATACGACCTCGTTGGTTATGCGCTGGAGCTGGATGCGATCCTGGTAATCCTTGAGCGAGACAGGCGCTGGCCCGAAATATTGCCCACGGCTCAGTGCATCGGCCGCCCATTCGCGGCCGGCTCGGGTCAGCGTCACGCGAATCTCGCTCCTCGCATTGACCCCGGAGCTCGACGCCAGCGTCTCGACGAGTTTGCGATCCGTGGCAGCCTTGAGAAGCTGGTCCACCACCGTGTTGGACAACTTCATCACGCGAGCCAATTGCGACGCCGTCTCGATATTTTCCGTGTACATGCCTTTGACAGCCAGTTCCAGCAAAAGCACGAGTTCGATGCCTGTGCCAGCTACCGTCGTCGGCACCTGCGGTGCATCAGTAAGAAGCTCATCGATTTGTTCTTTGGTCAGCATGCCCAACGCGACGATGCTATCGCCGATCCGGCCCCCGGTCGCTCTCTGATGACTGATTGCCCGGTCGATGTCCTGCGCGGAAACCAGGCCCTTGGCCACCAGTACGCTGCCGATGTTCATCCGCGGACGCCCCCTGCGATAGACCCGTTCAGGTAGCGGACGCTACGGTCATATGGTAAAGTTTCTCCGTATGTCGAATGCAATAATTGCAGCTAGCATCGAAATAGTCGGTGGGAGAATTTGGTGCTCCCTTGGTTCCGGAGAAGCATGCTGACACAGGTTCTCCTCTTTTTTTGGCTCGCGGTTGAAACGGCGGCCAGTGTTTCGAGCAGCATTGCAACACAAGTGTTGCGCACCGGCATTGAGTCCGGTTGGGGTCACCTGCTGAGATCAACGTGCCTAGCCGGCGCGATCGGTCCACTTCAAAAAGCGGAAGCTCATTTTGCCCGCGTCGTGCCCGCCGCCACCTCTCACCCTAAACCTCTCCCCGTAAAGAAGGGGAGAGGGGATAAGCGCGCCGCTTTGCCCCCCGCAACGACGATGCTATAGCCACCCCAATCGCTCCCCCGCTCTCACAAGGCCCCCCTCCAATGTCCAAGATCAAGGTCGCAAACCCCGTCGTCGAGATGGACGGCGACGAGATGACCCGCATCATCTGGCGCCTCATCAAGGACAAGCTGATCCACCCCTACCTCGACATCGACCTGCTGTATTACGATCTCAGCGTCCAGAAGCGCGACGAGACCAACGACCAGATCACCATCGACGCCGCCAACAAGACACGCGAAGTCGGCGTCGCGATCAAATGCGCCACCATCACGCCGGACGAGGGCCGCGTGAAGGAGTTCGGCCTCAAGGAGATGTGGCGCTCGCCCAACGGCACCATCCGCAACATCCTCGGAGGCATGATCTTCCGTGAGCCAATCATCTGCAAGAACGTTCCGCGCCTCGTACCGGGCTGGACGCAGCCGATTATCGTCGGCCGCCACGCTTTCGGCGACCAGTATCGCGCCACCGACTTCAAATTCCCCACCGGCGGCACTCTCACGATCAAGTTCGTCGGCGACGACGGTAAGGTCATCGAGCGCGAGGTTTTCAAGGCCCCCGCTTCCGGCGTCGCGTTGGCGATGTACAATCTCGACGAATCCATCATCGAGTTTGCACGCGCCTCGTTCAACTACGGCCTCACACGAAACTATCCCGTCTATCTCTCGACCAAGAACACCATCCTGAAGCAGTACGACGGCCGCTTCATGGAGCTTTTCCAGCAGATCTTCGACGCCGAGTTCAAGGCCGAGTTCGACAAGCGCAAGCTTACCTACGAGCACCGCCTGATCGACGACATGGTCGCCGCCGCGATGAAGTGGTCCGGCGGATACGTCTGGGCCTGCAAGAACTACGACGGCGACGTGCAGTCCGACATCGTGGCGCAGGGCTTCGGCTCGCTCGGCCTGATGACGTCGGTGCTGATGACGCCGGATGGCAAGGTGGTCGAATCCGAGGCCGCGCACGGCACGGTCACCCGCCACTACCGCGAGCACCAGAAAGGCAAGGCCACCTCGACCAACTCGATGGCTTCGATCTTCGCCTGGACCCGCGGTCTTGCCCATCGCGCCAAGCTCGACGACAACCCGCAGCTTGCGAAGTTCGCATCGACGCTGGAGAAGGTTTGCATCCAGACCGTCGAGCAGGGTTTCATGACGAAGGACCTCGCCCTACTCGTCGGTCCCGATCAGAACTGGTTGTCGACCACGGGCTTTCTCGATCATGTCGACGCGCACCTGAAGAAGGCGATGGCCTGACCAATCGACGGTGTCGCAACCGCCATGCAGACGACAGGCACGCATCCAAGGTTCCCGGCACCGTTACAGTCTGTGGAAGCATATTGCGATGCTACGGCACTTTCCAGCTCTCGCCCCGCTGCTGCTGCTTGCACCGGCAGCCGCTGCGCAGGGGTCCTGCCAGATCAAGGACAGCCCTTGCTATCCCTGGCGGATCGAGACCGGTGCGTCCGAGACCGTTCTGCTGGAGATCGTCCCGAACAGCGCCGTGACGAGGAGCACCTATCGCGTCTGCCTGTGTCCGCCTACCGGCAGCGTCTCGCTCGTCTTTGATTTCAAGGAGCGCGTCGTTGCCCTCGGCAGCGTGCCCGACGCGAAGAATGGTCCCGTCTGCCGCGATTTCCGCATCCAGACCGCCCGCTCTTCCCGCCTGCTGCTCCGCCGCCCGGAAGGCAGCAAGGGTGTAGTCGAAGGTTGCTACGCGACATTCTGATTGCGGGAGCCTCGCCAGGATTGCGCCTCGACTTACGCGCTTGCCGCCGCGGACACTCTTTCAGCACCCGCTACGCCCCACTCGTCCCGCAACCCAGCCAGCGCCGCTATGGCCGAATGGTAAACAGTCTCGATCTCAGCGACCGCCGCGAGATTGGCGCATGCATCCCAAGCCGTAGCGACCTTCATGCGCGCTTCGAGATCCCGACACAGCTCGGAAAGCCGCGTTGCCCCGACATTCGCGCTGGAGGATTTCAGCGAGTGCGCTGCCATCTTGAGCCCGGGCACATCCTCCTCGACCAGCGCAGCGAGCAAATTCTGCATCGCTCGCGGACCGTGAGTGAGATACGTCTCGAGCAATCGCAGCACCAGTTTGGGATGCGTCTTCTGCATCCGGTCCAGTTGCTCCCGATCGAGCTCGGAATGCGATTCCTTGGATACCCCAGACATTCCAACGCGCAATTCCGCTGGCCGATCCGCGGGGTGCAGTTTTTTCACTGCCGTCACGCGGCTTTGAGAAACCGCGACGCCCCCCTTTGGCCCGACCACGCCTGAAGCCTCGGCCTCGGCAGAGCTCGCAGCCGGAAGCAACCTCCTCGTCCGCCCTGCCCACCGCGCCATGACATCGCTGAGCTGGTCGGCCGAGAACGGCTTACTCAGATAGTCGTCCATGCCCGCTTCCAGGCATCGCGCCTTATCGTCGGCGAAGGCATTGGCCGTAACTCCAATGATGACGATGGGCTTCCGCCCAGTTTCGGCTTCCAGCTGTCGGATAGCCCTGGTCGCGGTGAGCCCGTCCATCTCCGGCATTTGGCAGTCCATCAGGACCATGTCCTGATCTCTCGCACGCACGGCCTCGAGCGCAAGCACCCCGTTCTCGGCTCCCTCGACCACGGATCCAAACCCCAGCAGAAACTCGCGCGCCACCTCGAAGTTGACCGGATTGTCCTCCGCGACGACCACCCGCAGTCCATCGAACCCAGCCCCGGATTGCTCACGTCCGTACAAGCCTTCTCCCGACACGTCATGTTCGATCTGCAGCACGCCGTCGCCTCCGGCGAGAACCCCGCTGGCTGCCTTCAACAACTCGTCACGGTGAACGGGCTTGGTCAGGAACGCTCCGAAGCCCAACTCCCGCGCCACCCTGGCATCGCCTTTCCAGCTCATAGAAGTCAGCATGATGAGACCCGTACCGGCCAGCCGCGCATCGGCTTTCACCATTCGAGCGAACTCCAGACCATTGATGTCCGGCATGATCATGTCGACCACCACGAGACGATACCGCTCAGGGCCTGTCGCTACCCGGCCGAGTTCGTCGATGGCCTCTCTGGCTGACGAGACGCCCTTCGCTACGGCGCCCCAATCGCTGAAATAAGAAGCAACCACCTCGCGATTTGTGGCCCGGTCGTCGAGCACCAGCACGCGGCACCCAGCCAGCGCTCCATTCTGCTCCACCAATGCAGGCCGCTCGCCTCCTCCACGCCCGACCGGCATCGGAAGAACGAACGACACGCGCGTGCCCGAGCCCGGCGCGCTCTCGAGCTCGACGTTCCCCCCCATCAACTCCACCAGATGCCGGGATATCGAAAGACCGAGCCCGGTCCCCCCGAAGCGACGCGAAATCGACGTGTCGGCCTGCTGGAAAGGCTCGAACAACCGCCGCTGCACATCCGCGGGAATTCCAATGCCGGTGTCCCGCACCTCGATAGCCAGTCTGGCCACGCCGTCCACGACGCCGACAGCCTCGATCCTTACCGCGACCTCGCCCGCACTCGTGAACTTGATCGCATTGCTGACGAGGTTCGTCATAACCTGTCTCAAACGGCCAGAATCCCCGACCACCACCTCGGGAACATCGCTCGCCACGAGCAACGTCAAATCAAGCCCTTTTTGCTGCGCTTCTCCAGCCAGCAAGTCGACGGTCTCCTCGATGGCGGCGCGGAAGCGGTATTCGTGGCGATCCAGTTCCAGCTTCCCAGATTCTATCCGCGACAAATCAAGAATATCATTGATAATCGTCAGCAGGCGCTTGGCTGAGCTGCTGATGATCCCCACGAACTTACGCTGCCGCTCGTCGAGCACCGTGCGCATCAGAAGATCCGTCATGCCGAATACCCCATTCATGGGCGTCCGTATCTCATGACTCATGTTGGCCAGGAACAGCGACTTGGCGCGATTGGCCGCCTCTACCGAGCGATTGGCCTCCCTTAAATCCTCTTCCGCCTTGTGGCGCTCCTGGCGCTCCAGCGCCAGCGACGCGAAGTTCGCAATAGCGATAGCAAACAACCGTTGCTCTGCCGTCCACTTGATCGGCTCACCGACATGCTCGATGCACAGCACACCCTCGACGCGGCCGCCGTGCACGATCGGCACATCCAGCATCGAGGCAATGCCGAGCGGGCGCAGATAGCTCTCCAAGAATTCCGACAGCCGCTCGTCGCTCTGCGCGTCGTCCATCGTCAGATGCTCTTGGCTGAGAAGTGCCCCGAAATAGCGTGGATACCGCTCGACCTGAAGTGATTGCCCGTTGCTGTGATCGCCGCGTCCGGCGCAGTACAGATCAGCGCACCGCAACTGATCGCGCTCTGGCGTGAAGATCCAGATGCTCACACGACTGACATCGAGCGTCGCCGCCGTCACCCGCATCAGGTTCCCTATGGCGATCTCGAAATTTCCGCTGCGGAATTCGTCACTTCTCGTCACCCACGACAGCACGCTCTGATGATTGAGCAGCCGCCGGGTCCGCTCGTCGACCTTCTCCTCCAGGCGCGCGCTGAAGGTCTCGAGCTCGCGATATTGCCTCACGAGAATCCGGTCCGCACGCCGAACCACGAGCAGCAGCAGCACATAGAGCGTGCCCAAGCCGCCGACCAGCATCGCCATGACCGACAGGATTTCCCGGTCCAGCTCCGCGACGTAAGCCGACACATCCGTGTAAAGCTCGATGACCGAATGCAGCCGCCCCGTATCGTCCCGGATCGCCACGTATGTCTCGGCGACGTGCCGGCGCCTGTAATTCTCTCCGAACGACAAAACCTCTCGGTTGCTGAACTTCGTCGCAGCAACGGCTCCCCCGAGCAAGCGCAGAAAGGACGAATCTGCAGCCTTGCTCTCACCGATCTGAGCGAGATCGGATGAATAGATCGTAACACCGCTCGCAAGGTAGACTTTGACCTTCACCACGGGAAGGTTTCGCGTCAGGCGGCGCATATCCGCATCGAGCTGTTTGGTCGCCGGCATCGCCCTGATCCGGTCCCCCGTTGCGCCCTCACTCGCACGGAAGTGAGCCGCATAATTGGGCAGCAGGACATTCGCGAAAGAGTACGCCTGCGCGACGTTGCGATCCTCAGTCAACTGAAACAAGTTGACGTTTTCATACCATCGGAAAGCAAGCACGAGCACAGTGGTGATCGCTACCGTGGCGATTGCACTCATCACAGAAAAGTGGCGCAACAACTTGAACATCTGCCCCATCGGCCCCACGCTGCACAGCAGCCACAATAGTGTCCGATTAGGGTTTATCGAGCGTCGCTCTAAGTGATCTTCGGCTAGAAAATTTGATGCAATTGCCAGTTTGATCCGGGCTCTCCGCAGAGGCTCATTCCCCAGGACCGCGCATCAGGCCGTCGGATGGGGCGGCAGCAGCACAGAGGCCCGGGCGTTCGACTTGAACATCGGCTTCTCTTCCGAGGCCGCTAAGGACTGCAAACGCAGACTACCTTCGGGGCCGGCGACAGTTACACGATCCGCCTGCAATCCCAGCCGGATTATGCTGCCTTCCCCAATCGTCGAGTTGAGAGACATCCTTCCCCCGTGTGCTTCGACGACGACCCTGCTGATCGTCAGGCCGGTATTGCGTGAGGTGGAGGCCTGTTGCGCAACCTGTCGGCCTCCCGGCACGGTTCCGAGAATATCGCGCACCATGGAATCCGGTAACGCGGGCGCACTGTCCTCGACCCCAAAGTTGAACCCTCCGTCACCGTCGACGCGCGCATCCACACGTATATGAGAGCCTCGCGGTGAAGCAGCAATCGCGCCCTCCACCAGCATCTTGAATGCCTGGCTGAGCAGTGATCTGTCGCCCTTCATCAGGAGGTTGGGGGTGAGGTTGGAAGACAACTCGATTTCGATGCCGCGCTGGTCGGCCCGCGGCCGCAGCATATGCAGGACTTCCTGCACCAGCCCCTTGAGGGGAATATCCTCCTCCTTGAGCAGCAGCTCTCCCGACATCGCCCGGCTGGAGTTCATCATCTTGAGTTGGATCGAATTGAGTTGATCCAGCGCCTTGTGAAGATCCTCCGCAAACTCGCCGTATATCCTGTGCCCAAGCGGACCATAGACCTCCTTGCGCAACAGTTCCGTCATGCCTTGGGCGGTCCGCAGCGGCGCCTGAAACTCTCCCACGAGAACTGAGGCGACACGCCCTTTGAGGTCGCTCATGAACTCCGCGGTTCGTATAGCGTCGCGCAGGTCTGCCTCCGCCTGCCCGGCCTTGAGCACGAAATTCACATGCTGAACGAACAGCGGCCAGTTGAGCGGCTTTGCGAGAAAGGACGTAGCTCCGCTCACGTAGGCGCGCTCGATCGACTCGGTATCGTCCTGGCCGGTTATGACAATGACTGGGATGTGCCGGTAGCCATCGGTTCCGCGGACGTTCTCGATGAACTCCAAACCGGTCATCTCGGGCATCTGCACGTCGACTATGGCCAGATCGATCGAGATGCTCGCGAGCAAGTCGAGCGCGGCCTTCCCGTCACCAGCTGTCACCACCTCGTAGCCCGCATCCGTGAGCGCTCCGCTAGCAAGATCCCTGTAGAACGGATCATCGTCGGCAACCAGAACCCGACGGCTGCGCTGCTCTCCCCTGGCACTCTGAACGATCATTCGCACCCTGTTCGACTTGTCGTACCAGCCCCGACCATCCCGGAGTGTCCGGGCCTCGCATTCACCACGACGGCAGTAAGACCGACGTGCAGCCAATACACAGTCCGATCACTAGCGTTCCGGTGTAAACATTTACTTCCCTGTTCGGCTCGCCTCACAACCAACCGCCAGGCGCAAAAGCTACACTAGTGCGGACGTCGTTCGAAAAGCGTTAAGCATCACTCCGTGGACATATCGTCGAGGCAACGGCCACGACGATCGGCCGGAGCCGTCCTTTCGGCATCGAGCGACAACCGCGCCCGCCAAACAAACCCGCCGCCGGCGCGCCGATCGGAAAAGGCGCGCCCGAATGCGAGCACGCCCTTCCCCAAGCAGGATCATACCCGATAACCGAACGTTCAGCCCTTCGTCGGGCATTTGGTCTGGAGGTATGCGCGCGCCAGGTTGGTGTGGCGGCTGCGCGCAAGCAAAAGTGTGACCGGCCCACCGCCTCGACGCCCGAGTCGATCCTTAAGTGGGCCGGTATCAGTCGTACTTCATGATCTGGATCACGGCCGGCCCCATGATGACGAGAAACAGCACCGGCAGGAAGAATACGATCATCGGGACGGTCAGCTTGGGCGGCAGAGCGGCGGCCTTCTTCTCGGCCTCCTGCATCCGCATGTCGCGGTTTTCTTTGGCCATCACGCGCAGTGCAGTACCCACCGGCGTTCCGTAACGTTCTGCCTGGATCAGCGCGGTCGCCACCGCCTTGATGCCCGGCAGGCCGGTACGTTTGCCGAGGTTTTCGTAAGCCGACCTGCGCTCCGGCAGATAGGAAAGCTCGGCAGTTGTCAGGCTCAACTCCTCGGCGAGTTCGAGCGACTGAGCGCCGACCTCGCGCGAAACCTTACCAAACGCCGCCTCGACGGACATGCCCGATTGCACGCAGATCAGCAGCATGTCGAGCGCATCGGGAAACGCCTGCTTGATCGAGAGCTGCCGCTTCTGGATGAGATTCGAGAGAAACACGTTGGGCAGATAAAAGCCGAGGAAGCCGCAGCCCAGGGAGATGACGAGTTTTACGATCGGCGGATAGGGCAATCTCGGTACGAGCACGAACACATACCTGAATCGGTGACTTTGCGCACCGTTCGGCTGGCTGCTTTGCAAGTGGCTGGATCGGGGTGGCCGGTGGCAGAAGGGCGAAAGCGCGCAGGCTTCGCACTTCGCGGGGGCGACACGCCCCGGCGGCTGGCACTGCGACGCTGGC
>CAMAYR010000210.1 GCA_945862355.1 Devosia equisanguinis | reverse complement strand
CGGAAACACAGTTCGCAGCGGCGAGGAATCCGCCATCACAATTTGCAAGGAAATCCACCGACAGGCGTGGAAATCCTGCAACTCGGCGCAGAGCTATCGGCGCGATCAGCTCGCAAAATCAATGCGCTGGAAAAACTTCACGGCCGACTCGGTAGTCCTCCACCGTCGATCCCGGTCGGGCCGGACGGAACCAGCACAGCTCCGATGGTCTCAGCTCAGCAGGGCCAGCGCTGCACTGACATAATCCTGTGTGCGCTCGCGGGGAAGGTTGTGGCCGCAGCCGCCCAGCAAGTGGACGTCAGCATGGGCCAAGCGCGCGGCCAGTGCCAGCGTCGTCAGCTCGGCCGGGCATGGCTTGTCGTTGCGGCCGTGGAGCATCACGACACGAGCGCGGATCGATGACAGCTCGGCGTCGCTCAGGACCGCCGCATCGAGGTAGCGCTGGCGTGGGGCCTGGAACATCGCGGCGAAGTAGGCGGCGTAGTCGCCGCTCGCCAGGAACTTGTAGCGGTCCTCGACCATGGAATCGCTGACTGCTGCTGGATCGTGGACCATCTCCAGCATCGCGCTTCGCAACTCGACACGATCGGCGCCGGCGGACCAGAACTGGTCGAGGGCGGGCGGCAGGGTGTAGGCGGCGCCGACGCTGCTGGACGTCAGGACGCGCGTGATGCGGGGATGGCGGGCTGCGAGCTTCAGCGCGAGCGCGCCGCCCATCGAGTGGCCGGCCACGCCGCATTCGCCGGCGGGGAGCAGCGCGAGCATGGCCTCCGTCTGCCGCAGCCAGAGATCGAGGTCGAAGTATGGCGGGGCAGGCTTGCGGCCGGAGGCGCCGAAGCCGATGAGATCTGTCGCAATGATCCGGCAGCGTGTGGCAAGCGGCTCGAGGACCGGGCCGTAGTTGCCTTGGATCGAGGTTCCTGGTCCCACGCCGTGCAGCATGAGGACGGGGAAGCCTGAGCCGGCTTCCCAGTAGTGGACTTTCATGCCTTCGAATGTCGTCGTCTTGCTCTCGAGCATGTTCGGCTCCGGTTGACTTCGTGACTGGGAATTGCCCGCGCCGGCACGGCGGCCGGACGCGGCTCAAGGCTTGCGGTGCCTGATGATCCTGAAAGCGCCGGTGGCTTGCACGCAGACGGTGCCGTCCGCGGTCTCACAGGTGGCCTCTCCCACCGCGATCGTGCGTCCGACTTTGATGACACGGCCACGCGCCACGAGATCGCCGCGTGCGGTCTCGACGTAGTTCACCGTCATGTTGATCGTGGAAAGGCCGGCGATGTCGGGCGCAAGTGAGCGGATCGCCTGGGATATCGCGAGGTCCATCAGGGTAGCCAGAACGCCGCCGTGGACATCGCCCTTCCGGTTGCCGTGCTCGAGCTTGAAGACGTAGCGGAGCCGCGAGCGCCCATCGGCCCTATCTTCGGTCGCGATCCCCAGATGTTGCTGGAACTGCGAGACATCGTCCCAGCCTTCGGTGGAGCGGGGGATGGTCAATTCGGCGGCCTCCGGTGGCTCGTGGTCGAATGTGGCAGAATCCAGGGATCGAGGCCGGACAGCAGCCGCATTTCGAGAGGGCGGCTCGTTCGGCATGGTAGTCGGCATGGTAGTCAGGTTGCATCCTGCCTCAGGCATGGCCCTGGTGCGACTTGAGGAAACTCTGCCATGCCGTGAGAACATACACAAAGCGATTGGCGAAGCTATTGCTGGGCCGTAGTGTGCGATCACAATCGACGCAGGAAATGCGAAGGAGCGTTGTTGATGCCCAAGTCCTATCTGGTCGCCCGCCGGAGCGAGATCGAGGAAGGGGGGCGCCGGGTCATCTCGTGCGACGGTACCGAGATCGGCGTTTTCCAAGTTGGCGGCAAGCTGGTCGCTTGGCACAACGAGTGCCCGCATCGGAGTGGCCCGATCTGCCAGGGCCGCATCTATAAGCGCGTCACAGAGCCGATCGACGCAGAGGGCAAGGTGCGTGCGCTGGCCTTCGAGGAAGGCTCATGCAACATCGTCTGCACTTGGCACGGCTACGAGTACGATCTCAAGACAGGCGTCAATCAGGGCTCCGACAAGCTCCGATTGCGGCCGGCCAAGCTCGAGGAGAAGGACGGAAACGTCTATGTCGTCGTCTGACGAGCTGACCGAGACCAAAATCGCAGAGCTGCGGCGCAACGATCCATACGGGTGGATCGACCAGTATGCCGCCGATCTGCACGAGGCGGCCAAGGAGTTGGTCGTCAAGGGCGAGGCATCGCGCGTCTCGGACGAGGCGGTGGCGCAGATCATCACGGCTGCTGTCCGTCTCTACTATGCCAAATCCGAGCTCGAGGACCGGCCTATCCCGGCGATCGTGCAGGAAGGCGAGAAGACGATCACGCCCACCGAGATGCTGGTCGCGGTATCGGAGATGCTTCGTGACGTGCGGCTTGGGCCAATGGAGCTCGGACTTTGGTTTCGACGGCGACCGGGCGAGAACGATCCCAAATGAGTGCGTCGGGTCCGAAGCCGGACAGCCCGAAGCCGGCGCGATAGCCTAACGGAATTTCTGAAATCACAGCGAACACGGAGCCCCCCATGACCGAGCACGTGACCGGCATCCCGCAGATGCTGCCGACGCAAATCATAGACACTTCGACCGACAGCCGCGAGATCCTGGCACATGCCCGCCGCGAGGCCCGCAAGCGCAAGCTGCAGGACTGGTTCATCGTCGACATCGACGCCCATCACGTGGAGACGGTGAGTTGGGGCGAGGTCGTGCAGTACATCGAGGATCCGGTGATCCGCGAGCAGGCGCTATTCTTCCACAAGGACCGTCACGGCGCCCCGCCCTATGGCCTCAACGGCGACCTCGGGCTTCGTTATCAGGGCGTCGGCGGCCGCATTCCCCATCAGGACGGTCTGCGCGAGAAGGTCGATGACACGAGCGTTCACCGCGACGTGGTTCTTACCCGGCGCGCGATGGACGGCCTGGGCGTCGACAACATGATCGTGTTCCCCACGCCCATGCTGTTCCTGGGCCTGCATCCGCAGCCCGAGATGGAGGTCTGGCTCTGCCGCGCCTACAACCGTTGGATGGTCGACAACCTGCTGGCGAAGGACGACCGCATCAAGACGCTCGCGGTCCTGCCTTACAACACGCCCGAGGAGGCCGAGCGTGAGGTCGAGGAGATGGCCGGCAAGAAGGGCGTGATCGGGTTCTGCGTGCCTTCTACGCGTCACGCGCCGGTCCACCACAACAAGTACATGAAGCTCTATAAGATGATCGAGGAGACGGGCATGCCGCTCTCCTTCCACGCCGGCTACCACTGGGACGACCCGTCCCTGAAGACCATCAACCGCTTCCTCGGTATGCACGCGCTGGGCTTTGCCTGGCCCAACATCGTACACACCACGAACTGGGTGCTGAACGGGATGCCGATCCGCTTCCCCAAGCTCAAGGTGATCTGGATCGAGTCGGGCCTCGCATGGGTGCCGTTCGTCATGCAGCGCCTGGACGACCAGTTCCTGATGCGCCCCTCCGAGGCGCCGCATCTGAAGCGTCTGCCGTCCGAGTACATGCGCGACCACTGCTGGTACACGACCCAGCCGATGGAGGCGCACAACCTCAAGGCGCTCGAATGCACACTCGATATGATCAAGGCTGACACGCAGTTGCTGTACGCATCGGACTGGCCGCACTTCGACTTCGACCTGCCTAGTGAGATTACCGATCTGCCGTTCCTGTCGGAGCAGGCGAAGCGGAACATCCTGGGGCTCAACGCTGCGCGGATCTTCAATCTGGATCCGACGCCGGTGAAGCAACTCTGATACAGGGCTTGGAGTGAAGTCGATTGGTCGGTGGAGTGCAACTGGCCTGTTGATGTGCCGGCGCGCCGCCAGGTCCGGAAGGGCTTGGCGGCGTGTTCGTTTTCTCGGGCTTGGAGTGGTTGTCCTGCAGCGTCCAGGCACGGTGTTTTGCCGGAGGCGTCTTGGTTGATTGGGAAGCGCTAGTGAGGCGTCGCGCCTTAGTTGACCGACAGTGCGGCGAGGCGGGTGTCAACTCAGGCGCGACGGGCCACTAGAGCAACGCTGGCCTTTCGGTAAGCCGCATACGTGTGGCGAATTCCCGGTCGCGGCTGGATTTCAGCAAACTGGTCAGGACAGCCTTCTGGCAATCGAGTTTCGCGGCTTCGATCGGCCCGGGGTTGCCATTTCCCGCGCGCGATGCTCTCCAGTGCGAGTCCATCTGATCCCTGCTGGAGTTCACGCATGACCGCATCCGTCCTGATCGCACCTTCTATACTTTCCGCCGACTTCGCGCGACTGGGCGAGGAGGTCCGTGCGATCGACGCGGCTGGCTGCGACTGGGTGCACGTGGACGTGATGGACGGCCACTTCGTGCCCAACATCACCATCGGTCCCGGCGTCGTCGCCGCGATCCGCCCGCACACCAGAAAGGTGCTCGACGTTCACCTGATGATCGCCCCGGCCGACCCCTACATCGAAGCCTTCGCCAAGGCGGGCTCGGATGTCATCACGGTTCACGCCGAGGCCGGCCCCCACCTCGACCGCTCGCTTCAGTTGATCCGCAGCCTCGGCAAGAAGGCCGGCGTCTCGCTCACCCCGCACACGCACGAGAGCGTCATTCAGTACGTGCTCGACCGCCTGGACTTGGTGCTCGTCATGACCGTGAACCCCGGCTTCGGCGGCCAGGCCTTCATTCCAGCGATGGCCCCGAAGATCGCAGCCATCCGGGAGATGATCGGCGGCCGTCCGATCCACCTGGAGGTGGACGGCGGCGTCAACCCCGAGACCGCCGCCATCTGCGCGCGCGCTGGCGCCGACGTGCTCGTCGCTGGCAACGCGGTGTTCCAGGGCGGCCGCTACGCCGAGAACATCAAGGCGATCCGCGCGGGGGCGACCACCATCGCGGCGTGAGGTCGGAGGAAGCATTCTCGAACGAGCCAGGGGAGTGAGATGCCAGGCCGGAACGATCGCAACATCCTGTTCATCATGGCCGACCAGTTGCGCTGGGACTACCTGTCCTGCGCCGGCCACCCGCACCTGAAAACGCCCAACCTCGACCGCCTCGCCGCCCGCGGCGTCCGCTTCACCCGAGCTTACGTCCAGAGCCCCGTGTGCGGCGCCTCCCGCATGAGCTTCTACACCGGCCGCTACGTCGCCTCGCACGGCGCCTCGTGGAACGACGTGCCGCTCGAGGTCGGCGAGCACACGCTGGGCGACTATACGCGGCGATTGGGCGTACAGGCAGGGCTCGTCGGGAAGACGCACATGAACGCCGACGTGGAAGGCATGGAGCGCCTGGGCGTCGATCCCAAGTCGATCATCGGCGTGCGCGTCTCCGAATGCGGCTTCGATCCCTACGAGCGGGACGACGGCCTGCACGGTTCTGGCCCAGACGGCCGCTATCCCTCCCCGCGTTACAACGCCTACCTGAACGAGAAGGGCTACGACGGCGACAATCCCTGGCATTCCTGGTCCAACGCCGGGGAGCGCGAAGGCAACACGCTCGCCTCCGGCTGGGCGATGCGCAATGCCCGCCTGCCCGCCCGCGTTCGCGAGGAGGACAGTGAGACGCCCTACATGACGCGCCGCGCGATGGACTACATCCGCGAGGCCGGAGACAAGCCGTGGGTGCTGCATCTGTCGTTCATAAAACCGCACTGGCCCTACATCGCGCCCGCGCCCTACAACGATATGTACGGCCCCGAGCACATGATCCCGGCCAACCGATCCGAGGGCGAGCGCGCCGACCCGCACCCGGTCTATCGCGAGTTCATGCAGCACCGCGTCGGCAAGGCCTTCGCTCGTGACGAGGTGCGCGAGAACGTGATCCCCGTCTACATGGGGCTCATCAAGCAGATCGACGACCAGATGGGCGAGCTGTTCGGCTTCCTCGAGGAGCGGGGCATCGCCGACCGCACCATGATCGTCATGACGTCGGACCACGGCGATTATCTGGGCGACCACTGGATGGGCGAGAAGGACCTGTTCCACGATTGCTCCGTGAAGATCCCGCTCATCGTCTACGACCCCTCGCCCGAGGCCGACGCCGCACGCGGCAACGTGTGCGACGCGCTCGTCGAAAGCATCGACCTCCTGCCGACGTTCCTGGACTGGCTGGGCGACGATCCCGCCGGGCACACCCATCGCCTGGAAGGCCGCTCACTGCTGCCATTTCTGCACGGCCAGACGCCTGCCGCCTGGCGCGAGTATGCGATCAGCGAGTACGACTATTCTCTGATGCAGGCCGCAGTCCGGCTCGGAGTGGAGCCGCGCGACGCCCGCCTTTTCATGGTCGCCGACGAACGCTGGAAATACATCCATGCCATCGGCTTCCGCCCCATGCTGTTCGATCTGTCGGCCGATCCTGCAGAGCTTGTCGATCTGGGGGCATCGCCAGCCCATGATGAGGTGCGCCGGCATATGGCCGCCCGGCTCCATGATTGGGGCTTGCGCCTGTCGCAGCGCACGACGCGCTCGGAGAGCCAGATCAAGGCGATGCGCGGCAAGTCGGCGCGCAAGGGCATCCTGATCGGCGTGTGGGACGAGGCGGAGTTGCCCGCAGAGTTGTGGAGCGGCTATCCGGGTGTGAAGATATAATCCCTATCGCTGTACTTGGACTTTTCAGCGAGACCCGATAAGTTGCGCGGCAAGCGCCGGTGCGCTTACCTTCAACCCTGCAAAGTTCACGTGGAGAACAGACACATGGCCATCAAAGTCGGCGACAAGCTGCCTGAGGCGACCTTCAAGATCATGAGCGCCGAAGGCCCCAAGGACACCACCACTGCTGAGCTGTTCGGCGGCAAGAAAGTCGCTGTTTTCGCCGTTCCTGGCGCGTTCACGCCCGCTTGCAGCAAGACCCATCTGCCGGGTTTCGTCGCCAACGACATGGCGCTGAAGAACAAGGGTCTCGCCGCCGTCTATTGCACCGCGGTCAACGACATCTTCGTCATGGACGCCTGGGGCAAGTCGGCCGGCGCTGACGGCAAGGTCACGATGATCGCCGACGGCAGCGCCGACTTCGCCAAGAAGTGCGGCCTCGAGTTCGACCTGACCGCTCGCGGCATGGGCGTTCGCTCCAAGCGCTACTCCATGATCGTCGACAACGGCGTGGTCTCCGTCATCAACGTCGAGGAGCAGCCGGTGGTCGAGAAGTCGAGCGCCGAAACCCTGCTCGCCTGCAAGTTCTGATACCTGAATAGCTTTGGGGACGGCTGCCGGCTCTCAGAGGGCCAACGCCGTCCCCAATTGTTTTCCCTGTCTCGCGAACAGTGCTAAGAGCGGGCTAAATCTCGAGGATCCCGCCCGTGGACGACGTCAAGCTCGACACTCCGACCGCTGATCCGCATTCAGCATCCGACAGCCGCGCTGCACCAGCCAAGGCCATCATCGGGCTGGACGCTGAGATCGCGCGCCGGCGCACCTTCGCCATCATCTCCCATCCCGACGCCGGCAAGACCACGCTGACCGAGAAGCTGCTGCTATTCGGCGGCGCGATCCAGCTCGCCGGCCAGGTCAAGGCCAAGAAGGACAAGCGCAACACCCGCTCGGACTGGATGGCCATCGAGCGCGCCCGCGGCATCTCCGTCGTCACCTCCGTCATGACGTTCGAGTACGCCGGCTCCGTCTTCAACCTGCTCGACACGCCGGGCCACGAGGACTTCGCCGACCAGACTTATCGCACGCTCACCGCCGTCGACAGCGCCATCATGGTGATCGATGCGGCCAAGGGCATCGAGCCTCGGACACTGAAGCTGTTCGAGATATGCCGGATGCGCGACATCCCGATCATCACCTTCGTCAACAAGATGGACCGCGAGTCCCAGGAGCCGCTCGAGCTGGTCGACGAGGTGGCGAGCAAGCTGCAACTCGAGACGACGCCGATGGTCTGGCCGATTGGCCAGGGCCGCACGTTTCGCGGCACCTACGACCTCGTCAATCCGCGCGTGCGCCAGCCCGACAAGGACGACGAGGGAACCCCGGTCACCGGTACCGATGACCCCTACGTAACCGCGCTCCTCGAGGAGACGCGCGCGGCCCAGTGGCGTGAGGAGGTCGAGCTCGTCAGTGGCACGTGTCCGCCCTTCGACATCGAGGCGTTTCGCCAGGGCCACCAGACGCCGGTGTTCTTCGGCTCCGCGCTCAAGAACTTCGGCGTGCGCGACCTGCTCGACGCCCTCATCGCCTATGCCCCGCCGCCGCGCCCGCAGAAGGCGGCGAGCCGGATGATCGAGCCCTCCGAACCGACGATGGCCGGTATCGTGTTCAAGATCCAGGCGAACATGGACCCCAACCACCGCGACCGCATGGCCTTCATGCGCGTGTGCTCGGGCAAGCTGACACGCGGAATGCGCGTCAAGCATGTCCGCACCGGCAAGACGATGGCGATCCAGGCCCCGCAGTTCTTCTTCGCCCAGGATCGCGCCGTGGCCGACGAGGCTTTCGCCGGCGACGTGGTCGGCATCCCGACCAAGGGCCAGCTCCGGATCGGAGACGCACTGACCGAGGGCGAGGACCTGGCGTTCCTCGGCATCCCGAGCTTCGCGCCGGAGATCCTGCGCCGTGTCCGCCTCGACGATGCCATCCGCGCCAAGAAGTTGCGCGACGCCTTGAAGGAAATGGCCGAGGAAGGCGTGGTGCAGCTTTTCACGCCGATCGACGGCACGCAGCCCGTCCTCGGGGTCATCGGCGCCCTGCAGCTCGACGTGCTCGCCGACCGCCTGCAGAACGAGTACAGCCTGCCGATGGGCTTCGAGACTGCGCCGTGCGAGGCCGTGCGCTGGATCACCTCTGACGATCCCGCGGCGCTGAAGGCCTTCATCGACAAGAACAAGAGCCAGATCGCCACCGACATCGACGGCGACCACGTCTATTTGGCCTCGAGCGCCTTCAACCTGCGCTGGACGGCGGAGAGAACCCCAGACGTGAAATTCGACGACGTGAAGGCGATCTTCCAGGGGCCGCTGTAGGTCGGGGGCGGACCACGCTTCGAGGCCCATGCCCTCGGCTCGCTCGCGAACTCTCAGCATCGCGGCAGGCTTGTCTGTACTGGTTCCCGTTACAACGACCTCCGTGGGAGGCACTCGATGACGAAGCCGACTTCGCGGCCCAACGGTGCAGGCCAACCCGACTACGCCCACGTTGCCTCCCGCGTGCTCGAGGA
>CAMAYR010000209.1 GCA_945862355.1 Devosia equisanguinis | reverse complement strand
TGATGCGGCTTGCGTCGGAGTTATGGGCGTCGACGTGATCGGCGAACTCGACGACCGTGTTGGCATCCTTGCCATCGGCGATGAAGACGACCTTGCGAGCGTCGATGTCGACGAACAGCGAGATGTAGGAATGCCCACGTTTTGCTGCTTTTTCGTCGATGCAGACACGCCTGAGGTCGGCCAGATCGAGACGCGCCAACGCGGCCTCGACGTAGTGGATGACGATGCGCCACAGCCGCGTGTCGTTCTCGCCCACGAGGCGGGCGACGGCGGCGACGGGCATGTGCGTGACGAGCGTCATGGCGAGCGCCTCGAACAGCAGCGTGAAGCCGGAGCCTGGCCGCGCCCAGGGAACTTCGACGAGGCGAACGCCGCAGCTGTCGCACTTGATGCGCGGGGTTCTCGCCGAAAGAAACGCCTGGTGCTGGAAGAAGTCGAGGTGCCGCCAGGTCTTCATGACGGTGTCGTGCGTCGGGCAATCGGCCTTCTTGCAATCCGGGCACGCAAAGCGGCCGCCGGTCGTGAAGTCGATCTCGAGATCGAGGCGCTTCTTGGTGGCGTCGAAATTGCACGCCTTGACCATCCACGGCGGCACCAGACCGAGCGCCAGCTGGAACAGATCGACATCACGCATGGGAAGCTCCTCGTGCGGGACGCGCGGTGGCAAGCTCGTACCCGTTCGCATCGATCCTGCCATCGTGCTCGCGGCCGTCAAGGACGAGCCTGCGGTGGCCGCTGAAGGAGCGGCCATCCCTGACCGCCACTCGACACGACGGCGCACCGTGTGAGCGGTCGGGACGGAAGAATATTCGCGTCGCGGGTCGAACCAAAGAATGACGCACAAGGAAGAAACAAGCAAAGATCAAGCCCGAAACACGAGGATCACCCACTCACTTTAGCGAGGAGGCGCGCGAACTCCCTAAACGACAATCCAGAGGTGGCCCCGGTTGTTCGGACATTTTTTCCGCTGCGATAAGTGGAGGCTCTGCCGGGGTTAGACTGCCGAGCGGATCGGCAGGATGCAGTGTGGTCCGAAGTACGCCTGATCGGGCGTGCGGCCGTCAAGGCTCGAGTGCGGGCGGCGGCGATTGTACAAGAAGGCTTGAGAACGCCCACAGGACCGTATTCCGGGAGCTTTTGTATCCGTGGCATCCCTGGTTCGGGTTGCAGGTTGCCGTTCATGAGGCGATCGAGAAGACCGACGGCATTGTTTTGCGCTGCACGCTGAGCGGTTCGGAAGTAGATCGCTGGCTGGAGGTCCCGGCCTGGATGTTCGAACGGGCGGCCAACCCGAACCAGCCCAAAGTGGCGCAAGCGCCGTTCGCGAGCATGAGCGCTCTCTCGGCGCTGGCTGATCTCCTCCGACAGTCGTTGACGGACCGGCCGACACCACAGAATGCGCCGCTTTCGGGCACATCCAGATCCTCTCACGACCAGAATCGGAGAGAGGATCATGAGCACGCGAAGTTTGGATGTTCCGATGGCGCCCCGCAAGCAGCCAGCGTGCGGGCGGGGAGAAAAGCCTCAGCAGATCGACCTGTTCGGCGATCCGATGCTGGTGCGTCCGATGACTGCACCAACTTGGCAAGACCTGCCGATCGAGACGCGAAGCACGCTGACAAGCCTGATGGCGCGGTTGATCCTGGAGCACCTGCGGGCAAAGTGCGACGGCTCGCAGAGGGAGACCGGTCATGATCTCTGACAAGGTCCAGCCTCATCATCTGGAGCGCAAGGCGCTCCTCTACGTCCGGCAATCCTCAGCCCATCAGGTTCTCCACAACCGCGAGAGCAGCGCGCTTCAATATGCCATGCGCGATCGGTTAACGACGCTCGGCTGGTCAAAGATTGAGGTGATCGACGACGATCTTGGTCGATCTGCCGCGGGCGGTGTGCAACGCGCCGGCTTCGAGCGGATGGTAGCGGAAGTTTGCCTCGGCAAGGTCGGCGCCGTTTGCGCGCGCGAGGTCTCCCGCTTTGCCCGCAACAGCCGGGACTGGCAGCAACTGATCGAGATGTGCCGGGTCGTTGACACGGTGCTGATCGACCAGGAGACGATCTACGCACCTCGGTATGGCAATGACCGACTGCTCTTGGGATTGAAGGGCAGTCTGAACGAGTACGAACTCGATCTCCTGCGTCAGCGTTCGCTCTCAGCTCGTTACGAGAAGGCGCGAAGGGGCGAACTTGTCATCAGCGCTCCGGTGGGCTTCGTTAAGGTAGGCGACCGGTATGAGAAGGATCCAGACCGGCGCGTGCAAGAGGCGATCACGCTGGTGTTCGACAAGGTGCAGGAGCTTGGCAGCGCGCGGCAGGCGCTGCTGTGGTTCCATGAGCATGGTCTCGATCTGCCGGTAAAGCAGAACAACGGGGACATAACTTGGCGGCGCCCGAGCTACGCCTCCATCCACCGGATGATCGAGAACCCCATCTACGGCGGCGCCTATGCCTATGGTAAGACCGCATCCGGAATGAACCATGGTGCCACCGGCGTTGGTGTGAAGATCCGGCGTAAAGCGCGGACCGATTGGCTGGCGCTGATGCCGCACGCCCATGAAGGGTATGTCAGCTGGGAGAAGGCCGAGGCGATCCGCACGATGGTCAGCAGTAATGTTCCCACCAGCCGGCACCACGGCGCGCCCAAGCATGGCGACGCTCTCCTCGCGGGGTTGATCCGTTGCCGCCGCTGCGGGCGTAACCTGACGCTTCGCTATTCGGGCACGACGCATCATATTCCACGCTACAGCTGTAGCCGAGGCTGGATGGACAATGCCGAGCCGCGGTGCATCGCCTTCGGCGGCTTGCGCGTGGATGACGCAATCGAGAATGCACTGCTGACCGTGGTCGGCCCCGGCGCCATCGCCGCCGCGACCACAGCCGAAAAGGAAGTGGGTCAGCGGCGGGATCAGGTGCGCGGTGCGCTCAATCGCGATCTCGAAGCGGCGCGCTATGCAGCAGACCGCGCCTTCCGACAATATGATGTTGCTGATCCGGCCAATCGGCTCGTTACGGGAGAGCTGGAAGCGCGATGGAACAAGGCGCTCGCACATGTGGCGGAAGTCGAGGGCAAGATCGCGACGCATGATGCGGCTCGGCCCGCCGCTTCGATCGATCCGGCCTCGCTCTCTATGCTGGCATCGGACCTCAAGACCGTCTGGTCGGCGCCGACGACCGATGCGCGGTTGAAGAAGCGCATCGTGCGCACGATTATTCAGGAGGTGGTGGCCGACATCGACGACGCAGCCGCCGAGATCGTGCTCGTTGTCCACTGGATCGGCGGTGTCCACAGCGAGATGCGCCTGCCCAGACGCAGGCGCGGTCAGCGCAACGCCACGCCAACAGATGTAATCGCCGCCGTTCGCCAGCTCGTGCTCATCGCCAATGATGATCTGATTGCCGGTATCCTCAATCGCAACGGCCTCATCACGGGTAATGGCAATCGATGGACCCGCGAACGCGTCACGTCGATGCGTTCAAACTATCGTATTCCTGTGCATAAGGCCGCGGAGGATGGAATCGAGCCGTGGCTCAATCTCAGCAAGGCGGCGCACCTTCTCAAGATCGCGCCCAAGACGCTCAGGCTGGCAGTGGAGGCCGGCGAAGTCGACGCCATCCATCCCCTGCCTGATGGCCCTTGGATCTTCGCCCGCTCCGCGCTCGCTACAGCAGCGGCCCAGGCACTTGCCGCGCGAGCGCAGCAGAACCCAAAATGCCCCGCGGGATCGAATCCCGACCAGCAAAATCTCTTCTCTTCAATCACATAGACAGATGGGTGTTCTGATGCACGATTGTACAGATCGAGGTAGCGCCCGAGTGACGTCTCAGTGCCATTATCGACCGCATCGAGGTCGACGACCACCAGATCCGTATCCTTGGCCGGAAAGACGTTTTAGAGCAAGCTGTCATGGCGAACGGCGGTCCCGTGCCCGGGGTTCGCAGTTTTGTTCGCAAATGGCGCACCCAAGAGGATTCGAACCTCTGACCTTTGCCTTCGGAGGGCAACGCTCTATCCAGCTGAGCTATGGGTGCTTACAGGCGAAAGGACGTCATTCGACGAGGGCTCCTCATAGCTCAACTCGGGCGGCGCTGCAAACGTCTTGCGCCGTCTCGCG
The DNA here is from genome assembly GCA_945862355.1 of Devosia equisanguinis. GTDB lineage: Bacteria > Pseudomonadota > Alphaproteobacteria > Rhizobiales > Hyphomicrobiaceae > CAMDPA01. The sequence goes on along the minus strand of CAMAYR010000209.1, from coordinate 5,077 downwards.
ATGGCTGGCCCGGTAGCAGTTCGCGCGGCGGCGTCCGTGAGGAAGCGCGTTCAGCGAGGGCTGAGCAAAGAGCGGCCTGCCATCTGGACGGGTTGGGCAAGGCTCATCAGCTCGAGCAACGTGGGGGCCAAGTCCGCGAGGCGGCCGTCGTTCAGGGCTATGTCGCCTGCGCCCATCAGGACGACTGGTACCGGATTGGTGGTGTGCGCGGTATGTGGTCCCCCGGTCGCGGGATCGCGCATCATCTCGCAGTTGCCGTGGTCGGCTGTGAAAAGCAGGGCGCCGCCGGCCGTTGTGACCGCGTCTGCGATGCGGCCGAGGCTGGCGTCCACCGTCTCGACGGCCTTGATCGCGGCAGGCAGGCTGCCGGTGTGACCAACCATGTCCGGATTGGCGAAGTTCAGCACGATCAGGTCGTATTTTCCCGACTGGATCGCGGCTACGGCCTTGTCGGTAAGCTCCGGGGCCGACATCTCCGGCTGCAGGTCGTAGGTCGCCACCTTCGGGGAGGGGACCATGATACGATCCTCGCCATTGTACCGAGCTTCCTCGCCGCCATTCAGAAAGTAGGTGACGTGGGGGTATTTCTCAGTCTCGGCCATGCGCAACTGCGTGCGGCCGGCGTCGGCGACGACCTGACCCAGTACGTTGTCCAGGGTTTGCGCGGGGAATATCGCCGCGATGTGGCGGTTCAGATCGGCGCTGTACTCGGTCATGCCGACGGCGGAGGCGAACTGCACGGTGCGGCGCCGCTCGAAACCTTTGAATTCCGGCTCGAGCAGCGCTGCCAGAAGCTCGCGCACGCGATCCGCGCGGAAGTTGAACGACAGCAGGGCGTCGCCGTCCTTCATGCCGCGATAGCCGCCGATCACGGCGGGAAGCACGAACTCGTCGTTCTGGTTCCTGCCATAGGCCGCCTCGATCGAGGCGAGCGGGCTCGTCGCGGCCGCGCCGACGCCATCGACGAGCAGATCGTAGGCCTTGGCCACCCGCTCCCAACGGTTGTCGCGGTCCAGGGCGTAGTAGCGGCCGCATACTGTCGCGATGGGCACCTGTTTGGGCAGCGCCTTGGCGACCGCGGCGATGTACTCGGCAGCGGAGCGGGGGGGCGTGTCGCGTCCGTCGGTGAAGGCGTGCAGCACGGCGGGTATGCCGTTCTCGACCAGGATACGGGCCAGGGCTACCGCGTGGTCCTGATGGGAATGGACGCCACCCGGCGAGATCAGGCCGATGAGATGGCAGGTGCCGCCGGTCTCCTTCAGGCGAGAGATGAGGCTGGTAAGCGCGGCGGCGTGAGCGATCTTGCCTGTCGCCACCGCGTCCGAAATGCGGGGCAGGTCCTGCATGACCACGCGGCCGGCGCCGATGTTGAGATGGCCGACCTCGGAGTTGCCCATCTGGCCGTCGGGCAGGCCGACGTCATCGCCCGAGGTGCGCAAGAAAGCATGCGGGCAGTTCGACCACAGCCGGTCGAAGGTCGGCGTCCGCGCCTGCCGGACGGCGTTGTCCGCGGCATCCTCGCGCCAGCCCCAGCCGTCCAGGATCACGAGCATGACAGGGCGGGGCGTGGGCATGGGATTGCTCCGATAGTCTGGATCTGCTGCACACATGGCGCTCCCCCGAAAGCATGTCAATTCCGCGACAGGTGACGCTGCGGCGACATATCAGCGTGCCAGGAAGCGGCGGATCTCGTTGGCCACGGCGACGGGAGCCTGCTCGGCTGGCATGTGGTTGCAGCCCTCGACCACGGCGAGCCGTGCCTTCGGCAGCGTGCGCACCAGCCGCTCCCCGGTGGATAGCGGGACGACCTCGTCCTGGCGGCACCACACCGCCAGCGTCGGCTTGGTGATGGTCGGGTAGCGCGCCATGATGTGGGGAAGGTCGTCGGGTACGATCTGCAAAGCCGTCTCAATGAGAGCGTGGGGCCCGCCGGGGTCGCTCAGCGGGCCGGCATAGATCGAGACGTCGCGTTCGGAGAAGCGGTTCATGCCGACGCTTTCCATCATGAGGGCGAGCGTCGCGGTCAACTCCGGCGGCACGAGGAGCAATGCCAGATACGGCAACACGGGCTTGCGCAAAAAGTCGACACCGGCGGAGAACGCTTGCGGAAAAGCAGGCGTCGCCATCAAAACAAGGCGCGAGATCCGGTGCGGCTCGAGGCGACGGTCAAGGGCAAGCCTCAGCGCTACCATGCCACCGTAGGAGTGGCCGACGAGAGTGATCCGCGACAGCTTGGCCTGGCGGATGAAGGCTCGCACGACGGCAGCGTGATCGATCGAGCTGTAGGCGCGGTCGAAGGGCTTGTCGGAGCGGCCGAAGCCCCGCAAATCTACGGCGACGACGCGATGCGTGGTGGCAAGCCGCGGCGCAATCAGGCGCCAGCTGTAGCTCGAGCCTCCAAGGCCATGCAGGAACAGGATCGTGGGACCGCGGCCCATCTCCTCGACATAGATGTCGAGCGGGGGCATGCCGTCCGGGTGCACGCGGACCATTTGGCCCGTAGAAGACGGCGTGGCGGTATGCGCCACCGCTGGCGCGAGCGCGGGCAGGAAAGCCAGCGACACCAGCAGCAAAGCAATGGCAGTACGAACTGCACGCCACAAACGCAGCATCAACGACCCCGGCCGTAACCGAATTGAACTTGGAGGCCAAGTTAGGCCGGGGAGTGTTGCCGACAGGTTAAGGCCCGCACCGTTGTGGAACGGTGCGGGCCGAGTAGGGCGCAGATAAATGTTCTGTCAGGCCATCAGGCCATGACATCACATCAGGCGTTCAGGGAGACGTGATCGCCCAGCGGGCCCTGTCCTGGACTTCCTTGGGGGCATCGAGGACGCGCCGGAGGAGATCCTTGACCTCGTCGCCAGAGCGCGGGGAAACGTCGAGGCGCGCCTTCTTGATCTCGGCCACATAGGCAGGATCCTTCATGGTCGCCTCGAACGCCTTGCGCAGCGCCGCTATGCGATCCTTGGGAACAGAGCCGTGTACGAGATACGGCCGCCCGAACTCCTGGACAGTGGCAATCAACTCCATCGCCTTGCGATCGAGGGGATCCTTGACGAAGTCGAGTGCCATCGGCACGCCGGCCTTGGCGGCCTCAGGGTGCGGCTTCAGGGCGAGCTGGTTGATGATCTTGACCGTACCGGAGTTGACGAGGTCGGCCGAGCGGGCGAACAGCGATGACCACGCGTAGCCGCAGAAGCCGTCGATCTCCTTGCGCTGGATCGCCAGTACCAGATCGTTGGTGCCCTTGTAGCCGCTGATGATCTTCATGTTGGCCTTTGACAGCTTTTTGAACATCACTGCATGGTCGTGAGTGGTCGATCCGATCTGGTCGCCGCCAAAGGTCGCCTCGTTCTTGTGCAGATCAGCGTAGTCCTTCACCTTGCTGTCGGTGCGCAGAATGCAGGTGGAGGTGAAGCCTTCCGCACTGCCGATATACTCGAAGGCCAGGGGCTTGTAGGCAACCTTCTTGGGGTCGCCCAGGATCGGCTCCACCAAGGCGCCAGGTTGCGTGAGCAGAATGACCGATCCATCGCGCGGGCCGACATCGGCGATGTAGGCCGTGGCGATTTTCGCACCCGCACCCGGCATGTTCCTGATCGTGAAGTTTACCGGCCCGACCATATGCCTGACCATGTGACGGGCGATAGTGCGGGCATAGGCGTCGTAGCCGCCACCGGGGGAAGAGGCGACGATCACCTCGACGTTGCGACCCTTGTAGAACGTGGCCGCGTCCTGGGCCGCGGCAGGTGCGACGCCGACGCCTGCGGCTAAGGCTGCAATTGTACCGAGAGTGCGAGTGAGCTGCATCAAGTCCTCCCCTTGGAAACCCAGTTGATGGTTGCCGTAAAGCTAGCAGCTTCCAGCGGGCCGACAAGTGGGTAGCCGAATGTTGCGGCTGAGGATCGCCTTTTGCGGAAATCTCCGTGCATGGGGTCTGGGAGTTTCGGCTGAGCGCCGAGCCCGAGCCGGGATCGCGGTGTCATCGTGGCTCGCCTACAGCTGACACGCCGAGCCTGAGCGCTGATACCGGCGAGAAGGAGCGACGAACCACCGTTCAGAACGCCGGCTCGCCAGCAGTGGTCCAGCGTTGGTCCTGTATCGGTCCTGTATCGGTCCTGTATCGAAGATCGAGGACCGAGAGGGGGCCGCCGCCCGGAACGCGCGATCGCTCAGGGCCTCGCGCTCGTCGCGCATGGCGAGCAACACGTCGGCATATGCCTTGAAGAGATCCGCATCGTACGGCGCATCTCGTAGTTTGCCTGACTCGTAGTTTGCCTGACAGAATCTCCTTGGCGCGCCACACGCGGCCCTTTGCCAATTCGTCGGCAGCACGGTCTAAGCTTGAATTCTTGGCCGACATCCCTTTCACACCACCACCAACTGCCCTTCCTCCGCCCCCCGCACAGCTTTCACCGAGATCCCCGTGTCGAGCGTGACCAGCCGCCCGCCATGCTTCACGGCGAGCGCCAGCAGGTAGACGTCGGTGATCTTCTTTGGGCTGAGCAGCCGCGAGTAGTCGATCCGCGTGGCATCGAGGATCGAGACGTCGTCCGGCCAGAACTCGTGCAGCGGCGGCACGGCCCACTGCCGCAACTGCAAAGCCGCATCCGCCAAGTGCACCGACCTTGGATAGCTCGCCTGCGAGACGATGCGCAAATAGCCGTTCTCTGTCAGCGGACAACTCGCCCACCCGCTGGCCTTGTTCTCGCCCCACCACTTCACCGCACGCCCGTGAAAGAGGTGGCCGCTGTCGAAAAGGGCCAGCAGAATGTTGATGTCGAGCAGTGCGCGCACGTGTGAAACCCCGCTCAGGATTTGCGGGGCCTCTGCTCGGGTTCGACGTGGATAGTGCGTGGGGCATCGCGCTCATGGTCCCATGGCGTTGCGTCCTCGATATCCAGTTCTTCCAGGACGCGGTCGATGATCTCCTGGGTCACGACGACGCCGTGCCGGTTGGGTAGGGTCGGCCAATCGACAACTCCAAACGCAGCCTGGGCTTCGGCGAAGCCGCCGCCAGCCGGCGCAGTCAGCGCTTTGCGGGCGAGATCGGAAATAACTTGGCCCATGGTTCTTC
>CAMAYR010000208.1 GCA_945862355.1 Devosia equisanguinis | reverse complement strand
AGCCGAGTTCGCTCAGGCCGACCCGGAACCCGATCCCAGCGAGTTGTGGACGGACGTGCTGCTGTAGGCGTGTGCGGGGTGGGGCTGAGCGGTCGCTCAGCCGGTCGGTTCCCGGCCCGTGTCGGTGCTCGGGGTGCGCGTCGTGCGACGGCGGGGTTGAGGCATGGCCGGTAAAGGTGTCCTCTTCGCGCTCGAAGCCGTCGATGAGCGCTCTATGCTGTCCTTCCGGGACGAGAAGGCGCGTGCGGCCTGGGTTGCCAACGTCGTCGAGGAGCGCTGGGATGCGGGCTGGCTGCATGCGATGGAAGGCCTGTGGTATCCCGTCCACTTCTGCCTGCACGGCTCCGCCGCGATCCCGATCGAGGGGGCTGCGGCCGAGGCGAAGGCGATTTTCGGTGGCACGTCTCTTGGTGTGCCGAATATTTATCGGATCGACTACAAGGACACTGGTCTCGTCCGTCTCGTTTCGAATGCGCTGGGCCGGATGCGCGACGAGGCCATATGGGCGCGTGCGTCGCTGGTCGATTGGAAGGACTACCAGGGCCCTCGCGACGACAACCTTCAGGTCGTCGTCGTCGACGAGGTCCATGCGCTGGCCGATTTCTATCGCCGGGCGGCCGACGCGGGCCGGGCGGTTATCTTCACTGTCAACTCATGAGGCGCCGACGGGTCTGGACCTTTCGCCCGCCACCGCATAACAACGAGGTTATGGCCGAGACCGCCCATAAATCCGCGACCTATGTCGACATCGAGGCTCTGCCCGAGCATGTCGTCGGCGAGATTCTGTTCGGGCATCTCGTTACGCATCCTCGCCCCGTGCGGCGGCACGGAGGGGCCGGCAGTGCGCTTGGTGCGCTTTGCACTACAACCTATGAGTTCGGCGCCGACGGTCCCGGTGGCTGGGTGTTCGTCGATGAGCCGGAGCTGCATCTGGGGCCGCACATCGTCGTCCGGGACATCGCCGGCTGGCGGCGCGAACATGTGACGGAGCCCGCAGACAAGCCCTTCTTCGAGGTGGCGCCGGATTGGGCTTGCGAGATCCTGTCGCCGTCCACCGAAAAATACGACAAGGGCGACAAGCGGCGCATCAATGCTCACTATGCGGTCCAGCATATGTGGCATCTGGACCCGCGGTCCAAGGTGCTGGAGGTGTTCGCGTTGCGCGACCGGAACTGGCTGCTGACCGATACTTTCATCGACGAGGAAGTAGTCAACGCGCCGCCGGTCGATCAACTGACGTTTTCGCTGGGGCTATTATGGCCTTTCGACGAGCCTGGCCGAGACGATCAGTAGCGAGCCCACCAGTGTGATGATCGAGAAATCCGCTTCATACATTTCCGCTTGGTCGAGAGGCGGGTTTGTCGATATCGATCACACTGAGAGATCGATGTCCCTCGTTTCGTTCAGACCGCGAAATTTGTTCGACTCCAGCTGCAGAATGTGACGAATTTCGCGCCAACGACACTAGCCAGAGACGGATACGCCAGCCCATGCCGACGCAAATTCTGATGCCAGCGCTGTCCCCCACCATGGAGGAGGGCAAGCTCGCCAAATGGCTCATCAAGGAAGGTGATGCCGTCAAGTCCGGCATGGTGATCGCCGAGATCGAGACGGATAAGGCGACGATGGAGGTCGAGGCCGTCGACGAGGGACAAGTGGCCCAGCTTCTGGTGGCCGCCGGTACCGAAGGCGTGAAGGTCAACACGCCGATCGCCATCATCCTCGGCGAAGGCGAGAGCGCCGCCGCCGCGCCCGCTGTCGCACCCGCCCCCCAGCAGGTCAAGCCAGCACCCGCTCCATCGCCCATGCCTGCGCCGGCCGCGGCTGTCGAGGCCCCTCCTGCCGCCCCTGCCGTCGTCGTGCAGCAGGATCTCGCAGTGCCGCCCGGCACCGAGATGGTGTCGGTCACGATGCGCGAAGCGCTGCGCGACGCTATGGCCGAGGAGATGCGCCGCGACCCCGACGTGTTCCTGATGGGCGAGGAGGTCGCCCAGTACCAGGGCGCCTACAAGGTCAGCCAGGGCCTGCTCGAGGAGTTCGGCGACAGGCGCGTGATCGATACGCCGATCACCGAGCAGGGTTTCGCGGGCATCGGCGTCGGCGCCGCGATGGGTGGTCTGCGTCCCATCATCGAGTTCATGACCTGGAACTTCGGCATGCAGGCCATCGACCAGATCATCAATTCCGCTGCCAAGACACTCTACATGTCCGGCGGCCAGATGGGCTGCCCTATCGTGTTCCGTGGCCCCAACGGTGCTGCCGCCCGCGTTGCCGCCCAGCACAGCCAGGAGTTCTCTGCCTGGTATGCCCATGTGCCGGGACTCAAGGTCATCGCGCCGTCGAACCCCGCGGACGCCAAGGGTCTGCTCAAGAGCGCGATCCGCGACCCCAACCCCGTGCTCTGCCTCGAGAACGAGATGATCTACGGCATTGCCGGTCCGGTGCCCAAGCTCGACGACTGGCTGGTGCCGATCGGCAAGGCCCGCATCGCGCGGGAGGGTCGTCATGTGACGATCGTGTCGTGGTCGCGTGGCATGCACTACGCGCTGGGCGCGGCCGAGGTGCTCGCCAAGGACGGCATCGAGGCCGAGGTGATCGACCTCAGGACGCTCCGTCCGCTCGACATGGAGACGATATTCAAATCGATCTGCAAGACCAACCGTATCGTGACGGTCGAGGAGGCCTGGCCGGTGTGCTCGATCGGCTCGGAGATCTGCGCGCGCGCGGCCATCGACTGCTTCGACCATCTCGATGCGCCGCCGGCCAAGGTTTCCGGCGCAGACGTGCCGATGCCGTATGCCGCCAACCTGGAGAAGCTGGCCCTGCCGACCATCGAGCAGGTGGTACAGGCTGCGAAGGGCGTGTGCTACGTTTGAAATGAAGGGCCTTCGTGTAAAGGCAGAGACGAAGCATGGCCGATCCTGCAACGCGGATTGCGACCTACGCCGACCTGGAAGCGGTGCCGGATCATCTGGTGGCCGAGATTCTGTTCGGCAATCTGGTGACGCATCCCCGGCCGTCACCACCTCATGGGGTGGCCGCGACGTCGCTCATAGCGGAGATCGTTCCACCGTTCCAGAAACGGCGCGGCGGCCCCGGCGGCTGGGTATTCATCGTAGAGCCGGAGCTGCATCTCGGACCGCACGTGATCGTGCCGGATCTGGCGGGCTGGAAAACGGAGCGTCTGCCCCATCATCCGCCGACGGCGTTCATCGAGACAGCCCCCGATTGGGTTTGCGAGTTGCTCTCGCCATCTACAGAGAACGTCGATCGCGGCGCGAAGCGGCGCATCTACGCAGCGTGGAAGGTCCCGCATATGTGGCTCGTCGATCCGGTGGGACGGCGGCTCGAAGCCTATGAACTTTCCGACGGCCATTGGCTGCTGCACGATACCTACGATGGTGAGGTCGATGTCGACGCGCCGCCGTTCGCCGCCGTTCGCCGCCGTTCCCTTCCAATTGACTGCGCTGTGGCCCCTTGCCCCCGCGCCCGACGCAACGTGATGTGAGACCTTGAGATGCCCACGCAAATCCTTATGCCTGCGCTGTCCCCGACGATGGAGGAGGGCAAGCTCGCCAAGTGGCTCGTCAAGGAAGGCGAGCACATCAAGTCGGGCAAGGTGATCGCCGAGATCGAGACCGACAAGGCGACGATGGAAGTGGAGGCCGTCGACGAGGGCGTCGTGGCCAGGATCCTCGTGCCTGAGGGTACGGAGAAAGTGCGCGTGAATACGCCGATCGCCATTCTCCTGATGGACGGCGAGACCGCGACCGGAGCGATTGGGGCGCCCGTTGCCGCCCCCGCGCCGTCCCCGGCCGCTGCCGCACCTGCGCCACATCCCGCAACCGCGCCACGTCCAGTCCCGCAAGCAACCCCGGCGGCAGCAGCCCCAGCCCCCGCTCCCTCCCCTGCCGCGCAGCCTGCCCCACCGGCAGCCGCCCCCGCACCGGGCACCGGCACCGGCGCCAGCCGTGTCGCGGCCTCGCCGCTCGCGCGCCGCCTCGCCAAGGAGGCCGGCATCGAGCTTGCCGCGTTGAACGGGTCGGGGCCGCATGGCCGCATCGTGAAGCGCGACATCGAGACCGCCGCCCGAGGTGGAAGTCCTGGAGCAGCCGCCGCGGGGGCGGCGCCCTCCACCGCCGTGGCGCAATCGCCATCGGCCCCGCCGACAGCACCTGCAATCGCGCCGATGGCCGACGACAAGATCATGGCGCTCTATGAGCCCGGGTCCTACGAGCTGGTGCCGCACGACGGGATGCGCCGCATCATCGCTCAGCGCCTGACCCAATCCAAATCGACGGTGCCGCACTTCTACTTGTCGCTCGACGTCCGGCTGGACGAGCTGCTGCGCGCGCGCGAACGCATCAACGTTGCTGCGCCCAAAACGGGTCCGCGCGCCTTCAAGCTGTCCGTCAACGACTTCATCATCAAGGCGATGGCGCTGGGGCTGCAGCAGGTGCCCGCAGCCAATGCCTCCTGGTCGGAAGGCGGGATGCTGCGCCATCGCCATTCCGACGTCGGCGTTGCGGTAGCGATCGAAGGTGGCCTGTTCACGCCGGTCATCCGCCATGCCGAGCTCAAGACGCTCGGCGAGATCTCCAACGAGATGAAGGATCTGGCCGAGCGCGCGCGCAAGCGCCGCCTCGCTCCTCACGAGTACCAGGGCGGAACGACGTCGATCTCGAACCTCGGCATGTTCGGCATCAAGAGCTTCGACGCGGTGATCAACCCGCCGCACGCGACGATCCTGGCCGTCGGTGCCGGCGAGAAGCGGCCGGTGGTGGGCGCGTCCGGTCAGATCGAGGTCGCGACCATCATGTCCTGCACGCTGTCATGCGATCATCGTGTGGTCGACGGCGCGCTGGGCGCCGAGCTGCTCAATGCGTTCAAGCAGCTCGTCGAGGACCCGGTGCGAATGCTGGTGTGATCAGCGGCGCAGTTGCTTGCCACTGGCACGTGATCGGGTCGGAGTACGGCTCGCCCTGGCCTGATGCGCGCTCCGCCGTTCGGCCGAGGCGCTGGAGACCGTTGCTCGTCGGATAGACAACTCATAGGGTTGCAGGAATGGCAAGTGTGGCGTTCGCGCCACCAGCCCCCAGTTTCCACACGCCGTCCACTAGTTGTCCACCGGGGGTTGGTGCTAAGAACATCGGGTCGGCTTGCCTGGGGTTGGGCGCAGGCTGTAAGGATCGGTGAGATCTGGATGTGTTCTGGAGTCGGATCCTGGGGAAATTTTTCTTTTTGGGAGTGCCCGACCATGCTCGCCACGCTTCGCGTGCCTGCACTAATCCTCGCCGGATCCATCACGCTTGCGGGTTGCTCCGGCGGCCTCGACGCGTTAGGCGGCGGCTCGTCCGATGTCACCACCAGCGCGATTGCGCAGAATCAAGCTCCCAAGGTCGACCCGGCGTGCGGTAATCTCGCCGTCGAGATCGACACGCTGCGCCGAGAGGGTGTGGCCGACAAGGTCGAGCGTGCTGCTGCTCGTAAATACACCATGAAGTCGGCAGATCTGGTCAAGGCCAATCAGTTGAACAAGGCCAACAGCGAGTTCCAGGCCAAGTGCTCGACGCTGCCGCGCGCCGCGGCCGTGCCCGAGACGCCTGCTGCCGGAGCGGTTGCCAAGGCCGCAGTGCCGGCCGCCAAGGCAATCGTGCCCGCCGCTAAGAAGGCTGTTGCTGCCAGGACCTCGGCCGTGGCGCCACGTGCGGCGACAGTCGTCAGCACGCAATGACGCGCCCGGGTGTGTGGTTGCCATGCCGCTTGTCACGTGGCCCGTCCGCACTCGCTGACCTTTTGTTGGTCTCCGTTTGTTGGTTTCCGTCGGCCTGACGAGACGGGCTGGAATTTGAAGTGTTGGAATGCTGGATCTAGACACTATGTATTCGTGTAAGCCGGTGGAGGGAAATGTGGGTCTCAGATCATCTGCTTTGCTCGTCGCTGCAATTGGCCTCGTCGGCGTGGCGGTGTCCGGTTGTGCGAGTGGCAACGCGGCGAACGGCGATCCTGGTGCGATGGCGATGCCGTCCGGCAGTTCGTGCCAATCCGTGCGCGGCGAACTCAACCGGCTCGACTCGAAAGGCACGCCTTCCCGTGTCGAGGCGGCCAGTCGCGGTGGTCGACTGTCGGCAGCCCAGCAGGCAGAGGTTGACCGCTACAATCAGCTGCTGAACCTTTACCTCGGCGCACGCTGCCACGTTTGATAGACGTAAAGGGCTTTGCAAGGCCCTGCGGGATGCGCTTCAATATGAGCCGGGCCCTGGCGTCGCCGTCGGGGCCCGTCGCATGTTCCGGTTAGACTTGGCGCAACCGGCGCCTGCGTCGTCCGGAAAGTCCATTATCGGTTGGTATCTGGCCGCATCGAGCGCGCTGGCCGGGCCAACCGGTTCAATTCGTTGCCCAGCCGGAGTGCTCCATGGCGCAGCAGAGCTTCGACATCATTGTGATCGGTGCCGGTCCAGGCGGCTATGTGGCAGCGATCCGGGCCGCTCAGCTCGGCTTCAAGACAGCTATCGTGGAGCGCGAGCACCTCGGCGGCATCTGCCTGAACTGGGGCTGCATCCCCACCAAGGCGCTGTTGCGTTCGGCGGAGATCTACCGTTACGCGACGCACGGGAAGGCCTATGGCGTCACGATCGAGGGCAAGGTTGGTTTCGACGCGGCCGCCATCGTCGAGCGTTCGCGTGGCGTTTCCGGTCAGCTCAACGGCGGTATCGGCTTTCTGCTGAAGAAGAACAAGGTCGATGTGATCTGGGGCGAGGCTCAGATCACCCGGCCAGGCGAGGTGCTCGTCGGCCAGATCCGCAAGCGCCCGATGGAGCCTCAGCATCCCGCGCCGAAGGGCACGCTGGGTGCCGGCACCTACACCGCAAAGCACATCATCGTCGCCACTGGCGCGCGCCCGCGAGTGCTACCTGGTATCGAGCCTGATGGCGAGCGGATCTGGACCTACTTCGAGGCGATGGTGCCCAAGGCCATGCCGAAGTCGCTGATCGTGATGGGCTCCGGCGCGATCGGCATCGAGTTCGCTTCCTTCTACCGCACATTCGGGGTGGACGTGACGGTGATCGAGGTGCTCCCGCAGATCCTTCCCGTCGAGGACGCCGAGATCGCCGCGCTGGCTCGCAAGGCCTTCGAGAAGGAGGGCATCAAGATCCACACCGGCGCAAAGGTCACGTCGGTGGAGAAGACGACGAGCGGCATCACGGCCCACCTCGATCTCGGCGGCGGCAAGTCGGAGCGGATATCGGCAGAGCGGCTGATCTCCGCAGTCGGCGTGGTCGGCAACGTCGAGGGCTTAGGGCTCGATAAGCTGGGTGTCAGGATGGATCGTGGGACCATCGGCACCGATGGCCTCGGCCGTACCAACGTGCCCGGGATCTACGCGATCGGCGACGTTGCCGGTCCGCCGATGCTGGCGCACAAGGCAGAGCACGAAGGCGTGCTGTGCGTAGAGGCGATCAAGGGGCTGCATGTCCATGCGATGGACAAGGCGAAAATTCCCGGCTGCACTTACTGCCATCCCCAGATCGCCAGTGTCGGTCTGACGGAGGCCCGGGCGAAGGAAGGCGGGCGCGAGGTCAAGGTCGGTCGCTTCCCGTTCCGCGGCAACGGCAAGGCCATCGCGCTGGGTGAGGCGGAGGGGCTCGTCAAGACGGTGTTCGACGCCAAGACCGGACAACTGCTCGGCGCACACATGATCGGCGCGGAGGTGACCGAGCTCATTCAAGGCTACGTCGTCGCCATGCAGCTCGAGACCACGGAGGAGGACCTGATACACACGGTCTTCCCCCATCCCACTCTGTCGGAAATGATGCACGAAAGCGTGCTCGACGCCTACGGTCGCGTCATCCACATGTAGCTGAAGAAGGCTCCCGGCGGCGTTCCCGGCGGCGGCCGTTCGTCGCCTGAGCGGCAACTGATCCATGCTTGGTGTTGCAGACTTGGTCTTGCAGGCTTGGCGACGCACGCATTCCTGCGGACCCGAGTGGCGCACTCAGCGGCGCACCAGTCAGGCGCAGGGGTCATCCCGCCAACAAGAGTTCGGTGAGACCGAGATCCCGCAGGTACGCGCTTGCCGAAGGCGAAGGATTGATCACCCGGACACGATGGCCCTGCGCTCGCAGGCGGCGCTGCACGTAGGCGACCGCGCCGATTCCCGTGCCGTCGAGATGCCTTACCCTCGACATGTCGAAGGCTACGTTCTCATTGGACGCTGCAAGCTCCTCGAAGACGTTGATCCGGTCTTTGATGCCCTCCTTGTCCATTTCGTCGAAGGCCATGAAGATGAGGGGCATCGCTGTCCAACCGTTGTCGCTTTGAGGTTTCGATCGTTCGTCGCCGATGCGGGGTACGAGCCGCGCAGCTGTATAAGTCCAGCCGTATGGCACAGTCGTGTCGCAATGGGACGAATGCTGAGGGGGCTGTAACGTTCACGTCCCAATTGAACGCAGGTAACTTGGTCGAATGGTTAATTCTCGCGGCTGTTGACGACGACTGCCGCGTCGGATGGTCAGCGCTGCACCCGGGGCGTGCCCAAGCGTGCCCCTCCACGGGCACGTCTCGCTTAATCTTTATTTGCACCTCGGCTGGCGCTGTTGTTTGTGAACGCGCTAGTGATCCGACCACAAATCAAGTCTTGGGGAGCGGCATCCCGCGATCAGCCGTTGCCGGCTTGCAAGACGTGAGAGACAAGGCTCCGGGTTCCGGGCTGGGATGCACCGCGATCTCCTGGAGAGCGCCGGAGGGCGCCCCATGCTGGTCGGCTACGGCGCTGCGTCAGGTAACCCCAGAGGGCTTCTCGCGTGAACCGCCAGTTCCTTTTCGTCATCAAGCCGCTCATTCTTGCCGCGTGGCGGCGCAGGCTGCTGCTGACGCTGCCTTTGCTCGTCATGCTGCCGTTGAGCCTGCTCTGGTGGCAGCTCGGTCCGCGCACCTACGTGGCGACGTCGCTGATGTTGCTGCAGGAGACCGGGGCAACCAATCCCCTTGCCCGAGAGAGTGTCGGTGCGCCCACCGGCCGCATCCAGGATCGCATAGCGGGCCTACAAGCACTGCTGAAGAGCGATCGCGTGCTTGGCAACGTGTTCCGGTGCCGCGCGGCAATCAAGATGAAAGCCAGCGTCAATCAGGATGAGACTGTGCCGATGCTGGGCTGACGGAGGGAGGGCGTAGCCCGACCGAGGGCAGCCCAGCATCGGCGGCGTGTTTGTTAAGACCCCGTCTGGTGGCTGAGTGCAG
>CAMAYR010000207.1 GCA_945862355.1 Devosia equisanguinis | reverse complement strand
TCGTGTCGGTGTCCGACTGCACGATCTCGAAGCTTCGCATCCCATCACCTGCCGAGTGAGCCGCCCTCGACAAGAGAAATAGCTGATTCGCAAACCAACCCAGACCCTTACGCCATCACCACCGGATCGGAGTTACGGAAGCAGGACGAGCGTGAACTTGGCCAAATGCGACGCCTGATCCGAAGGAAGGTCCATGCCTCTTTACTCGCTCTTGCCAACGGTTGCCGTTGCCGTCCAAAACCCAACCGCGGCGTTGAACTCCTGAGCGTGGAAAGCCCATGCCTCTAGGCCTGCCGTATCTCCGGTAAAGCGTCCGAGCCGCCGGGCGCAATCAAAGAACCCTGGGGCTGGAAGGCCGCCTCGCACCTTGCTGATGACGATGGCGGCGATGAACGGGCGGTCGGTTGCCGCATCCTCCACCATGAGATGCTCCAACGCCTCCGTCACCTGATGAATGGTATGCGGTGGCGTCAACCCGAGCGCTCTTGTAAGCTCTTGATAGGTGGTCGGAACTCGCTGCTCGGCGATCTCTTGAAGGTGCTCCCGAAGCCGTGATGTGATCGCCTGACTGCGATTTCCATCACTTCTCGTCGCGACCGCTTGGTTCTCCGCAATGAATCTCATCACGCGTTCCTCTCAAGATTGAACAACGTCAACGGATTGTTGGTTGGTGCCGTGCGCAGCTCAGCCTCCCCTCGCACCCCTTTAATGTAACTGGGCATCGAAAGACTCTGACGGCGCCCCATCTGCGGGCGGCGCAATGTCGGCGAGAGAGACGCTTTCCAGGAAAAGCAGTATGGAGCCGTTGAGCGACTCCCAAAGGAGATTAGTGCCGCCAAGATCGTCGATTTCCGGGTCGCTCATGTCCCCCGACGCAAAACGACGATCAGCGAGCGTATGCGGCTCGCCAAAGGCACGGAACACTTCCGCCACAGTGATCCGGTGCGGCGGCTTGCTCAGGTAGTAGCCCCGGCGGCGCTGCCACGTCCCTTTGACGAGGCCAGCCACGCACAGCTCGGCCATGAGCTGTTCCGTGAACGATACCGAGCAGCCTACCGAGTGAGCCAGCAACTCCGTTGGGCACGGCCGCATCGCATCATAGGCAGCCAACCGGACGAGGGATTCAACGCCGAAATACGCACTGGAACTGATCTTCACGACTTAATCCCCCCTCTCCCAGCACCCTTGGATGCAGGTCCAACTGATAGCGAAACGAAACTAAGTCCCTCATCCGGTGTTGTCAATAAAGTTTTGAAACGCTACTATTTGCTGCTCGTAGGGTGGCTGAATGAGGAGACTGGAAGTGAGTGAACGCGCGACGGCCGAGCGGATCGTCCATCTTGGCCGCATCGCCCAAGGCGACGGCTTCGTTGCTGGCCTGACGCCGGCGCAATGGACAGCGCTGCGTTACTTCGCGTCGGCCAACCGATTGTCACGGACGCCTTCCGCCTTTGCAGAGTTCCACGGCACGACCCGCGGCACGGCTACACAAACCACCAAGATCCTGGTCGCGCAGGGCTATCTCGTCCGCACCCGTTCGGATGTCGATGGCCGGAGCACCCAGCTTGATCTCACCGATAAGGCTCGGGCCATCCTCACGGACGACCCCTTCGAGGCCCTGGTGCGGGCCGTGGGTGCTCTTCCTTCGGGCGCCCGCGACGAACTGGCAAACGCATTGGAGCGCATGCTCGGTCAGGTCGCCCGCGAGTTCTGCAGACGGCCGTTTGGCACTTGCACGTCCTGTGAGCATTTGGAACGCGAAGGCTGCTTCCGCAACGGAGGGTCGCTTTATCGCTGCGGCTGGGTCGGCAAGCCGCTGGCTCAGGCGGATCTGCAACAACTCTGCATCAATTTCGCGCCGGGCCGTAACTCGGCGATGAAATGCACCTTTGCAGAAGGAGAACAGAAATGAGTGACCCGACATCGGACGTCGTCGCGATCGAATACGGCGAGGTAACTATTGCGGTAGGCCGGCTTGCCCAAATATGGTGCCGTCCGTCGAGACGATGAAAGTACTTTGCAACACGCATGTTGAACCCGAGCACTTCGTCTGCTTGGGTCACCTGCACGTATCAGCGACCGTCTCCATTCGACCGGCCCCTCCCTTAGTTGCGGACATGATCAGAGAGCGGCGTGACCACGTCAACGCCCGAGCGGAGGGCTTCTGGCCCTGCTTGGCTTCGACGGTTGCGGTATCGAAAAGATTGAATTTCGGGCCGACAGGGCCGCTCGGCTCGGCACATCCGGGAAATCCGAGGGGGTCCCAATTTCTCCGAGGCGCCGTGGGGCACGGCAACCCGTGCCGGGACGACAGGAGGAAATTCGGAGGCGTTTGCACGACCCGGTGAACAGTGGCGGATCGGGCACACCCCTCCGCGCACAGGTGGCGCTATCCTGCCGGGCAAGCAAACAAGAATCCGTCAGCCCGAAGTGACACCACATGGCCCATTTCATCGAGCAACTCGTCAACGCCGTCACGCTCGGGGCGATCTACGGCCTGATCGCCATCGGGTACACGATGGTCTACGGCATCATCGGCATGGTGAACTTCGCCCACGGCGACGTATTCATGGTCGGCAGCTTCATCGCGTTGATCTTCATCCTGCTGCTCGGGATTTCCGCCGCCACGCCGTTCTTCCTGCTGATCCTCGCGCTAGTGGCGGTGCTGGTGCTGGCGATGGCGCTGACCGCCGTGTGGGGGTGGGCCATCGAACGCACCGCCTACCGGCCGCTGCGCGGTTCGTTCCGGCTGGCGCCGCTGATCTCCGCGATCGGCATGTCGATCGTGCTGGCCAACCTCGTGCAGATCGTGCAGGGCGCGAACGTCAAGCCGCTGCAGCCCATCGTGACAGGCGGCATGACGCTGCTCACGAACGCCGACGGGAACCCGGCTGCCGGCATCTCCAACATCCAGCTACTCATCATCGTGACGACCGTCGGGCTGATGGCGCTGTTCACCTGGATCGTGAAGGCGACGCCACTGGGACGCGCGCAACGCGCCGTCGAGCAGGACAGGACAATGGCGGCGCTCACCGGTGTCGATGTCGACCGCACAATCGCCATCACGTTCGTGATCGGCGCGGCGCTGGCGGCCGTCGCCGGCACGATGTTCCTGCTCTACTACGGCGTGATCGACTTCTACATCGGCTTCGTCGCCGGGATCAAAGCGTTCACAGCAGCCGTGCTCGGCGGCATCGGCTCGCTGCCCGGTGCCATGCTCGGCGCCCTCGTGATCGCACTGGTCGAGACGTTCTGGGCCGACTGGGTCGGCAGCGCCTACAAGGACGTGGCGGCGTTCTCGATCCTGGCGATCATCCTCATCTTCATGCCGCAAGGACTGCTGGGCCGGCCCGAGGTGGAGAAGGTTTGAGGTATGGCCACGCGACCATGACAGACAGATCGACCGGAGCCGGCACCGACGTCAAGGCCGCGATACGAGACGCAGCACAATGGGCGCTGGTCGCGCTGCTGCTTTCGATACCCATCCTCGCCTGGCGCACGACGGAGGGACAAAGCGCCCTCGCGCTGGCGCCACGGTGGAGTGTCGTCGGCTATGCGGTCGCCGCCGTGTTCGTGCTGCGGCTGACGGTGCTGCTCGCCGGCGGCAGGGTCGCGGCGGTGGGGGCGCGGGTCGCGGGCGTATCAGGGCGGGGGATCAGCGCTGCCGCCCGCTTCATCGGTCCCGCCGCGCTCGGCCTTGCCGTCGCGATGCCGTTTACGCCGTTCGCCGACCGCTACACGATGGATCTGGCGATCCTCGTGCTCACCTACGTCATGCTCGGCTGGGGACTCAACATCGTCGTCGGCCTCGCGGGCCTGCTCGATCTCGGCTATGTCGCGTTCTACGCGGTTGGGGCATACGCTTACGCGCTGCTGGCGCAGACCTTCGGGCTGTCGTTCTGGATCTGCCTGCCGCTCGCGGGCATTCTCGCCGCGTTTTGGGGCATCCTGCTGGGCTTCCCGGTGCTGCGACTTCGCGGCGACTATCTCGCCATCGTCACGCTTGCCTTCGGCGAGATCATCCGCATCGTGCTGCTCAACTGGTCGAGCCTCACGGGCGGGCCGAACGGCATCTCGGGCATTCCGCGGCCGAGCTTCTTCGGGCTCGTTTTCGATGCGAACTGCGGGCCGGGCAGCTTCTGCGGTTTCTTCGGCGTCGAGCATTCCTCTCTGCACCGGATCATCTGGCTCTACTACATCATTCTCGCACTCGCGCTGCTGACGGCGTGGGTGACCGTTCGCGTGCGCCGGCTGCCTGTCGGGCGCGCGTGGGAAGCGCTGCGCGAGGACGAGATCGCTTGCCGCGCATTGGGGCTCAACGTGACGATGGTGAAGCTCTCCGCGTTCGCGATGGGGGCGATGTTCGGTGGCTTCGCGGGATCGTTCTTCGCCACGAGGCAGGGGTTCATCAGCCCGGAAAGCTTCACGTTCATGGAGAGCGCGACAATCCTCGCGATGGTGGTGATGGGCGGCATGGGCAGCCAGGTGGGCGTCGCCGTCGCCGCACTCGTGATGGTGGGCGGAATCGAGTTGTTCCGCGATCTCGAGCTCTACCGAATGCTGGTGTTCGGGCTCGTCATGGTCGCGATGATGATCTGGCGGCCGCGCGGATTCATCGGCACCCGCACGCCGACGATCGTGCGGACCAAGGGCGCCGTGGTCGCGGCCGACAACGTGCGGGAGGGGCAGGGATGAGTGGAGCCCCGATCCTCTCGGTCGATGGCCTGACCATGCGGTTCGGCGGCCTGATGGCCGTCGATGCCGTCTCGTTCGTCGCGCGGCGCGGCGACATCACGGCGTTGATCGGTCCGAACGGGGCGGGCAAGACGACCGTGTTCAACTGCATCACGGGGTTCTACAAGCCATCGGCGGGCAGCATCGTCGTGGCCCGGCGCGACGGGCGCACATTCGATCTTCACCGGATGGCCGACTTCCGTATCACCGCGCGCGCTGGCGGGGCCCGCACCTTCCAGAACATCCGGCTGTTTGCCGGCATGACGTGCCTGGAGAACCTGATGGTGGCGCAACACAACAAGCTGATGCGGGCCTCCGGATACTCGGTAAAGGGGCTTCTCGGTCTTGCCTCCTGGCGCTCGGCGGAAGCGGCTGCAGTGGACCTTTCTATGGTGTGGCTCGAGCGCGTCGGGCTCACCGACCGTGCTGATACGGCGGCGGGCGAGCTCGCCTACGGCGATCAGCGCCGGCTCGAGATCGCACGAGCGATGTGTACCGGGCCCGAGCTGCTGTGCCTCGACGAGCCGGCCGCCGGGCTCAACCCGCGCGAGAGCGCCGAGCTAAACGGGCTGCTGCAGGCGATCAAGCGCGAGCACGACATCTCGATCCTGCTCATCGAGCACGACATGGGTGTCGTCATGCAGGTCTCCGACCGCATCGTCGTGCTCGATCACGGCGCGAAAATCGCGGACGGCACGCCCGCTGAGGTCAGGGCCGATCCCAAAGTCATCGCGGCCTATCTCGGCGTCGAGGACGAAGAGATCCCGCAAGCAACGCAAGGACTGCCGCGATGAGCGCCGCGACCACGAGCCCGGCAGCGGCGCCGCTCCTGCAGGTGGCCGGCGTGCACACGTTCTACGGCAAGGTGGAGGCGCTGAAGGGGGTCGACATCGCCGTCCGCCAAGGCGAGATCGTGACGATGATCGGCGCGAACGGTGCCGGCAAGACAACCCTGATGATGACGATCTGCGGCAGCCCGCGCGCGGCGGCAGGCAGAATAGAATTCGCCGGAAAAGACATCTCGGCCATGCCCACGCACGAGATCATGCGGCTCGGCCTCGCCCAGTCACCTGAGGGCCGGCGAATTTTTCCGCGCATGACCGTCATCGAGAACCTGCAGATGGGCGCGTTGCTCAACGCGCAAGGCGAAGCCACGTTCGATGTCGATCTCGCGCGCGTGGAGGGGTTGTTCCCGATACTGGCCAAGCGGCGCGATCAGCGGGCCGGCACGATGTCCGGTGGTGAGCAGCAGATGCTGGCGATCGCGCGCGCGCTGATGGGAAGACCGCGCCTGCTCCTGCTCGACGAGCCGTCGCTCGGGCTCGCGCCGCTGATCGTCAAGCAGATATTCGAGGTGATCGCCGAGCTGAATCGTTCCGAGGGGCTGACGATCTTTCTCGTGGAGCAGAACGCCTATCATGCGCTGCGTCTGGCGCATCGCGCTCACGTGATGGTGAACGGGCGCATCACGCTGTCGGGTACGGGCGCGGAGCTGCTCGATAAACCGGAGGTGCGCGAGGCCTATCTGGAGGGCGGCGGGCGTTGAGCACCGTGCCGTTCGGTGGGCTCGGACTCTGGCAGACTCAGAGCTTGGCGGCTTGCGATTTGACCAGCGTCTGGCAGATCGTGAGGCCGTCCAACTCGTCCTTGTCGATCACCTCGTTCACGCCGAGCTTCATAATATCGGCGCGCCGGCGGCGGTCGACATAGCCGCTGACGATGATGATCGTGGCCGTGCAGCGCGCCGTGCGCAGGAAAGGCACGCTCTTCTCGGCCTTGTCCACGG
Source organism: Devosia equisanguinis (assembly GCA_945862355.1). GTDB lineage: Bacteria > Pseudomonadota > Alphaproteobacteria > Rhizobiales > Hyphomicrobiaceae > CAMDPA01. The sequence continues at coordinate 2,723 of CAMAYR010000207.1, read as the reverse complement.
GGCCCATGCGGTCGTCGAGGAAGACGAGGTCGGGCTGATCCTCGAGAACCGCATCGAGCGCCGTCCCCAACGTGGGGCACTGCCGGAGCTTGATCTCGTAGCCGAAGATCGAGCGGAGGGTGGAAGCGAGGCGGTCGCTGTCGCGCTGATCATCCTCGATGATCAGTATATTTCGGAATTGCGGAATGGTTTTCATGAGCTGGGCAATGCGACTGCGTTGCATCAGCACGCGCACCGCCGCGTGATCGGATGGGTCTTCAACTGCGGCAGGAAGGCTGCTCTCGTCGCCGGAATCGTGGTCAACATCGCCACCTGCGCCGTCCGATCGAGAACCGTCGTGCTTGTTCGCGTCGTTGGAATTCGCTGCGAGGGCGAACTGCATCTGCCTGTCCTAACCCGATCAGATGGATTGATACCTGGCTGCCGCCGGGCTGCTCGTCATGCGCCCTCGATCGGCTCCGTCGATAACACGTCACGTGTTCAAAGCGGATACACCCGTGATGATGAAGAATAGGCCAATTCGCTGTGCTGCATTTCACACCGCGTTGAGGATCAGTTTCATCCACACAGCCGGGGAGCCATTCGTGCCCTGGAAGGCTGCAGTTTAAGATTTGCCGGTCGTCCGACATGGCGGTAAGGATCGGTTCATGATGCTGCCAATGGTCAGGCACCTCGGATTGCATAAGCTTCGCATGCCGTGCCAGCGCAAACGATGCCGGGCAACTCAGCGGGCAACTTCACCGCTATCGTCTGTGCCTGCCGATGGGATAGCCTGCCCTCATCGAATGTAAGGGAGGCTCGCGGTCCGGCATGTCGGCAGTACGCAATATTCTCTTCATCATGTGCGACCAGTTGCGCTGGGACTATCTTTCCTGCAGCGGTCATCCGCACCTTAAGACACCCAACATCGACAAGCTGGCACGCTTGGGCGTTCGCTTCGACCGCGCCTACGTCAACGCGCCGGTATGCGGGCCGTCGCGCATGAGCTTCTACACGGGCCGCACGGTATTCTCGCACGGCGCCACCTGGAACTACGTGCCGCTGCCGATCGGCGAACTCACGATCGGCGACTACCTGATGCAACAAGGCGTGCGCGTCGCGGTGGCCGGCAAGACGCACATCACGCAGGACACCGCCGGAAGGGCGCGGCTCGGCCTGACACAGCACACCGACATCGATCTCATCGTATCGGAAGGCAACATCGAACCGTGGGAGCGCGACGACGGCGTCCACCCGCCGAACGTCGACAAGACCGGTCTCGCCTACAACAAGTGGCTGCGCAAGCTCGGCTACGACGGCGACAACCCCTGGGACACCTGGGCCAACTCCGGGGAGGGGCCGAACGGGGAGATCCTGTCCGGCTGGGAGCTCAGGAACTCGATCCATCCAGCCCGCATCAAGGAGGAGCACTCCGAGACCGCCTACATCACCAACCGCGGGTTGGCCTTCCTCAACGACGCGGGCGACAAGCCGTGGCTGTTGCACCTGTCCTACATCAAGCCGCATTGGCCCTACATCGCGCCGCGCCCCTATTTCGGCATGTACACGCGCGATCATGTGGTGCCGGCCGTAAAGCACGAGCGGGAGCGGGTCGATCCACACCCGGTCTACAAGGCCTTCATGGACATGGAGATCGGCCGCTCGTTCGCCCGCGAAGAAGTGCGGGAGGCAGTGATACCGGCATACATGGGCCTGACGCGCCAGATCGACGATCACATCGGACGCGTGCTCGCCTGGCTCGAAAGCTCGGGCCGCGACAAGGATACCATGATCGTGTTGGCCTCCGACCACGGCGACTATCTGGGTGACCACTGGCTCGGCGAAAAGGAGCTGTTCCACGAGCCCTCCGTGCGCGTGCCGCTGATCATCGTCGATCCTTCGCGCGAGGCCGATGCCACGCGCGGCAGCGTGTGTCGTGAACTCGTCGAGGCGATCGACCTCGTGCCGACGTTCCTCGACGCCTGCGCCTCCAATGTCTCGCGCCATCGGCTGGAGGGGCGCTCGCTGCTGCCGCTGATCCGCGGGCCGCAGCCGACGGCATGGCGCGATGCTGTCCTGTCCGAGCTCGACTATGGCTTCTATCAGGCGCGTGAAGCTACAGGTAAAGGCGCCAACGACGCGCGCGCGTTCATGCTGCGTACGCATCGCTGGAAGTACATTTTCTACAAGGGCTTCCCAGCGCAACTGTTCGATCTCCAGGAGGACCCGGCCGAACTCGTCGATATGGGACGCTCCAGCGCGCACGGAAAGGTACGCCAGGAGATGCACGGCCGACTGCTCGAGCGGCTGACCGATCGACGCAACCGAATCACGGTCGACGACGCCTTCGTGCTTGGCGCGGGCGACCGCGAGAAGGCGGCGGGCATCATCATCGGACGGTGGTGAGGGCTGCGGCTAAGCCGGTGCCAATGTATTGCTGATATTCCCGCAGTCGTTAGTTGTCGTTGCATCGGCGCCAGAGCCGGGCAGGAGCCGGGCCGCGTCGAAATCAGAACGGCGGAAGCTCCCAGCTGTCCGCAGACAAAAACTGCCGCACGCGCAACCGAGAAAGACGCGCAGAAAACCGATTTGCCTTTTACCTGCTTCCGTAACTCCGATCCGGTGGTGATGGCGTAAGGGTCTGGGTTGGTTTGCGAATCAGCTATTTCTCTTGTCGAGGGCGGCTCACTCGGCAGGTGATGGGATGCGAAGCTTCGAGATCGTGCAGTCGGACACCGACACGA
>CAMAYR010000206.1 GCA_945862355.1 Devosia equisanguinis | reverse complement strand
TCGCGGATCCAGCCGAAGAACGGCGCGTGGCGCATGTCCAGCGAGATGAACAGGATCTTGTAGAGCGCGAAGAACACCGGGATCTGGACCAGGATCGGCAGACAGCCAGCCAGAGGGTTGATCTTCTCCTTCTGGTAGAGCCCCATCATTTCCTTCTGCTGGGCCGCAGAATCGTCCTTGAAGCGCTCGCGGATGCGCTCCATTTCCGGCTGCAGCTTCTTCATCTTCGCCATCGACTCGTAGGACTTGTTGGCGAGCGGGAAGAACAGAAGCTTGACCAGCACCGTGATGATCAGAATCGTGAGCCCGAAGTTCTTCACGATCCGATTGATCCAATCGAGGACGTGGTAGAGCGGCTTGGTGAAGTACCAGAAATAGCCCCAGTCGATGATCGACTCGAACTGCTTGATGCCAAGGTCTGCCTTGTAGGCATCGACGACGCGGATCTCCTTGGCGCCGGCGAACATCATCGTGTCAGCCCTGCCGGTCGCGCCGGGCGCGATGGTGACGCCGGGCTGACGGTAATCCGCCTGGAAGTACTCCTTGCCGGCCTCACGGCGCGCCCAGAGGCGGGCGTCGTATTCCAAGTCCTGCTTGGGGATCAGTGCCGCAGCCCAATACTTGTCGGTGATGCCGATCCAGCCGCCGGTGACGTTCTTGAATTCACGAAAGGAGGAGATGCTATTCGGGTTGCGCCTGATGTTCTTATCGATTTCGCCGGTAAGCTCGGAGTAGGCGATCTCCTTCAAGCCTTCGTTGCCGAGCACGCCGATCAGGCCCTCATGAGAAATGAAGAAGCCTTCCAGCTTGGGCACGCCATGACGGGAGATGAGCGCAAAGGGGAAGAGCGTCAGCTCACGGCCGGACTTGTTTTCGACCTCGTCGCCGATCGAGAACATGTAGTTCTCGTCCAGCTTTATGGTGCGGCGGAAGGCCAAGCCCTGACCATTGTTCCAGCTCAATACGACCGGACTCGTCGGCGTCAGCGCGCCCTTCGTCTCGGCGGTCCAGACCGTATCCTTGTCGGGCATCTTCTGGTCGATGCCGGGCGCTGGGACCCAGCCTTTCTCGGCATAGTAGGCATTGGCTACGCCCGAAGGAGAGAAAAAGACGACGTTGCTGCTCGTCGGCTCGACGGTCTCGCGGTACTTGGCAAGACTGAGGTCGTCGATCCGACCGCCGCGCAACGATATGCTGCCGCGCAGCGCCGGGCTCTCGACAGCGATGCGTGGCGATGCCTTGAGGGCATCCTCGCGGCTCAGCGTGGCAACGGGCGCGACGGCTCCCGGCGTCACCGGTTGAGCCTGACCGGGGGCGGGCGCCGTTCCCGCGGCAGGGGCGCCGGGCGCGGTGCTGCCGACCTGGGAAGCCGTCGTCTGCTTGAGGCGGGCCTGACGCTCCAACTCCTCTTTCTGTTTCGGGCCGGCATAGAAGTACTGCCAGAGAAGAAGCACGCCCATCGACAGAACGATGGCGGCCAGGAGGTTCTTCTGGTCGGGCTGTTGGGAGAACATGGACGCGTGGGCTCCGCCAAGCTGAACGGCGCTGAGAGGTTGGGCTGCTTCTATCCGCGTTTACCACACGGAATAAGGGGTCACCTCGTCACGGCAGGGCGTCAACCCTGCTCAAGTCGCGGTGTCCTTGGAAATCGAAACCTTGGGCGAAGCTAGCCGCCCCTTCGCTTGCTTTCCCGGCGCTTTCGCAGCACGCCGGGTATCGGCGCTCTCATTGACACGACGAATAGCCGCCGACAACTCCTCGCACAGCCTATGGAACGGCAAATCGTGCGCTGGAGAGCGCGCCACGATCACATAGTCGAAGCGTGGGTTCGCCGCATCCGGCCCCAGCTCGGTGAGCGCAGCTCGAAAGCGTCGACGGATGCGATTTCGCAGCACCGCTCCACCGAGCTTCTTCGTGATCGTGAATCCGAACCGGGCGCCGTCACCAGCATCGCGGTCCCCGGTATCGCCAGGGCGCGCTTTTCCTTCGACAACCAGCGTATGGCAGCTATATCTGCCGCCGCCGCGAACCCGCTGGAACTCCGAGCGCTTCTTCAAAGTCGAGATGCGCACGGGCACCTCCTCGCCGCGAGCCCGAAAGTCCCCAGATCGCCCGGTCAGGCGGACAGGCGCTTGCGGCCCTTCGAGCGGCGGCGGGCCAATACGCGCTGACCACCCTTGGTCAACATGCGAGCGCGGAAGCCATGACGGCGCTTCCGGACGAGCCGGCTCGGCTGATATGTGCGCTTCACGGGAAGTTCTCCAACAAATTGACTGCCGACCTGCGGCACGAAGGTCAGCGCCAAACGGCATCACGCCTCCCCCCGGGCCCGTGGCTTCCGGTGAAAGGCGCGCCTGTCGTCGAGCGCGTCGAGTTCTATGAAGCGGCAGCTTATATGTGCCCTACTGCGCCAAGTCAAACGTCAGCGCAGAATGCAGCGGCCGATCAACGCAGTGCCCGGCCAGAACGGTGCTGCCTGTTGCCGGCACGACCGGAATGTCGATGCGGCCGACCATAATAGTAGGATGGCGCGCCTGCGTGTCCGCCGGTGCTCGCGCTGGCCGAGGCGGCAGCACCGCCGGAAGGGCCCGTATGCTGCACGGTCTCGCGAATATCGGTGATATTGACGCTGACAGGTGCGTTCGTCGGGTTGATGATCATGTGCCGCGTGGGCGGCAGTGGGCGCCATACCCGCACGCCGCGCTCCACTGTTACGACGGCGCCATAATAGGGGCGCGGCTCGATCCGCACCGTCTGGGCGCCTTCGGCGGAAGCGGCAGCGAGCGGAAGCAGAGTGGCCAGCGCGGGGATGGCCGAGAAGAAGAGACGACGCATACCGGACCTCGATAGATGGACTGGATGGAACATTGCGGCAAACGAGGACGCCTAGAGACTTTCCGGCTGAAGTGGATTGGCCGGAACGACTCCAGCCCTTGCTTCATCCTGCGCTGCACGTCCTCGGCGGTTTCACCTCGGACGATCGGACTCACGCGCCTGCGGGCCAGCGTATCGGTTGGCGGGCCGGCGCCCCACCTCGTCGTTAATTAAGGCTTAATTTGCAGGACGGCAGCTCGTGCCGGGTCGCTCGACATCAGCGCAGCCGCGTGCCTGGGGGAAGGGCGAAGCCGCGGAGCAGCTCCGCTGTCGTCATGGGCTTCTTGCCGGCTCGCTGCAGCTCGACCAGACGGATGCTTCCCTCGCCGCACGCGATGGTGAGGTCGGCGTCCAAGACCTCGCCGTCGGTTCCGGCGCGGCCGCCTGCGGAGACAAGCCTCGATCGCAGCACCTTGATGCGCTCCGACTTGCCATGCTCGCCGACCTCGAACCAGGCGCCAGGGAATGGAGAAAGTCCGCGGATCATGTCGTGTACCCGCGCGGCAGGGGCGGAGAAGTCGACGTGCGTTTCCGACTTGTCGATCTTCGCGGCATAAGTGACGCCGCTCTCCGACTGAGAGGTCGAGGCTAGCGCGCCTTGCTCCAGCAGTCCAAGCGCTCGCACCATCAGTCCGGCACCGCGCGCGGCGAGAACGTCGTGAAGCTCACCCGCGGTGATGTTATCGCCGATCGGAACGACCTCGGCGAGACAAATGGGGCCGGTGTCGAGACCTTCCTCCATTCGCATCACCATGGCCGCCGTTTCCTGGTCGCCTGCCATTATGGCGCGCTGGATCGGGGCGGCGCCGCGCCAGCGAGGCAAGGCAGACGCGTGTAGATTGAGGCAGCCGTGGTGGGGGGCATCGAGGATGGCCTTGGGCAGGATAAGGCCGTAGGCAACAACGACGGCGACGTCGGCGCGATGCGACTCGAATTCGGCTTTGGCCTCGATCGATCGTAATTTTACGGGTGTGTGAACCGGTATTCCATTGGCCTCGGCATGCTGGTGGACGGACGACCTTCGCTCGGCCATACCGCGCCCTGCTGGACGAGGCGGCTGGGTGTAGACAGCCACCACATCGTGCCCCGCCGCAAGGATGGCAGCGAGGGTAGGCACTGAAAAGTCAGGAGTTCCCATAAACATAACGCGTAGCGGCATGGTGCGACCTCTTCAGTCTGGGGGTCGTGACGATAACGGCCACGGCTGGGGCTCGAATGACATCGGCCAAAAGTCATAGGTATTTATTTGGGTGTATTTCTATGTCCGGTTTCGCTTTACGTGGCTGGCGGCTGTGACCTAAGAGATGACGCCTGCGAGCCTGCCCAAGGATCGGAGCAGCCAGAAGCGGCGTCGCCGTCCCGAGCCACGGGACGATCGAATGAGGATCAGAACAAGACAATCCCAAGAGGACAATGCGCCGGAGCTTTTCGAGCTCCAGGCTGCGACCTCGAGGATGAGGGGGAAGTCGAATGGAGCAGATTTCTGGCTGGATGACCCAGGTGTTCGGCTCTCTGGGGGTCGACCCGGTGACCGCACTGGCGATCCTGAAGATCATCGGCATCAACATCGTCCTGTCGGGCGACAATGCGGTGGTGATCGCGCTCGCCTGTCGCAATCTACCGCCGAAACAGCGCACGATGGGCATCCTGCTCGGCGCCGGCGCCGCGGTCGTGCTGCGTATCATATTCACGGTGCTGATCGCCTATGTCCTCGACGTGCCGTGGCTGAAGCTCATTGGCGGCCTCGCGTTGTTCTGGATCGCGATAAAGCTCTTGAACAGCGAGGAAACGGACGAAGATAGCGTCAAGGCGGGCAACAGCCTGTTCGAGGCGGTGAAGATCGTGGCCATCGCCGACGTCGTGATGAGCCTCGATAATGTCCTGGCCATCGCGGCCGCTGCGGGTGGACAGATGTGGCTCATCATCCTCGGTCTCGTCATCTCGATACCTCTCGTCGTATTCGGCGCCACGCTGATCCTGGCATTGTTGACCCGCTATCCCGTGTTGGTTTGGGCCGGTGCAGCCCTGCTCGGCTGGGTGGCCGGCGAGCTGATCGCGACCGAGCCGGTACTGAAGCCCTACATCGAGCAGCTCGCGGCGAACTTCGGCACCAACGCGAAGACGATCGCCAAGGTGTTCGAGGTGGTCGGCGCTGGAATCGTGATCCTCGGCGGGCTCATCGTTTCCCGCTCGAGCCACGGCGCTGAAAAGCACGCAGCCAAGCACTGAGCAAATCCAGTCGAGGGGGGCGCCTCGTGGCCCCGCCCGGTCACGCCGGAACGAACACGGCGCCATAAACACTGGTTCAAGAAAAGCAACACTGCGTCTAACGGCAAAGCGGCCCGGTCTGATGAGACCGGGCCGCATTCATTTCGGCGGTGTCGCAGATGCTCACTTTGGTACGAAGTTAGCCGATTTCAGCAGCTCGGCGTTGCGGGCGACATCCTTGGCGATGAAGGCGGCGAACTGCGGCGCAGTCTCCTGGACGCCCACTACGCCGACCTTGGCGAAACGACCTTCCTTGACGAGATTGGCAACGGCGAGGTTGACCATCTGATTCAGCTTCGCGGTGACATCGGCCGGCATCCCCTTCGGTCCCCACATGCCGTACCAGGAAGCGAACTCGAGCCCAGGCATACCGCTCTCGGCCGAAGTCTTGAGATCGGGTGCGAGGCTCGAGCGCTTGGCCGTGGTGATGGCGACCGCCTTGACCGTGCCGCCTGCCGCAGCCGGCAAAAGGACCACGCCCGCGTCGATCAGGATCGGTACGTGGCCGCCAGCGACGTCGTTCAGTGCAGGCGCGGTTCCGCGGAACGGCAGAATGGTGAGCTTCACGCCGGCGATCTTACCGAACAGCAGCGTTGCCAGATGACCGGGCGAGCCCAGTGTCGGCACAGCGAATGTCCACTTGTCTGGCGCCCTCTTGACCTCGGCGACGATCTCCTTGAGCGAGGACTGCGCGAGCTTCGGCGACACGACCACCACCAGCGGCGCCTCGCCGGTGCGAGCCACGGGCGTAAAGTCCGTCACCGGGTCGTAGGGAGCCTTGCTCATCACGTAACGGGCCATGACGTGCGTCGCGCCCGAGTAGAGCAGCGTATAACCGTCCGGCGTCGCCTGCTGGACATGGCCGCCGGCGATCGTGCCGTTAGAGCCGGCCCGGTTCTCGACGATGACCTGCGCACCCTGCTTTTCCTGGATCTGCTGGGCGATCAGCCGCGCCGTGGCGTCGACGCCGCCACCCGGTGCGAACGGCACCACGAAGCGGATCTGTCGCTCGGGGAACTTGCTTTGGGCGGAGGCCGCAACCGCAGATGCGGCGAGCGCGGCAGCGGCGATGGCCGCAGATCGGAAAAGCATGGCGTCTCCCTCGTTTCGGCGCGACTGTAGCGCGCTCGTGACGAGGGATGTTCACGCAACAGCCTGTCGTTTGCAAGGCCAGTTTTCGACGGCAGGCTCGTCGCCGAGGCCTGAGCCTTAGCGTGTCACTGGCCGTGGACGGCCGTTTTGGCCAGCATCACGTGGATACCCTTGGAGCCGTTCACCGTCTGGGTGACGCGCAGGTCGGCGGCGAGGCTGCACAGCGTGTAGGCGTCCTCGCGGGAAATGTTGATCCGCTCCGTGACGAGCCTGATCATGTCGCGCAGCGCCTCTTTGGCGCAGGTGTCGAGGTCAGGGTCCATCCACATGGTGATGTAGTGCGTCGGCGTCTCGGCGCGGGGATAGGGCAGCTTCAAGTCCTTGCGCACGGTCAACCGGAAGCGCCCCTTCAGCGACGTCTCGATGGCGGTCACGCACACTTCCCCGTCACCCTGGACGCCATGGCCGTCGCCGGTCGAAAAGCTGGCTCCCGGCACGAATACGGGCAAAAAGAGCTTCGCGCCGGGCCCAAGCTCCTTGTTGTCGAGGTTGCCGCCCATCGCACGCGGAACGGCGGAGGAAATACGCCCCCAGTTGGGTGGCGGGGCCACGCCCATAACGCCGAAGAACGGTGCCAGCGGCAGCTCGACGCCCCACGGCAGCTTGGCCACCATGCGGCTCATATCCATCGGAATATTGAGAGTGCGGGCCTCGTGAAAGTCGTCGGGCAGGGTTCCAGCCAGCGGGCGAATCGAGTTGTATCCCCAGTCACAGCGCAGAGCGACGTCGATGATCTCGACCTCCAGCACATCGCCCGGCATGGCGCCGGCGACCGAGACCGGGCCGGTGAGGATGTGCGGACCGATGATCTGCGGCAGCCGCGCGTGAATATCGAGAAGCTCGGGTGGCACGATGAAGCCCGGCGGCGGCATGGTGTCGGGCTTGCCGCTCACTGTCTCGATGGTGATCTCATCGCCCGAGGCGATCTCCATCACTGGCTTCTGCCCGGCGTCGAAATAGCCCCAGTGGCAGGTCTCGGGGCTGGATTTGAGAACGTGCTGCGCCATGTCTGGTGAGATCCCGTTTCATTTTTTCCAGAGCAGCCTATCAGGCGGCGCGACATCGAGACAGGGGCTTTGCCTATCGCACATCCTGCACGCCCGTGGCAGCATCGGCAGCCCTCACATCACCTGGAGCCATCGCGACATGGAATATCAAACGATCAAGTGGGAGGTTCGCGCCAACCCGCTGCGGCCCGACGAGAAGAGCATCGGCGTCATTACGCTCAACCGGCCGGACTTCCTCAACGCGGTAGACGTGCGGATGCGCGTCGAGCTCGACATCCTGCTCGACGAGATCAAACACCAGAGCCACATCAAGGTAATCATCCTGACCGGCGAGGGGCGCGGCTTCTCGGCGGGCGGCGACCTGAAGTCGGAGGCGGGACCGCTCGGCGCAGGGCCGGAGGACTTCGACATGGGCAACTTCGGCCCCTACAAGGAGCTTGCGCACTACTTCTTCAATGATTTGCGCCATTCGGTGCTGCAGCGCTGCTTCAAGAAGCTCGAGGACCTGCCGGCGATCACCATCGCGGCGATCAACGGGCCGGCCGTCGGCATCGGGCTCGAGATCTGCACGCTGGTCGACCTGCGGTACGCATCGGAGAAGGCCAAGCTCGGCGAAGTGGCGGTGCCGGCGGGGTTCCTCCCCGAAAGCGGCGGCGCGCGCAACCTGCCCAAGCTCGTCGGTGTCGGGCGAGCGCTCGAGATGATCCTGACCGGCAAGATCATCGACGCGGCGGAGGCGGAGCGCATCGGGCTCGTCGATCGCGTGTTCCCGCACGACAAGCTGATGGACGAGGTGATGGCGTTCGCCGGCCAGGTGGCGTCGAACCCCTATCTGTCGGTGCGCTATGCCAAGGATCTCGTGAAGTTCTACTGGAACTCCAACCGCTCCGACGAGGGCTGGGCGCGCGAGTACGCCGCCATCCAGGAGATCACGCGCACGAAGGATTGCCAGGAAGGCATCCGCGCGTTCCTCGAGAAGCGCAAGCCGAGCTACAAGGGGCCCGGGTACGGGGCTTGAGGGGTAGGGCGGGCAAGTGCGCAGGCACGGAGCCCGCCGATTTCATTTGCCACATTCGGCGGGTTGCGCGCGTTCGCGCTGACCCGCCCTACGGAGAAGCGTGAATGCCACCTCATCCCAAACTCGACACCTGGGCCCGCTACGCGGAGACCCCGCAGAAGATCAACATCGCGGCGGAGTGCCTCGACAAGCGCATCGCGGCAGGTGACGGGGCGAAGATCGCGATCGTCGCGGATAGCGCGACGCTGACCTATGCCGAGCTCGACCAGCGCGTGTCGGCGTTCGCTGGGAGCCTCGCCAAGCAAGGGATCGCGCGCGGCGACCGCGTGTTGATCCGGATGTGGAACTGTCCGCAGTTCGTGATTGCGTTCCTGGGCCTCGCCAAGCTCGGCGCGGTGCCCGTCACGCAGAATACCGCCACCGGTGTCGCCGACGTCGAATACGTGCTCGAGCACAGCGACAGCGTGGCGGCGATCGCGCTCGACGAGCAGGCGGGGCCGCTGCGCGAATTGCGCGCGAAGCTGCCGAAGGGCCTCGTCATCGCGCTCGGCGCGAGGGCGGGGGAGGAATCATTCGAGGAAATGTGCGCGTCGGGGGCAATCGCGACGGCGGATACCGGCGCGGAGGACCCCGCGTTCATGTGCTACACGTCCGGCACGACGGGGCGACCAAAAGGCATCCTGCACGCGCAGCGCTGGCTCGTCGCGCGCGGCAACGCAAATCGGGATCGCGTGCCGCCAATGCCGAACGACGTGGTGCTGGCGGCCGGCGAGTGGAGCTTCATCTCGCTGCTCGGCCACAACGTGCTGTTCGCCCTGCGCAACGGCGTGACGTGCGCGACGATGGAAGGGCGGCCGACGCCGGAGCGATTCCTCGAATGCATCGAGACGTTCCGCGTCACGGTCGCGCACGCGGTGCCGACCATCTATCGCCGCCTGCTCGCGATCGACGGCATCGAGAAGAAGCACGACACCTCGACGTTGCGCGGCTGCAACGCCAGCGGCGAGGCGCTGGGGG
>CAMAYR010000205.1 GCA_945862355.1 Devosia equisanguinis | reverse complement strand
AGCCATTATTGATTCTAGTGGCCCTCATGTCGCGCCTAAATCGGACGGTGGTTGCGGCTATGGAGCGATTTAGGCGCGACGGGCCACTAGTGAGGCTTCACCCGAGCCTGCGCGGTCTTCTTTGGGCTCAACAACTGCGACGTCGATGTAGCCGATGCATTACCTCGCAATGCCAATCTTCGCTTACTTCATTGCCGGTGAGCGATCGGCGGAGATATGGCATCCTGGCCCCGTCGGCAGCCATAGATCGCCGCCGTGCTGCCTGCCACTGTCAACGCGGCGTGAATATGCCAGCGCCCGCTCTAGCCCGCCAAGGCCGATTGGATTTGCGATTAACTCAGCCCACAGCGCAATTAACGCTTTGCCCATCGCCTAGCCGCGCGCACAGGGTGCCGTGATAGGAGGGGCCGTTCTCAAAATGACGAGGCCGCAGCAATGGACGCGACGATCGTCGACGGCGACGTTCCCTATCCGCCCAATTCCGGCAAGCGGCTGAGATCGTTGAACCTCGTTCTGCCCCTAGCCCGCCGCCACCGTATCACCTACATCGCGCGCTGTTCCTCCAAGGAAGAAGGAGACATCGCTGCAACCTTCCTGCGTGATCAAAACATCGAGCCCATCATGGTCGAGGCGCCACTGCCAGCCAAGACCGGTCCAGCATTTTACGGCCGACTTGCCGCCAACATCGTCTCGTCAGCGCCCTACTCGGTGCAGTCCCACCACAGCAATGCGATGCGATCGGCCGTTGCGGCGCATGCTGCCGGTCGTAGCGTCGACCTCTGGCAGGTCGAGTGGTTCGGCTATCTTTATTGCGTAGCAGGGATCGCTGGCCCGGTGGTGCTTCAGGCCCACAACATCGAGTCGGTAATCTGGCAGCGCTATGCGGAGACCGAGCCAAGCTCACTCAAACGCGCCTACGTGCGAGAGCAATGGCGCAAGATGCTGGCCTTCGAGCGCAGGTCGTTTGCCTCGGTGTCTCGGATCGTAGCCGTGAGCGAGCAGGACGCCGGCGTCGGCCGCCGGCTCTATGGAGAGGTCCCTTTCGGGTGCATCGACAATGGTGTCGATTTGGCATTCTACTCGGCCGGGAGAGCCGATCCGAATTCGCGCCAGATCTTGTTTCTGGGAGCGCTCGACTGGCGGCCAAACCAAGACGCCATCGAGCTATTGCTCAGCGAGATCTTCCCCGCCGTTCGCCTTCGCGTACCCGATGCCACGCTGGCAATCGTCGGTCGCTCGCCATCCCCGGTTCTGGCGGAGCGGGCGAGAGCCACCGAAGGCGTTAGCCGTACCGGACGTGCGACCATACCTGTCGCAAAGCGCGATGATGGCCGTCCCGCTGAGGATCGGGGGCGGCTCGAGGTTGAAGATCATCGAGGCGCTGGCCGCGCGTTTACCTGTGGTATCGACGGCTGTCGGAGCGGAAGGTCTGCAGTTGGTCCCTGGGCGCGACTTCGACCTTGCCGAAAGCCCAGCCGACATGGCCGATGCGATCGTGGCGCGACTAGGTAACCCCGAGCCCGTGTCGGAGGCGACGTGGTCCCTCATTGCTTCCAATTACGACTGGTCGATGCTCGCCGATCGGCTAGAGCGTCTGTGGATCGAGGCAGCAACGCCGCGATCCGCCAGCATCGCCTAGCAGCGCGCCGATACACTCCCGAAAGCGCGAACGCCACCAAACCGGGAAATAACAGGCGTTTGTAGCCGTGGGCCTCCGGGCGTATCCCCGTCAGACACAGAGACGCCAGCAGAGCTGAGAAGCGAGGACGGCGCGCCTGAACGCAAAGCCCCCGCTTCCAGAGCCCCTCAGATCAACTTCCCCATCGCCACGGCGGTGTCGGCCATGCGGTTGGAGAAGCCCCACTCGTTGTCATACCAGGACAGGATGCCCACGAACTTGCCTTCCATCACCTTGGTCTGGTCGAGGTGGAAGATCGACGAGCGGGGGTCGTGGTTGAAGTCGATCGATACGTTGGACTGATCGGTGACGCCGAGGATGCCCTTCAGCGGGCCTTCGGCTGCGGCCTTCTTTATCGCAGCGTTGATCTCGTCCTTCGTCGTCTCACGCTTGGCGATGAACTTGAGATCGACGACGGAGACATTCGGGGTCGGCACGCGCAGGGCGAAACCGTCGAGCTTGCCGTTCAGCTCTGGCAGAACGAGGCCGACCGCCTTGGCAGCGCCCGTCGAGGTCGGGATCATGGACAGCGCGGCGGCCCGGCCGCGGTAGAGATCCTTGTGCATGGTGTCGAGCGTCGGCTGGTCGCCCGTGTAGGAATGAATCGTCGTCATCATGCCCTTCTCGATGCCGACGGCCTCGTGCAGCACCTTGGCGACCGGCGCCAGGCAGTTCGTCGTGCACGAGGCGTTCGAGACGACGATGTGGGCCTTGGTGAGCTTGTCGTGGTTCACGCCATAGACCACGGTCAGGTCGACATCGTCGGCAGGAGCGGACACCAGCACGCGCTTGGCGCCGGCCGTCAGATGGGCCGCAGCCTTCTCCCGCGACGTGAAGATGCCCGTGCATTCGAGCGCGATATCCACACCCATCGCCTTGTGTGGCAACTCGGCAGGATTGCGGATCGCGGTGACCTTGATCGGGCCTGTACCGACGTCGATGGTGTCGCCGGCGACCTTGACCTCGCCGGGGAAGCGGCCATGCACGCTGTCGAAGCGCAAAAGGTGTGCATTCGTCTCGACCGGGCCCAGGTCGTTGATCGCCACGACCTCGATGTCCTTGCGTCCTGATTCGACGATCGCCCGCAGCACATTACGCCCGATGCGGCCGAAACCGTTGATCGCCACCTTGACTGCCATTCCTCGTCTCCCCTGGAGAAGTCATTGATCGACTAAGATATACTTTACCTGAGACACCTTGGACGCCTTCGACCGTGCCGCCCGCTCGTCACCCGCAGTAGAGAGCGGTGCCGTCAGCCGAACGGCAGTGTCGGCGGACGCGCACTTTCACTCTTTAGATGTTGCGGCACGGTCGCTCTGTCAATCGCCATACGGATCGTAGCATGAACACAAGCTGCCACACGTAAACCCTGTTCCAACGACGATAGGCCTCCACGCGGCCTGATGAGTTGACGCCACAATCCGGCAGCACGTAACGTCGCATGTGATTCGACGGGTTGCAGGGGCAATGGAGCAATCCGGGGGCGAGGCGGCGGGATCGATGGCAGCGAAGAAGAAACCGACGGCGAAAAAGCCTGTGCAGACCCCCAGGGTGGCTGCTGTGGCAAGTGTGCGCGAGCCGCGCGACGTCACCGGTTGGCGCGCGGAATGCGAGCGGCTGAAATCGGAGCTCGATGATGCTCGGGCGCAGATCGTGGAACTCCGCGCCCGACAGGACCACGTCCTCAACCGCATTGATTGGGTGCTCGACTCGCTGGATAGTCTCGCAGACAACGCAACGTGATTCTTACCGCGGGCACCCTTTCGGGGTCTGAGGCCACCACCACCGGTTGCATACGGCGGACAATGGCATGGCTGAAGCTGAAGTGACGTTGAACGGACGTATCTTTCGGCTGTCGTGTGCGGACGGGGATGAATTGCGGCTGCGGGAACTGTCCGAGGTCGTCCGCGTCAAGCTAGACAGTCTGATCGCCGAATACGGGCAGGTGGGCGATGACCGGTTGCTGCTGCTTTCCGCGTTGCTCATCGCCGACGACATGCTCGAAGCCAAGTCGCGCGCAGCAGCGCTCGAAGCGCTTCTGGCGGCGGTACAGGATCGCTCGACAGCCTGAGGCCATCACCGGTCAGAACCTTCCCCACGGTCGTCCCGCTACCGCCCTCGTCGCAAATTGAACACGACAGCGCAGTTGGCTAGAGTTCCTCGGCTGGCTGAACTGAGTCGCCATGCGAGGCGGTCCCGCCGAACGAGATGCCAGGTTGCCCGACAATGCGACTTCTCCCTTTTCCAAGATCGAGAGCCGCCGCCGCGGGGGTCGCAGCCGTGCTCGTCATCGGCTGTTTGCCGCCGGTCCACGCCCAGATCTTCAGTCCTGCCGTCACCTCGACCTCCGAAGTGACGGGAGCAAGAAGCGGAGATGGCGCCTCTGCCGCAGTTGGAGTGTCCGCGCCGCGCTTCGTCAGCCTGAAAGCCGACCGGGTGAATGTGCGCCGTGGACCTGGCCATGACCACGGCATCGACTGGGTATTCCGTAGAGCGGGGTTGCCCGTGGAGATCATCGCGTCGTCGGACGCCTGGCGCAGGGTTCGCGATTCGGAAGGCGCCAGCGGCTGGGTGCTCGCGTCACTGCTGTCGGGGCGGCGGACAGCCCTCGTGCTGCCTTGGGAGATCAAGCCCGGCGTGACGCCGCCACAGGTGGCGCTCAAAGCCGATGCCCGGGAAAGCGCCGGGGTCATCGCGCAGGTGGAGGCCGGTGTGATCGCCAACGTCCGCTGGTGCGACGGTCGCTGGTGCCAGGTCGGCATCGCGAGCCTGGCGGGCTACGTGGAGCAGGCGCGACTTTGGGGGGTCTACAAAGGGGAAATCGTCAGGTGAGGTCGGGCGACTTCAGATCCGCGTTTCCAGTCCTCGCGCGGCCCGCGACGAGCAAATGAGGCGTCCTGGCACGTGAGGCTTCCAGGCCGACCACTGATAGGGAGCATCGAGGTGCGAGGTGAACCCCTGGTGCCCAGCGCGCTCCGACCCTCAGGCCTTCACCAGCCGAACCACCACGTCGACGTGCTCGATACGCATGCCGGGCGGGGGTTCCGGCAATCCATCAACCCGGATCGAGCTGGATGGAATATCGACCAGCTCACCAGCACTCTCGATGAAGTAGTGATTGTGATTCGACGTGTTGGTGTCGAAGTAGGCACGCGTTCCCGCCACTGCGACCTCGCGCAGGAGACCTACCTGCAGGAACTGGTGCAACGTGTTGTATACCGTCGCCAAAGACACCCGTTCGCCCGTCGCCACTGCCTCCATATGCAGGTCCTCGGCCGTCACATGCCGATCCCCGGCACTGAAGAGCAGTGCGCCCAGCGCCATTCTCTGGCGCGTAGGGCGCAAGCCGGCCTGACGCAGCTTCTTCTCCAAGGCCAGCTCCAACACCCGTGGGTTCGTCACCGCGCCGTCGGGCCGAAATTCATGTGGGGGAGCTGCGCGTGTCATACCCGATGCCAAGCCTCGTACAACGATTTGGTGCCGTGACAGCCCGCAGGCGAGCCAGCCTGGGCACCGAACCACGAACGTCTCTCCAAGATCTTAGGCGGCTAAGATCGTTAGAAGATAGCGGGAACCTCCCCGTTCTGCAATGGCTGCCACCGCGACATACTAATGCGACGCCCCCCGCACCGGGTCGTACTTTCGTGGCCCATCCCGCCCGGCGGATACCACCGGCCAAATGCCGAGCCGTGACATGTCTGAACGCGGATCGAGCCCAACGGGGGGATCACGTCGACGGCCGGTCAGCTCACGGCCGATCACGTTTCCGCTCCAGCCATCACGAGCGCGCGAGGGGCGGTTCCATTCCCCTGCCAATGCTGTCAGTTCTAGTGCCACGCACACCCGCCAACTTGGCGCGCTTTTTCACCCCGCCCCGCCGTCCAACGCTCCCAGACGAGACCCGATGACCAGCCAAAGCCCCCCGTCCTCTACCGTTCAGGCCTCATTCGTGAGGCGCTGGCTTCCGCTCATCCTGCTCGCCGCCGTAATGGCCCTTGCCTTGTCGATGGGCTGGCACCGCTATCTATCGCTCAAGACCATCGGGCTGAACTACGACGCGCTGAAATCGTTCATCGCCGACAACCTCGCCCTGGCGGTGCTGAGCTACATCGGGCTCTACGTGGCGATCATCGCCCTGTCGCTGCCGGTCGGGCTCATCATGACGCTGTCGGGGGGGCTGCTGTTCGGCTGGCAGATCGGAGCCCCCGCCGCCGTGGTCGGCGCGACGATCGGTGCCACGATCGTATTCCTGATCGTCACCTCCTCGTTCGGCTCGACGCTGGCGGGAAAGGCCGGACCTTTTGTCGCCAAGCTTCGTGACGGTTTCCAGGAAAATGCGCTCAGCTATCTGCTGTTCCTGCGGCTGGTGCCGGCGTTCCCCTTCGTGATCGTCAATCTCGTCCCTGCCCTGCTTGGCGTTCGCCTATCGACCTTCGTAATCGGCACCGGGATCGGCATCATCCCGGGTACGACGGCCTATTCCCTGGCCGGCAGCGGACTAGGCAGCGTCATCGAGGCGCAGAATGCCGTCTACAAGGCCTGTCTTGCCGCTGGCCACTCCGATCCGGCCACCGCCTGCACCTACTCAATCGACCTCACTCAGATCGTGACCCGCGAGCTGGTCTGGGCGGGCATTGCCCTCGGCGTTGTCGCGCTCATTCCCGTCGCCCTCAAATACTGGAGCCGCCGTCGTGCAGCAGCATAAGCCCGCCACCATCTCGCGTCCCCGCGGAGAGGATACCGCAATGGAAGAAATCTCGTGCGACCTGTGCATCATCGGCGCCGGATCCGGTGGCCTGTCGGTCGCTGCGGCAGCGGCCGCCTTCGGCGAGAAGGTCGTGCTGATAGAGCGCCACAAGATGGGCGGAGATTGCCTCAACTACGGCTGCGTGCCCTCCAAGGCCATGATCGCTGCGGGCAAGCGGGCCCATTTGATGCGGACGGCCACGCCGTTCGGCATCCGCGCGGTCAACCCCGAGATCGACCCCCGCGGCGTTCACGATCATGTCAAGAGCGTGATCGGCGCGATCGCCCCCAACGACAGCGTAGAGCGCTTCACCGCCCTTGGTGTCCGCGTTATCGAGGCCGCTGGCAAATTCCTCGACAAGGAGACCGTCGCCGCGGGAGAGCACCGCATCAAGGCGCGGCGGTTCATCGTCGCCACAGGCTCGAGCGCCGTGGTTCCCCCGATCCCTGGCCTCGACACGACCCCCTACCTCACCAACGAGACCATCTTCGACAACACCCAGCGCATCGAGCACCTGATCGTCGTCGGCGGCGGACCAATCGGCATCGAATTGGCGCAGGCACACCTCAGGCTCGGCAGCCGCGTGACCGTCATCGAGGGCATGAAGGCGATGGGCAAGGACGATCCCGAACTCTCCGAGATCGTGCTCACTTCGCTGCGCAAGGAAGGCCTCGTCATTCGTGAGCAGACCCTGGTCGAACGGGTCGAAGGCCGCGCCGGGGCGATCCGGGTGACGGTAAAGTCGGGCGAGGACCGCGACACGATCGAGGGATCGCACATCCTGATCGCGGCAGGGCGCAGACCCAATCTCCAGGGCCTCGATCTGGAGGCAGCCGGGATCGCCTACGAGCGCACCGGCATCAAAGTCGACGCTGGCCTGCTCACGTCCAACACGAAAGTCTACGCCATAGGCGACTGTATCGGCGGCCTACAATTCACCCACGTCGCCAACTATCACGCAGGAATCCTGATCCGCCGCATCCTGTTCCGCCTACCGGCCAAGGTCGACACCGGCCGCGTGCCCTGGGTGACCTACACCGATCCGGAACTCGCCCACGTCGGCCTTTCCGAGGCTCAGGCCCGGCAGGCCGGCCACAAGGTCAGCGTGCTGCGCTGGCCCTACCATGAGAACGACCGCGCCCAGGCCGAGCGGGAGACCGAGGGTCACGTCAAGGTCGTCGTCGGACCCAAAGGGCGCATCCTGGGCGCCAGCATCGTGGGTTCCCACGCTGGCGAGCTGATCCAGATGTGGTCCCTCGCCGTTGCGCAGAAGCTGACGATCAAAGCCATGACGGACTGGATTTCCCCCTACCCGACACTAACCGAGGTCAACAAACGGGCCGCCATACGCTACTATGCGTCAGCTCCGTCGAGCCCAATGGTGCGAAGGGTGATAGGCTGGCTGAAGAAACTCGGCTGAGTGCTGGATCGGCTCGAGCCGGGCAGCTCCTCGACCTGAGCGGGCAGCCACTGTCGAGTTGGCAATCAGGGGATCTGCAACGTGCAGCAGAAGACCGACCCAGGTCTGACGACAGCGGCCACGTCGCTGGCTGAACGTCTGCTCACCCGCGCTCGCTCGGTGGTTCCCCTGCGCAGGGCAATCCATCCCGGACCAGCCAATGCAGGCGACGTGCGCCGTCCGCCCGGCGGTGCACAGGGCACGGGGCTTTCTGCGAAGCTCCTGCTGTTGACCGCCCTTTTCGTGATGCTGGCCGAGGTGTTGATCTTTCTGCCCTCTATCGCCAACTTCCGTATCAACTGGCTCACCGACCGGCTGACGTCGGCACGCCTCGCCTCCCTCGCCGCCGACGCGCGGCCCGATCACAACATTCCCCCCGCCGTGCGCCAGGAGCTGCTGTCGACGGCCAAAGTCCAGTACGTCGCGATCAAGCGCAACGACATGCGTCGGCTGGTACTGCCACCGGAAGGCCCGATAGAAATCAACCGAAGCTACGATCTGAGGAGGGACCCGGCGACACCGATGTGGCGTGCGCTGGGCGAACGGCTCGGCCTGATCGCAGACGCACTAGGCGTGCTGGCAGCGAACGGAAATGAGACGATCCGCGTCTACGGGCATCCGGCAGCGCCGACGGGCGCCAACGCCTGGCGAATGGAAGACTTCGTCGAGATCGTCCTGCCCGAGGCGCCGCTCCGCAACGCCATGCTGACCTACTCCCTCAATATCCTGGGGCTTTCGATCATCATCTCACTGATCGCGGCCGCCCTCGTCTACGGCGCCCTCAACCGGCTGCTCGTGGCGCCGATCCTGCGCATCTCGCGGAATATCGAGGCTTTCAGCCATGCCCCGGAAAACGCGAGCCTTATCATCTCGCCGAGTGCGCGCACCGACGAGATCGGAACCACGGAGCGCGAGCTGCAGAACATGCAGAAGGAGCTTCGCTCGATGCTCCACCAGAAGAACCGGCTCGCCGAGCTCGGCCTTGCCGTCAGCAAGATCAGCCACGATCTGCGCAACATTCTGGCGACCGCACAACTGCTGTCCGATCGCCTGAGTACGGCGAAGGATCCAGCCGTCCAGCGTTTCGCGCCGAGGCTCGTCGCCTCCGTCGACCGTGCCATCGCTCTGTGCAACGACACGCTGCGCTACGGCAGGGCCGAGGAAGCAGAGCCGCGCCGGACCCCGTTCCCGCTCGCCGACCTCGCCATCGAGGTCGGCGACGGGCTCGCCCTGCCTCGGGCGGAGATCGCCTATCGGATCGAAATCGGCGAAGATGTCGTGATGGACGGCGACCGCGACCAAGTCTATCGGATCCTCAACAACGTCGTGCGCAACGCGGTGCAGGCCATCGAGCAGCAGCAGCCAGCCGGCGCACGAAACGAAATCCGCATCGTCGGCAGACGCGACGGCGGCAGCGTCGTTTGCGACGTGCTCGACGACGGCCCCGGCATTCCTGAGAAAGCCCGCGCGGGGTTGTTTCGCGCCTTCCAGAGC
>CAMAYR010000204.1 GCA_945862355.1 Devosia equisanguinis | reverse complement strand
GGTGCCGCCTGCGGTGGTGCCGGTGCCGGTGCCGGTGCCGGTGCCGGTGCCGGTGCCGGTGGCGGTGGAGCCGGAGCATCGGACGCGGTGGTCGGCGCAACCTTCTTGCTCGCCTTTTCAACAATTGCGGCATCGCCTTCCTGATGCGTGCTGGCGTCCGCTTCGGCTGATGGAGCGGGTGCCGCAGAGCCGGGGCCGGTCAAGGCTTTCTCGAAGCGAGTAGAGCCCGGCGCGGATGCAGCGGGCTCGGGCACTTCGTTCGCCCAACTGGCGTTCGGCAGCGGGCTGGCCAACGGGCGCTCCACCACAGGCGGCGCGGTTGCTGCCGGCTCTGCGAACTTGGCGCTGATCGCCTCCCCGATCGCCTCCCAGTCGCCGACGCTGACGGTTTTTAGCGCCAGGAACGGCTGCGGCAGCGCCTCGTGCTCGAGGCCTCCGCCGCGAACGATTACGAGCTTGCCGGCCTCCAGACCTAGACGCGCAGCCAATTCCAGCGTCGACGAGCGCAACGTAGTGCGTGACCATACGAGCACCATCGCCTGCGCCGGCTCCAGCTCGGCCACCACCGTGTCGCGCCATAGCTCCATGTAGCGCCGGCCCGGCGTCAGCGCGGCGACGCTGGTGCCCGTACGCTCGATCTCGCGCGCCAGCTCCTCCCCGTCGGCCCTGTCCTCGCCGTCATGGATGAGTACGACCTCGGCCACTGCAACACCTCGCGCAAAACCATCCACCATCGTCGCACGATAGCCGATCGGGTCCGCCGCCGCATCGCCCGTGGAGCGCCATTAGGCCATCCGTCCGCTGCTGGTTAATCCGTCTGGCCCGGACGCACGACCCGCCAATACCGTGTGCTCAGGATTTGCGTTGGCACTATGTCGACTTTGAGCCTTGGCTCCCGCCTCACCCCCGCCGCTCGTGGAAGAAGTCGTAGATCTTCTGCGCCATCTCCGCCGAGATGCCTTCCACCGCCATCATATCCTCGATGCCGGCGCGCGACACGGCCTTGGCCGAGCCGAAGTGATTGAGCAGCGCCCGCTTCCGCTTCGGGCCGATGCCGCCGATCTCCTCGAGCGGATTGGCGCCGATCGCCTTGCGCCGCTTCTCGCGGTGCGTTCCGATCGCGAACCGGTGCGCTTCGTCGCGCAGGCGCTGGATGAAATAGAGCACTGGATCGCGCGGCTCGAGCATGAAGAAATCGCGGCCGGGCATGTGGAAGTGCTCGCGGCCGGCGTCGCGGTCCGGGCCTTTGGCGACGCCGACGAGCCGGATGCCGTCGATGCCGAGATCGGCCATCACCTCCTGCGCGACTTTGAGCTGGCCCGCGCCGCCGTCGATCAGAACGAGATCGGGCCGGTCGGGGAAGGCAGTGTCGTCGGCATCGTCCGGTGTCGGACCCTCCGGACCCGGCACCGTAGTTTTGACTTCGACTTCAACGAGGTCGGCATCGTTCGATCCGGCCCCTTCGGGCTCCTCCACGGCCAATCTCTTGAACCGCCGCGTCAGCACCTCGCGCATCATCGCGTAATCGTCGCCCGCGGTGATCTCGGATTTGATGTTGAACTTGCGATAGGCGCTCTTCACCAGGCCCTCCGGTCCCGCCACGATCATGCCGCCGACCGCGTTGGTGCCGGAAATGTGCGAGTTGTCGAACACCTCGATGCGGCGCGGCGCGGCCTCCAGGCCCAGCCGCTCGGCGAGCCCGGCGAGCAGCGTGCGTTGCGATCCCGTCTCGGCCAGCTTGCGCCCCAGCGCCTCGCGCGCGTTTTGCAGCGCGTGCTCGACGAGGCCGGATTTGGCCCCGCGCCGAGGCACGCGGATCTCGACCCTTCGCTCTGACTTTGTCGTCAGCGCCTCCGCCATCAACTCGCGCGTCTCGAACTCGTGGCTCGCCAGGATCAGCCGCGGCACCGGCTTGTCGTCGTAGAACTGCGCGATGAAGCTTTCGAGCACCTCTGCCACCTCGATGCTGCGGTCGGCTTTCGGGTAGTAGGCGCGGTTGCCCCAGTTCTGCCCGGCGCGGAAGAAGAACACCTGGATGCAGGTCTGCCCGCCGTCCTGGTGGGCCGCGAATATGTCCGCCTCCTCCACGCCGTCGGTGTTGATGGTCTGGTCGGCTTGCACGTGCGCCAGCGCCCAAAGCCGGTTGCGGTAGGTCGCCGCACGCTCGAACTCGAGGTTTGCGGCCGCCGCCGCCATCAACTCCTGGTACATTCGCCGCACGCTCTGGCTCTCGCCTCTGAGGAACCGTGTCGACTGATCGACGAGGCCGCCGTAGTCCTCGAGGCCGATCTCCCCCGTGCATGGCGCCGAGCACCGCTTGATCTGGTGCAGCAGGCATGGCCGCGTCCGGCTCTCGAAGACGCTGTCCGGGCACGAGCGCAGCAGGAAAGCCCGCTGCAGCATGTTGATGGTGCGGTTCACGGCTCCAGCCGAAGCGAACGGCCCGAAGTAGTCGCCTTTGCGGTTGCGGGCGCCGCGATGCTTCATGATCTGCGGCGCGCCGCCGCTCGCGTCGCGGGCGATCAGGATGAACGGGAAGCTCTTGTCGTCGCGCAGCAGCACGTTGAAGCGCGGCCGGAAGCGCTTGATGAGGTTGGCTTCCAGCAGCAGCGCTTCCGCTTCTGTGCGGACAGTGACGAATTCCATCGTCGCCGTCGCCATGATCATGCGCGCGATACGGTTGGTGTGACCGGCAGGTTTGGTGTAGTTGGAAACGCGTGCCTTCAGCGATCGGGCCTTGCCGACGTAGATGACATTGCCTTCCGCGTCGATCATGCGATAGACGCCGGGGGAGCCGGGCAACCCCCTGAGATAGCCGGCGATGACCTCCGGCCCGCTGCGGCGCACGGCGGCAACTTCCGCGGGCTCCTCGGTGGCAGCGGCGGCGTTCTCTTGCGGCACCGCGTCGATCTGCGCGGCAATGGTGGATTTGTTCGTCGGCATAGTCGAGAGTTAGGCGAGGCGCGCGGCGAGGTCCAGTGGCCGCACGCACGCGAGCGGAAAGACGGGAAAGATGCGCATTCGACAGACCGGCCGTTATCTAACGTTGACGGTGGAATCCGACACCGAGCGCTCCGAGCTGCTCGCCGTGGCGGGCGACGTGGCCGGCCAGCACTACCGTGTCGACACGATCAACGAGGACGGGCTGACCTTTCGCGCCGCCGGGCCATCTAAGCCCGAGCCAGACAGGCCCGAGCCATCCGAGCCCGGGACGGCGCAGTCCGACCGCGACAAGTTCGACGCCGACGAAACGGACGAAGCCGACGACGACAAGTCCGACGGCGACGAAGCGGACGACGCGGATGCTCCACCGACCGCTCAGGCCGACTTCCGGTCCACCTTCCGGCCCACCTTCCGGGCGGAGCCGCCGATCAACATCACCTTCGACGAGACGCCGATGCCGTTGCGGCTGATCTCGAACCTCGCCGAGACCTCCTTCGAGCTCGACGGCCGCTGGTATTCGAGCGTCGAGGGTTTCTGGCAGGGTCTCAAGTTCGCCGACGCGGCCGACCGTGAGCGACTGGCCGAATTGGCAGGTCATTCCGCCAAGTCGGCCGGTCCCAAGGTGGAGCCGGGCGACCGTATCGTCTACGAGGGCCGCGAGGTCGTCGTCGGCACGGTCGATCACTGGGCGCTGATGGAACGCGCCAATACGGCCAAGTTCGAGCAGGACGAGGACGCGCGTGCAGCGCTGCTGTCGACGGGTACGAGCCCGCTCATCCACCAGGTTGCCGTCGACAGTCGCACCATCCCCGGCATCGTCATGGCCGACATCTGGATGCGAATCCGGGAAGAGTTGGCGGACGAGTAGTCCCGTCCGCGCCTTTTCCCGTCCGCACGCCGCTCAGCCGTGCCCGGGCGCCTCGAACACCAGGCCGGCGAGCGCCTTGCCCCGATTGCTGGCAAGCCGCACGGCCAGCGCGGCGATCTCCGGCTCTGACTTGAGTCCCGGCTCGAAGCTGTCGGGCTCGCAGGAAGGATCATCGCCCGGCACGATCGCGTTGACGCGGACTGCCTTGTCGGCCCAGTGCTGCGCCTCTCGTCTGGTCAGCGCGGCCAGTGCGGCTCGTGCAAGGCGACCGAGCATTTCAGCGGCCGGCGTCTCCGGCGCACGCTGCGTGACGATGTTGAGGATCAGCCCCTCGCGCCACGTGAGCTGCATCCGATTGGCGACGACGCGCGTGATCAGCAGCGGCCCGCGCAGGGTAGCAGCCAACCGGTCCTCGATCTCGTCGGGCCCGGCGTCGGGCCCGAGGCCAGCATCGTCGAGCCGGGCGAGATTGACGACGGCATCGAGCCCGCCGTAGACGCCGACGGCGGACTGCGCGCACTTGATCGCGCTCGCCTCGTCGCCGATCGGACCCTCCGTGACGTGCACGGCCTCGGCATCTTTCACCAGCGTCTCGAGCAGCACGTCGAGGGCTGTGTCGAGCGCCGGGCTCTGCAGCACCAGCCGGCAGCCCTGCTCCGCGAAGGCACGCGCGATGTCCACGCCGTGACCGGATTCCAACCCCGTGATCAGAACCCGAGCCCCCGAGAGCTCCGGAACGCGATCCGTGACACTACGATCCTCGATGACGCTCATCACCATCACTACGACCTCCTGCGCTCCGCGGCGGACTGAAATCCGTGAGCGCTACTCAAGCGTCGATTCGCTTAACGAGACCTAAATGCCCCTTCGATTCGGGTGGCCGGCGGGCGCAATTGAGGCCCGACTGCGGCACCTCTATTCCATCCCCGCAAAGGCGCGAAGCGCAGCGGGATGGCACAAGATCTCCTTCCCCTTTCGTGTGATCGCCATTGCCTTCGCGAGAACCCCGAGCGCGACGTTGACCTTGGGTCGGCTCGCACCCAGCAGCAATGCGAGCTCGCCCTGGCTCATCTTGAGATCGACTTCATCGCCGCAGCGCTCAGCGCCAGGACCTCGGCCGAAGTGGCCTCCACCGGCCATCGCTGTGCGTCCCACGAGCTCGGCAGTGTCGATCGCCCAGCTCATGGTCGCCCCTGTCTGCGGCGCTGTCGCCAACCCATCGATTATGGCGGAAATGCAGCGGGATGCAATGATGGCTGGCTACAATTGGCGCTGGACGCGCAGGCGACGACCAGGAAGCGTCTGGCGCCCCCGCGGACCGCCCAAGCTTGATGCCAGTCAATGAGCGGCCCGCGCCGGGCTGGCACACAGATCTGCAAGGCGCGGTCATGCGAGCTTTTTGGGGCGTGCGCGCCGAGGCGGCGTGATTGGCACGCCTGTCTGATCACGCAACTCGGCAAGCGGCAGGAGGACCAGATGACAGAGCCTCGAACCATCCCCAAAACCAACGGGCCGCCCCGCGGAGGCGTGGTTGATCCATTCTCGGTACTTCGCGATGAGATGGACCGGATGCTCGGCCGCATCGAGCACGGCTGGCCGCGCTGGCCGGTTGCCTTCGGGCGGGGCGCCGAGCCGGGGGCGATGTGGCCCGAGATCGACATCCACGACGATGCAAGTCAACTCACCGTCGAGGTTGATCTGCCCGGCGTCGAGCAGAAGGACGTCGATGTCACGCTGGTCAACGGCTTGCTCACGATCAAAGGCGAGAAGAAGACCAAGCGTGAGCAGAAACAGCAGAATTACTATGTGTCCGAGCGTAGCTACGGCAGTTTCGAACGGGCGATACGGCTGCCTGACACGATCGACGAGAGCAAGCTCGAGGCTCGTTTCGACAGTGGTGTGCTGAGGATCGTCGCGCCGAAAAAGCCGGAAGCGGTGAAGTCGGAGAAGAAGATCGAGATCAAGAAGGACTGACCGTTCATTCAATTCGCAGGCGGGCGCCGAGGTGGCGTTCGTCTGGCCGGAGCCAAGCCAGAGGAAGGCAAATGTACAAGAATCTACTTATCGCGAGTGACGGTTCGGAGCTTTCGGTCAAGGCTCTCGAGCAGGGCTTGGCATTGGCAAAGGCGCTTGCGGCGAAGGTCACCGTCGTGACGGTTACCGAGCCGTGGACCGCCGTTGTGTCCGGAGAGATGGGCGTCGCCTTCCCGATCGACGAGTACGAGCAGGGCTGCGCGGCCAATGCTGCGAAGGTACTTGACGCTGCGACCGCGATGGCCAAGCAGATGGGCGTCCCCTGCGATACGCTACACATGAAGGACCAGTTCCCAGCCGAAGGTATCGTCGAGGCCGCCAAGCAGCGAGGCAGCGACCTCGTCGTCATGGCCTCCCACGGCCGACGCGGCGTGTCGCGGCTGCTACTCGGCAGCCAGGCGAACAAGGTCGTCACCCACAGCGCGGTGCCCGTCCTGATCTGCCGCTGACCCGATCGGCCCGGGTCCGGTCCAAGTCCGGTCCAAGTCCGGTCCAAGTCCTGCATGGAAAGCGGTTGGCGCCACAAGTGAGCTTGCGCCAGCCGCGTTGAGCCCAGGCGAAGTGACGCCTGGATTGCTGTGAAATCGAGGACCCGAGGTTGCACACGCGGACGGTTGCAGGTCATCGCTTTGCTGATGCAGCATTTGCCATGCATTGACGATCCACGCGCCGCTGGGGCACTGTCCCGTTGAACTCGCTGCCCGGCCGCACCTCTGGTATCCGGAGGTCGCGTGGAGCGGTTTTAGAGAATTACGTCAACGGCTTATGGAAAGGTTACCGAGATGCCGTCAGCACCGGGCCCGAGTGGCGGTGCCCCTGAGGGCGCTGATCCGGCTGGCTGGTCTTTCTACGCGCGACTGACGGGGCATCTGTACGTCCGCACCACGGCTTTGCTCGTGGCTTTGACCGTTCTCGTGGTCGGGGCGTGGCGGCTGCTGGGCACAGGCCAGGAGGCCGGTCTCGCCAATTATCTGCCGCTGCACAACCTGCTGGAAATCTGCTCCATCATCGCGTGCGTGCTGATATTCATCGCCGCAACACCCTCGCGTGGCGGGCGGCGCAACCGGAACATGGTGATCCTCGGCGCCGCATTTCTCGGCGTCGCCGTCCTCGATTTTCTTCATGCCCAGAGCTATCTCGGCATGCCTGACCTCGTCACGCAGTCGGGCCCTGAGAAGGCCATCAACTTCTGGCTGGCCGCACGCTTCTTGGCGGCCCTGGCGCTGCTCGCTGCCGCCTTTCTCGATTGGGAGGCGACGCTGCCCGCCGAGCGGCTCGGCCGCTGGGTGGCGGGCGTGCTCGTCGGCGTGGCGGTCGTCACCTGGGTCTTCCTCTACCGGCCACATTGGATGCCGCGGACGTTCGTGCCGGGCGAGGGCCTGACGTCGTTCAAGATAGCGAGCGAATACGCTCTGATCGGCTTGAACCTGATCGCCGCCCACGGCTTTTTCCGCCTGATCAAGCGTGCCTCGCCCACGGTATCGGCCGGCGCCAGCTTCGATCCCGTGGCGCTGATGTGCGCCGCCGTCGTCATGGCGATGGCCGCCCACTTCTTCACCCTCTACAAGGACGTGGACGGCATCTTCAACGTGATCGGTCACGTCTACAAGGTGATCGGCGCGTGGTTTCTCTACCGCGGCCTCGTGGCGACCAACCTTTTCGATATCGAGGCACGCGGCGGCCTGGCGCTGCAGGTGGCCAAGCTCGGAAGCTGCACCTGGGACATCCCGTCGGACCGGGTCGAGTGCGACGATGTGGCCGCCGCGATCTGGGGCTTGCCACCGGGCTCGCGCGTCTCGATGGCGGCGATCGAGGAACGCGTCCACCCCGCCGACAGGCAGACCCATCGCCGGGCCTTGAACGCCGCTCTCGATCCGGCAGGCAGGGGCGCCTATTCTTCCGAGTACCGCGTGGTGCGCCCCAGCGACGGCAGCACGCGTTTCGTCCTGTGCCACGGCCGAGCAGACTTCCGCGACGGCCGGCCAGTGCGTATCGTCGCGATCCTTCAGGACCTCACCGAGCGTCGGCACAACGAGGGCGCTGTGCGCCAGTCGGAGGCCCGCCTTTCAGGCATCCTGTCGATCGCCGCCGATGCCATCATCACCATCGACGAGAAGCACCGCATTACTCTGTTCAACCAGGGGGCGGAAGTCACGTTCGGCTATGCGTCGGCCGAGGTGCTGGGCAAGCCGCTCGAGGTCCTGCTGCCGGCTCGGTTTCGCGCGGCACATGCCGGCCACATCGGCCACTTCCGCGAGACGGGCGGCGCCGCGCGTCGCATGGGGGAGCGCAGCGAGATCTTCGGGCGAAGGAAGGACGGCAGCGAGTTCCCGGCAGAAGCGTCTATTTCTCAGATCACGCTCGACGGCGCCACCACATTCTCCGTCGTGTTGCGCGATGTGACCGACCGCAAGCGTGTCGAAACCGAGCTGGAGCGGCGTGTCGCCGAGCGCACGGCGGAGCTATCCGCCCTGGTCGACGCACTGCCGGACGGCGTGGTGCTCGGCGACCTCGACCGGCGGCTTCGGACCTCGAACGCGGCGATGTCTCGCCTGTTCGGCCACACCCGCCAGGAGATCGAGCAGATGCCCGAATCCGGCCTCTACCAGAGCGAGGCGGATCGCGATGCCGTCTTGAATGCCTGGCGCGACTGGGATAGCGGCGTGCGGACCTCGCCGGTCGTGGTGGAATGCCGCCGCCGCGACGGATCGACGTTTCCAGCCACCGTGCTCGGCACCGTCGTCCGTGACGAGGACGGCCGGCCGCGCGCCCGCGTCGGCATTTTTCGCGACATCACCGACGACGTGAATCGCGAGCGTGCCCTCTCCCAGGCCCAGCGGATGGAGGCTTTCGGCCAGTTCACTGGCGGCATCGCTCACGACTTCAACAACCTGCTGACCGTCATCTCCGGCAACCAGGAGCTGCTCGAGATGCGCCTGGAGGACGCCAAGTCGCTCGCGCTGTTGAAGCGCTCGCAGGAGGCCGCGCACATGGGGGCCCGCCTCACCGCGCGACTTCTGACTTTCGCGCGCCGTCGGCAGCTCGAGCCCGCCGTTCTGGACCTCAACGAGCAGATCACGGCCCTCGTCGAGTTACTGCAACGCTCGATTGGCGAGCAGATCACCCTGACGACCAATCTGGCGCCGCGCCTGTGGAAGGTCCGCGCCGATCCCAGCGAGATCGAGAACGCTTTGCTGAACCTGTCGATCAACGCGCGCGACGCGATGCCGGGCGGCGGCACGCTGACGATCGAGACGGCCGAGTGCGTCGTCGGCGAAGGCGAGATCGGCGGTGACGAGAAGCTGCCGTCCGGCGACTACGTGCTTCTGTCGGTCGGCGATTCGGGCGTGGGTATGCGGCCCGAGGTCAGGACCCGCGCGATGGAGCCCTTCTTCACCACTAAGCCGCCAGGTAAAGGCACAGGACTCGGCCTCAGTTCGATCTACGGTTTCGTGCGCCAGTCCGGCGGCACCGTGACGATCAGCAGCGAGGTCGGAAGGGGAACGACGATCGGCATCTATCTGCCGCGGGCCTTGGAAACCGGGCGTGTGCTGCAGCACGACGAGAGGCTGGCGGTTCCGCTCGCCCGGCCGGGCGAGATGGTGCTGGTGGTGGAG